>CAJOEG010000192.1 GCA_905233405.1 uncultured Bacteroidales bacterium | reverse complement strand
AATAAAAATGCGATTAAAAATAAACGACTCTTTACGTCATTCCGTAAGACAAAGCGAACAGGCGAATGTACGAGACTTGTGAGCCTGTCTGTGCGGAACGCTGCTTGCAGCCTCGCGAAACGAAGTGAGCAATCTCCTTGTGTATTGCCGCACTTCGACACGCTCAGTGAGCGGCTTACAACGCTCCCCATTTTGCATTGCGTTTTCGTTCTGCTTTGTGGAACCTTTAGCTCACGAAGCTTGCGAGTAATGACGGTTTCCTTTTTATTTTGTGACATAATTATTTATTATAAAACGACAAAAATATCAAAATATAGCATTCAATAGTTGTTTGGCAATTCAACATAGAAGCAAGAACCCTTGCCTTCCTCCGATTCGACCCGTATAGTACCCTGAAGCATATCAACATACGACTTGACGATGGCAAGTCCAAGTCCAGCACCCTTTGTGACGGCTTTCGCGTTTTTTGTCTGGAAGAAGCGGTCGAAAATATGGTCGATGTCCAGCTTGGAAATTCCAACGCCGTTGTCGCGAACAGTTATGCAGACCTTTTCATCAGTTTCGCTGAAATCGACCTCCACCTTGCCGTTCTTTGTGAACTTTATTGCATTGCTAATCAGGTTGGTAATTATTTGTTTAAGTTTTGTACTGTCAGAAATGATATGCGTTTCCTTGTGTTCCTGTGCAAGATTCATAATCTGCACATTGTTGTCGGTGACACTATGTTCGGTACGCATCAAAGCACAGACATCACCGATGATTTTCTTCACGCTGACAATTTCGGACTTTGCCTGCACCACGCCAGCCTCAAGCTTCGACATTTCAATAATATCCGACAGCACACTGAGCAACTGGTACGACGAGTTGAGTATTATCCTCAGATATTCCTGCTTTTGCGGATTGTCCTCGCCTTCGAGCAGAATGTCGGCAAAACCTATTACGCCGTTCATTGGTGTTCGCAGTTCGTGCGAAAGGTTGCTCAGGAATGCAGCCTGCAACTTTTCGTTCTCCTCCGATTTCTTCAATGCACGGTTGAGTTCGGTTATTATCCGTTCCCTTTCGGTGACATCGGAAATAACCACCAGCACATTGTTTTCGATTAGCATAAACCTTACTTCGAGGACAAGCAAGGTGCCACCGATAACAATTTCGACTTTCTGCTCCTTGTTTTCGTTTCCAGCAATTGCGTTTGCAATACCTTGCTTTAGCATCATAGCGTAGTCCTTGCGCGATATGTAGCTCAGAAAACGCTCAATAAACTCCTTTTCGCTATTGAAATATCTGTAGAACGGAGAACTTTCCCCCACAAAAATGTCCTTGATATTGGCATCGGCAGTGAATATTGCAGTGATGTCCTTCGACATTTTCAGGAAATGGGCTTTCTCCATATCCATATCGTTTACCTGACGACGATAGTCAAGCATCTGGTTTTCGTATATCTTTCTTGGCGTAATATCCAGTACCACAGCCTGATACATATCGGTGGAAATAGCACAGGAATACATCTCGACAATCTTGATAGTACCGTCACCGCATTTAAGTTCGCGCTCGGCGCTTATTATTTCGCCGGCATCAACGCGCACATAGTCGAGGGGCTTTCCCTTGATACTGCTTTCGGTGAAAAGTGCGGAAATGTTCTTTCCAAGAATCTCGACAGCCGGCATCCTTATCATTTCGCAGAAGCGACCGCTTACATCTATTATGTCGCCGTTCTTGTCGCCGATAAGCACACCGCAGGGCGAGTGCTCCACTATTGCACGGTAGCGCGACGACAAGTTGGCAAGCGACAACGGAGCCGACTTGTGCTGGGTCGTGTCAATAAAATAGCAGAAAGTGTTCTCCTTGTCAACGTCGAACAGGTGAACTTCGAGAAGTGTGCGCTTGCCCTTGGTGAAAAATTCATAGTTGAACACTTCCTCCATACGGTTTGCGGCAGTGGTTACAATATGGCGCTTTTTGCGTCGGGTATCGGGGAAAATGCTTGAAAACTGTTCGCCCCTGATGTCGTAAGATATTTTCAGCAGACTGTAGGCCTGTGTGTTGGCATTGATGATTTCCTTGCCGTTAAGATGAATTATTCCGCAAACAGAGTTCTCGAACATTACAAAGTTGTTGTGATACTCCTGTTCAAGCTTTTCTTTTACCTGCTGTATCTCGTGCCGGCTTTCCATCACTACGGCAATGCACCTTTTGTCGTTGACGACTACCGAATGCATCCTTGCCGACAACAACAGTTCGCCATATATAGTTTCCTTTGCGACAAATGTGTATCGGCTTGCACCGTCGTCGCACAAGTAGTCGAGCCGTCGCTTTGAGTCGGCGACACGGAAACTGCCAAGTTCGAAAATCGACTTTGTAAGGTAGCGGTTGTAATTCCAGCCCCACAGGTTGACTGCCGATTCGTTAAGGTCGCATATTCCACCCGATTCGGTAACCAGTATGTATATTTCCGAAAGCAGGTTCAAAGTCTTGCGGTACTGCACAGACGACTCCATATTGCGCATATTTTCGTCCTTGCCGAAACCGGAAATTACAGAAAGGCACAATTTCCTATCCTCGATTGCAATCATTGACGAGTAAATTTCAACCTCGATGGTGTTTCCGTCGTTTTTAATGAGGGAATAGGTAATGCTTGGAATTTGGACTTGCTTGTCGAACAATTCGCCCAGCGATTCTTTCATTTTCTTTTGGCAACCTTCTGTTACATAGCCAGTAATATGCAGACTTGGCTGTTCGGCAAGGTCATCGTAACCAAGCAAATGCCTTATGGCAGGATTTTCGTACAATATATAACCGTCGCTGTCGCATATAACTATACCCGACTTCATTCCGCCGTACATCTGCTTTACGGCATTCCAGAATATTGCGTCCTCGTGTACAACATTCTTGTGCGAATCCATACGAGTAACCAGCCCATAGTAGCGGATACGACCGTCCTCCTTGAGTTTTATGACGGACTTCTTAAGTGTCAGGTACGAATCGCTTCGGGTGCGCAAATACAAAGGCTTGTTGATGATGTAGTCGGAGTTTTCAAGTTCAGCCATCAAGTCCGACTTGAGTATCAGATATCTTTTTTCGACTATTGTAGACATAAGTTCGTCGGTGCTGGAATAGCCAAGCAATTCGGCCAGTTTTATGTTTACACTCAAGAATTTCCCGTTGGAGTCGAGTTTGTATTCGGGAATCATATTGTCGGTTGGCAGATTGTTCTCTTCGATAATCCTGTTGCGTTCTATCAGGCTCTTTATAAGTTGCCTGTTTTGTTCGTCAATCTGCAGTTCCGCTGTGCCTGGAGTCTTGTTCATTCTGAAAAATAACTTACATAAAAATTATTGATTTTTATGCCAGTATAATAAAGAAAATTTGGCGTTGATAGTCAATATATTATAATTTTTCTTTAGAGGAAAAATAGAAAATTCAAGGGATTCGACAAATATGTTTAAAGGTTCAATGTTTAAAAATTTAAAAGTTGAGTATCGTTGTTAAAAGCTTGCATTTCTGCTTCCATAATATTTCTGGCAACAAAGCGTATTTCTATACCTTTTAAGTTATATTGTTGTATTTGTTATTTGTCCCAATTCAAGATTCTGTATTAATTTTGTTACAGCCAAAATATTGCATAATTTTGCAAAATAATTTTAACTACAAATGAGTGCCATACTTTATGTTTCTTACGACGGAATGACCGACAGCCTCGGACAGTCGCAGGTAATTCCCTACCTCACCGTGCTTTCTAAAAACGGATACGACATTCACATACTCTCTGCCGAAAAGCCCGAAGCCTACGCAAAACGCAAGGAGTTCATCGGCAAACTTTTGTCAGACAACAACATACAATGGCATCCGATTCCATACACCAAGAAACCGCCAATAGTTTCCACAGTAAAGGATGTCTTCCGCATGAAAAAGGAAGCACGCCATCTGCACAAGCAGTACAATTTCAGCATAATACATTGTCGCTCATACATTTCGGCATTCGTTGGCGTTTATATGAAGCGTAAGTTCGGCACCAAGTTCATCTTCGATATGCGCGGATTCTACGCCGACGAGCGCGTTGACGGAAAGCTCTGGAACCGAAGCAATACGATTTACAACGCCGTTTACAAGTATTTCAAGCGCAAGGAACGGCTTTTCTTCACACAGGCCGACCACACAATAAGCCTCACCTATGCAGGCCGCGACATAATACACACCTTCGCAGGATTGGAAAACATACCTATTGAAGTCATCCCTTGCTGTGCCGACACCGAACTATTTGACTTCCACAAAATTGACAACACAAAAGTCGAGCAACAACGCAAGGAACTCGGAATTGCCGAAAATGAATTTGTCGT
>CAJOEG010000191.1 GCA_905233405.1 uncultured Bacteroidales bacterium | reverse complement strand
TTATTGTTTCTTCCCAAAGAAACCTTCTATCTCGCTTGACTTCTATGATGATAACCAGTTGACTCTCTTTTGATTCCTTATTTCGAACTCAGGTTAATATATTTCTCTCTAAACCATGATTGTTGTGAGCGTGCAGCCTTTTTGATAGGATTATCACTTTTGCAGATTGTTTCACAATGATAGTTTTTCTTTTGTTCCATTTTTTAGTTATTTAAATTTGTCAAGTCAATTTTCTCCAGTTCATGGCGGTAGCACCATAATTTTCCATCTGCCCAGTGCTGAACATTTAATTCTTTGCCTTGTTGTTCGGCTATTGCTTTTAGTTGAGTTGCAACCGATTGCGAAACGAATACTACATACTCGTCGCTTATCCATTCGCCATTGTCATTGCGAATCAGGTGCCATTGTTTGTTTTGTCCTTCGGTTTCCATTAGGCATATTCGGGTTTGGGTACATCTATGTTTACTTCTTCCGTTTCGTCTCCACCACCGAGAGTTGGAACAGCCAACCGTACTTCATTGTCTCTCATTGTATTGTCTATGAGTAGAGTTAACGGGTAAATGGCTTTGCTTTCGTTAATTATGGGGTAGCCATATTCGTCGAACTCGGTCATAAATGCAGAGTCTATGCCATAGACCATAATGTTTGCATTATTTTTGTTCATTCTATGATTGAAATACGGGTCTTGTTCAGCATCGAAAGCCTGCCCTTGTGTTAATTCCATCCCGTACATAAGAAAAGGCGCTGCGTCGCACGACCTTTCCAGTAGCATCATCGTTCTGGAATTACTGTAGAAATTCAGTGCATATTCACAGGAGTGCCGTGCATGGAAGTCTCTTTCGAAATCGCGTACATGTTCACGAAATGGAAGTCCATCTTTGATACTGCGACCTTTCTCGTCATATTCATTATAGTTAAAGCGGTATGTTTCGCTAATTTCTCGTTCCATTTTGTGCAGTTTTTATCAAAAGTACTAATTGTGGTTACACAATATACAAAACTTTTTGGAATTATATCCAATTAGTCTTGTATATGTTTTTTGCAGTAAACTTTAAGATAAGACACGTAGCTATAATTTCTGGCAATGCAAAAACAATTGTCAAAAATTAACGGGAATGTTGTATTTCTTTACCATTAGAATGGCAAGTCGTCGTCTGCCTTGCTGTCGGCTCCCATGAAGTCGGGCATTTCTGTTGGAATTGGTGCTCCTGTTGGAGGAGGCGGTGTCGGCATTGACGAGAATCCACCAGCTTGGTTTTGGGCAGATTCCACTTTCCAGGCGCGAAGGTCGGTGTACCAGTTGTTGTTGTACTCGCGGCTTTCCGGTTCGAAAAAGACGTGTATTTCTTCTCCTTCGACAAGCGACGAAAGGTTTACCTTGTCACCCCATACCTGGAAGCAGGCTTTTTTGGGGAATTGTCCGTTCGAGTATTCAATTACAAACGATTGTTTTTTCCATGTTCCGTTTGCTCCAGTGCCAGTTATAGGCTCCAATATCTTTATTAATTTTCCTGAAATATCCATAGTCTTATTTTTTACATTGCGAAATTACATATAATTATTGTTTTCACTCATTTTTCGAAGCGAATGTTATTAACAATTTTCGATGTTAAGCCTTCGCTTTTTTCGTGAACGCGATGAGGTTGTCAATTCCCCGTACAAATTCCTCTTCTTCACGGGCGATGTTGATTCTTATGTAGTTGTTCCATTCCTTGCCGAAATGTACTCCAGGAATCACAGCTGTTCTGATATTCTCATAGAGGGCTAGTCCAAAGCGAAGACTGTCGTTCCATGGTTCTGGTAGCTTTGCCCAGATGAAGTAGCCGCCATCGTTTTGAGGACATACGAAGCCTGCTTTTTGTAGGCGTTCGTTGCCGATTTCGAGGTTGCGAATAATCTTGCCGCGTAGTTCCGTGATGTAGGTATGCGACTCATCGGTGTCGAGGAACTCGGCAATTGCTTGTTGTTGCGGTGCTGCCGACGACAAGCCAATGTAGTCGTGGATGTAGCTGATTTTGGCAAAATGGCTTTCGTGGAAGATGAAATATCCGACGCGCCAACCTGTGATTGAATATTTCTTTGAGAAGCTGTTGACATAGAACACATTCGGCGAAATTCTTTCAACTGGGTAGTATGGCGGCTCATTGTTGAAGTACAATTCTCCGTAAACCGAATCTATTATAAGGTATGAGCCGAATTCTTCGCAGATGTCGATGAGGTAGTCGAGTTTTTCACGACTCAAAGTTTTGCCGTATGGATTTCCTGGCGAAGCTACAAATATTACGTTTATTTTGTTGTTGATGAAGAATTTGCGAAACTTCTCGTTGTCAAAATATATTTCCGGGTCGGTAGGATAGGTGAAGAAGTTGTTCCCGAAAATCTGAGGTAGGTGAATGTATGATTCGTATGCCGGCGAGAAACTCATTGCATTGAAATTCTTACCTTTGTTGCCTTGCAGATAGGTGTATATCAGCGAAACGGCTTCGGTTGCACCGCTTGAGATGAATATTTTTGCGTCGGGAGGTCGCTGACTGTATTTTGCATCTAGGTGTTCTAACAGTTTCTGGTTTCCACAGCCAGGTGCGTACTGGTGTATGTCTTTTTTCAGCACGTTAGCAAATATCTCCAGAAGTTTCTCTGGTGGACAGAATCCAGGTATTCCTTGTGCTAAGTTTGTGCCACCGTTCAACTTTACCATGTTGCTAAAGTAGCTTATCAGCGAGCCAGTTATCTGTGGCAGTGGTGTGGATGGTGATAGATAGTTCATAGTTATAGTGATGTTTGTAAAACAGGTGCAAAATTACAAAAATTGTCTTTTGCAATATTGGCATTGTGTGCCGTTAGTCCAATTAAATTATTTATAGGTATGACAGAAAATTTTGAAATATGCTTCCGTCGTGACGGTTGACCTAAGATATGTCCGCAATTCGTAAATAAATTGTATTTTTGTGCCAAAATAAAATTGTATGCTTACAATCGAAAAACTGAAATACAACGTAGCCGTAATCGGCAGTGGCAGCTGGGCGACGGCAATAGTCAAGATACTTACGGCAAACCTTGAGCGTACATCGTGGTGGGTACGCAGGGACGAAATTGCAGAAGGAATAAAGAAATACGGACATAATCCGCGTTATCTTTCGTCAACTTTCATCAATCCCGACTGCGTAGAAATAAACACCGACCTCGAGGCTGTAGCATCAAAGGCCGATTACCTTATAATAGTAACTCCGGCTGCATTTCTCCACGAATCGCTAAAACCGCTTAAAAATGTTGACATCACTGGTAAAAAGATAATCACTGCAGTAAAAGGCATAATACCCGAAACTATGCAGCTTATCTCCGATTATCTGCATAGCGAATTCAACATTTCTCTGTCTAATATGGCAATGATTAGCGGACCTTCGCACGCCGAGGAAATTGCAC
>CAJOEG010000190.1 GCA_905233405.1 uncultured Bacteroidales bacterium | reverse complement strand
CAGCAATGCGGTCGGCACCGACGATTACCATATTAATCTTACCCAACGACATATAGTAGGCACCGGCATTGTCGGGAAGTATCGCATGAGGGACACCAGCGGAAGCCAGTTCCCAGGCCGTAAGCCTTGCGCCCTGATTGCGCGGACGGGTTTCGTCGGCATAGACGAAAATCTTTTTGCCCGATTCGTGCGCAGCATATATCGGAGCAAGCGCACTTCCGTAATCAACAAGGGCAAGCCATCCAGCATTGCAGTGAGTCTCAATGCCAAAACCGTCCTTTATCAAGGTGTTGCCATATTCGCCAATCATACGACCAGCCTCGGCGCACTCGTCAGCAACGGCAAATGCCTCGCTGATAGCAAATTCGCGCGAAACCTTAGCAGCCTTCAGCACCCTGTCGGTAGCATAGAAAAGATTTACTGCAGTCGGACGTGTAGAATCAATCTTCTTTTTTGCAACGATAAGATTCTCAATAAGATGCTCGTCGTCGGAAGCACAAATTGCCTGGTACATTCCGTATGCTGCGGCTGCACCAATTGAACCTGCACCACGGGTTATCATCGTCTTGATAGCCATACAGGTATCGTCCAAAGTTTCTGCCTTGAAAATCTTGAAATCAAACGGCAAAAGGTTTTGCTCGATCATACAGACAGATGTCCCTTCCATCCAAATCGCCCGATAATGCACTCCGTTTACTTTCATTGCAGTAATGAATGTTTTGAGAATAAGTTTATTACAGATTCTGCGTATGTCTTTGATACTGGAATTTCGGGCGAATTGTCAAAGTCAAGGTCAAGGAACAATCCCATCTTTTCCTTTCTCAAAACTTTAACTTTTTTGAAGTTAACCACATACGAACGGTGGCAACGTACAAGGTCGCAATCGGCGAAGGTGTCTTCTATCGACTTCAAGGTTGCGCGAAGCATAAAACGCGAAAATTTTCCCTTGTTGGAATAGTAGATGTTCACGTAGTTGTCGGCCGATTCAACGTACAGAAGGTTGTCTATGTCAACCGAAAGTTTGAGTTGTCCCTTGTCGTCGTAAAAGTTGACAATGTTGTGGCGTGGCTGCTCGTTCTCTTTTACGAGAAGTTCTGTCTCTGAAATCGACTTTGACATATCCGACTTGGTGTCGTCGTTTTCGGTTGCCTTGGCAGGCACAACAGCATCGTCCTCGACATCGCGCTTTACCTTCAATGCCACATACATCCACGATATAATATATGGAACCAGAAGCAATAATGCCACATACATGAAAATTCTCGGGAAAATGTCGAAATATCCCTGTCCTATATATTTTATGTCGTATTCGTGTGCGAACAAGGTATAGAAAGCCGACAAAACAGCAAGTTCACCAGCGACCCATATCAAGAAGCCCTTAAAATTCAAGACCACTTTGTTACGAAGAATATACATCAGCGAACGGCTTACAAGCAACACAAAGAAGCCAATCCCCACAACGGACAAAACCGTTATTACATAATCGTCCGTATCCTCCCAGTCAACCCACGACTTTACATTAAAAGGATTCACAAGGAAGATAAAACCGATAGCAAAAGCATAAACAAAAACCAAGAAAGCGGCAATGTTTCTTTTACTGTTAAAGTATTTTATTATCGTATCTTTCAAAACAAAATCCTATTCAAAAATGAGGGTGCAAATATACACATTTTTTGGCAAATACAAGCAAACAAAATCAACCATGCACTATTCTAACTTAATCTACATCTCATCCATACAAATATAATCATACAACAATTTAGTATAACTTTTAAACATATCAACATTTAAGGTTAATACATTAACATAAAATAAAAGTCAAATTCAAAAATTTGACTTACCTTTGTAGGATTGGAGCAGACGGTATCATCTGCTCTGAAATAAAATAAAGCGATTATTTGAAACAAAATTTAAGGAAATGGAAGTAACAAGACTTTTTGACATACTGGACAGGTACTTGCAGGAGTATCCAGAACAGAAGGTTGCCCTTGCCGGCAAAGTGAATACCGAATGGAGAGAATACAGCCCCAAAGAATACTACGACCTCGTCAACTGCATAAGTTGCGGCTTGTTGGAAGACGGCATAAAGCCAGGCGACAAGGTTGCTCTCATCAGCGGAAACAAGCCGGAATGGAATATGGTAGATATGGCTGTAATGCAGCTCGGTTGCATAATAGTGCCCGTTTACCCGACAATCTCAGAATCGGACTACGAATACATACTGAACCACAGCGAAGCAAAGATTGCCATCGTCGAAGGTGCAAAAATTGCAGAAAAAATAAAGAGCGTTTCCGCCAATCTGCAGCATCTGCAGAAGATGTACACTTTCAACAAAGTGGAAGGATATCCCGAATTTGCCGAACTTGTTGAAAATGGCAAGAATCATCTCAACCTCGACAAGCTCAAGGAACTGAAATCGGCAGTAAAGCCCGAAGACTGCTCGACGATAATCTACACATCGGGAACCACCGGCACTCCAAAGGGCGTAATGCTGTCGCACAAGAACATAGTACACCAGATTATGGGTATCATAATGACACCTTCGCCCTGGTCGAAACGCGCATTCAGTTTCCTGCCTCTGTGCCACGCATACGAAAGACTTCTGGTATTCATGTACCAATACTTGGGAATGTCGGTTTACTACGCACAGAACCTCGGCACGATTGCTGAAAATCTCAGGGAAGTCCATCCCACAATGATGACAGCTGTTCCTCGCGTTCTGGAAAAGATGTTCGACAAGGTTTACAACAACGGCAAAAAGCTGTCTGGAATGAAGAAAAAAATCTTCTACTGGGCAATAGACCTCGCACAGCAATACAAGATTCAGGACTTTGAACGCTCGGCTTGGTACAATTTCAAACTGAAGATTGCCGACAAACTGGTTTACAAGCAAATACGTGCGGGCATCGGAGCAGAAAATTTCGACATCATAGTATCGGGGGCAGCAAGCATACAGCCACGTATAGCTTCATTCTTCTCCGCAATAAAGATGCCTGTGTTCGAAGGATATGGTCTTACTGAAACTTCACCTGTTATCTCTGTTAGTTGCCGCAAGAAATATGGTCGCGAAGTTGGTACTGTAGGTTTCCCGTTGCCAGGAATCGAAGTGAAGATTGACAAGGACACAAACGAGGTTATGTGCCGTGGCAACAACGTGATGATGGGCTACTACAAGAACCCTGAACTCACCAAGGAAGTCATCGACCCCGACGGCTGGTTTCACACCGGCGACTGCGGATACCTTACCGAACACAACCAGCTTGTGCTTACAGGCCGTCTGAAAAACATATTCAAGACCTCGTTCGGCAAGTATGTTAACCCGCAGGCAATCGAAAACAAGTTCGAGGAATCACCGTTCATTGAAAATATGGTAGTCTTTGGAGAAAACCAGAAGTTCCCTGCAGCACTTATCTACCCCGACTTCTCGTTCCT
>CAJOEG010000189.1 GCA_905233405.1 uncultured Bacteroidales bacterium | reverse complement strand
CGGAATATCGAAGCAGAAATAGTCAATCGGGTACTTGTTGTTGTAAACTTCCGACTTGTAGAGCAGGGTGGCTATCTTAATTTCTTTTGGCTCGTAACCAATAAGTTGCTTCTCGATATGATCCATCGTTATGCCAGTGTCGATGATGTCTTCGACAATCACAACCGTGCGGTCCTTGATGTCCTCGTTGAGTCCGATTAGGCGTTTTACGTTGCCGGTTGTGTTAGTGCCTTGATACGAAGCAAGTTTCAGGAACGAAATGTTGCAGTCGATGGTAAGGTGGTTGAACAATTCTGCAGCGAACATAAACGAGCCGTTGAGTATTCCAAGGAAGAGCGGATTCTTGCCGCGTAGGTCGTTATCCATCTTTGCTGCCATTTCCTTGATTTTCGACACTATGGTTTCGTGGTCAATGTAAGGGACAAACTCCCTGTCGAGAACTTTTATAGTTTCCATACCTCTAAATTCAAATTACGGACGCAAAAATATTATAAAAAATGATAAGTGTAGTTTGGTGGTTCGTTTTTTTTGAAACGAGAGATACAAGTTATTAACAAATAACTATTTTGTGTGGATTATAAAAAACTCAACACCTTAATATTATAATGTCGGGTCGAATATGCTGAAATGTACGCTG
This sequence comes from uncultured Bacteroidales bacterium, assembly GCA_905233405.1. GTDB lineage: Bacteria > Bacteroidota > Bacteroidia > Bacteroidales > ML635J-15 > Bact-19. The sequence continues at coordinate 2,805 of CAJOEG010000189.1, read as the reverse complement.
CCGTATCTTTTCATTGATACGAAATGCGGGAACGAGGAAAAGTCGTTGCCTTCGCCGTGCTCGATTATGAGATAGGATGTGTCTGTGAGCAAATTGTTGCGAAATACCGAATGGTAGATTTCTTCAATGTTTTCGAGTGCGTATGGTGGGTCGGCAAAAATGACATCAAATTTCTTTGTGCAAGTGTCCAGGTAGCGGAAGACATCCGACTTGTAGATTGTTGCTTGTGAGAAACCTAAATCCTTGAAATTCTTTTCAATATATGCTGCGTGCTTTACATTGCTTTCAACTGCAACAAGCGACTTTACACCACGGCTTGCAAACTCGTAGGAAATGCTTCCCGTACCGCTGAAAAGGTCAAGGACATCAATGTTCTGTTACTGAGAATGGTACAGGAACTGCTGCCATTGCTTCTGTAACGATAGTGGTAAGTCAGGGTGCAACAATCACATTCCCATCCATCTCAAATCCCGTTTGTACAGAAGTCAATATAACACCTACAATTGGAAATGCAACTTGTAGCGATGTTTCGTGGGCTTGGAGCGGAGGTTATACGGCTTCTGGCACAGGAACAACTGTAGATCAATATACAGCAAGCGCAAGCGGCACTTATACCTTTACGGCAAACAGAAGTCCAATCAAGCAGTACGATGTGATAACCCGTAATGGCATCGCTGCAATTGTGGTCGAAGTGCCTACAGCGACAACTGACGGTATAGCAGTGCCAATCTACAACAACACTATAGCACCCAATAACCCATCTACACCTACAAATATTAGCGATAATTACATCGATAATCTGCAGGAAGCCATAAGGGTAAACGGTGGTAATACTTATAGTGGCAACAGACCAGGATTTGCAATTCCTGCTGGTGCAGAAAGTGGCGTATGCCAAAGTGTGGCAAGTGTGGTGGTGGAAATAAATACACCGCCAACACTAACACGCAACACTAGTTATGGTGCTGCTTCACAGACTGTGTGCAAGAATTCTAGCATAAACGAAATCCGATATAGTTACAGCGGAGGTGAAGCGACCTTTACCTGGACATCAGGCACACCGGAAGACATAAACGTCACGAATAGTGACGGAACCATCAGGATATATGGCACGCCAACTGCCAGCGGCACTTTCGGTTATAGTATTAGCGTTGCTTCATCGTCGTGTGACGATCCGATACCGCTAAGTGGAACAATTACGGTCAACCCGTTGCCTGAAATAAGCGTCACGAACAAGGAGCAGACCGTATGCTACGGAAATCCACTCAGCAATTCTGTTGTTACTGCCACGAACGCTAACATCTCGTACACACCGAGCACGCTTCCGACAGGCATTAGCTACAACAGCAGCACTCACACGTTCTCATACGCAAGCAACCTTGCTGTCGGCACCTACACCATCACGGTGAACGGCACAAGCAACCAGACACCGAGCTGCGGAAGCGACAGCGAGACGATAACAATCAAGGTCAATCCGCTGCCTACCCCAACAATATCTCAGGCAGACAATTATTCCGAACTTACTTGCTCTCGCACAAGCATAACGCTTACAGCAAACGGCAGTGGCGGAACATTTGCGTGGTCTGGTGGTGGAACTGACAATACAAAGGAGGTTTCCGAAGCAGGTGCATACACGGTTACCGAAACAAAGAACGGATGTCAGGGAACATCGGATGGATATGATATTACATCCAATACCGACGTACCAACCGCCTCAATTTCTGGCAATAACGAAATATGTCTTGGAGAATCTACAACTTTGGAAACAACATCCAATGCAAATTACACTTATTCGTGGTCGAACAGTGTAACAACATCCACCAACACTGTAACACCAACCACAACTACCGAATATAAGGTTACGACCACCGACACTAGAAACGATTGTTCGGCGACAGCAGCGCGTACTGTTACTGTCATTACACCAAACATTGACGACTCTTCGTACGACTACATCTGGCGTGGTGTAAGTACCGACTGGAATACAGCATCCAACTGGTATGTTTACAACAGTGGCTATTCGGTTGCTACAGAGCTTCCTACAACAGCAAAGAACATATATATAGGTACGGGAATTTGCTTGGCTACATCCAACTGGCCATCGCAGACTGGCGAGGCAAATGCCAACAACATTACCATCGCTTCGGGTGCAAGCCTTAACATACCGGCAAGCAAGACTCTCAACATTGCTGGAAGCATAACCAACAACGGAACATTTACTGCAAGCAACAGCAGTACCATAGTTTTCAAGGGTTCTGCAACACAGACCTTGAGCAGTGCGATGACTTTCGGCAATGTAACCTTTGCACAGACTGCATTGGATACAATAAAGGCTCCTAACGGAATAATAGTCAATGGTACAGCGACCTTTAACAAGGGTATCGTAATGGGCGAAATTACTTTCAACGCAGGAGCAACCGCAGCGAATGTTACCGATTCGGCAAGTTTTGTTGCTGGCAAGGTTACAAAACTGACAGGAGCATCTGCCGAAACGAATTTCACATTCCCGACAGGTAGTGCAGGCGATGGACAGCCAAAGGTACTCGGTAGCATAAAAGTAGCTTCACTTCCAGCCAACAGCGAGACATACGTTGTCTTCAACCAGAAGTCCAATGGCGGTGGGTTCAGCGAATCAGAAATGCCACGCTGGTGGAATCAGAACAACAACTGCGAAGGTAACGATCCGCTTTTCGACCATATAAGCAACTTCGAATTCTGGAATGTAAGCACTAATTCAACTTTGACCGCCGACCTTACCGTTTCGGCAAATAACAAGAATGCTCATTTCAGCCCAGATGCAGTATCATA
>CAJOEG010000188.1 GCA_905233405.1 uncultured Bacteroidales bacterium | reverse complement strand
TCTAAGCCTTCCATTACATTGCTTAGGAATTTTGAAGGCAACAATTTTTTCACTGGTACGGTTGAAACAAAGGAATTTACCGCAATGGCAGTCAGGTACAACCAGATGGAAGGGATTGCTTTCCGCGACTACGGCAGATTATGGGTAACTAACGAAAAATACACCCGAAGGATAATAAATATAAAGTCAAGGTTGCGTGAATTTAGGATAACAGAACCACAGATAGTCAACGACCCCGATACCGAACCGACATACCCCGAAGAGCCAGGTTCAACGGAAATAAAAGACGAAAACATTGATTTGCAAACCGTTTTTCCGAACCCTGCCCACGATTCGCTGACGGTACGATTTGACGAACCCTACCTATTGGAAATTATTGACTGTAATGGCATTATTGTGTATAGCTCTCAAAATGAAAACACTGGAGAGACAACGATTGATATATCCGTTCTTGTTCCTGGCAATTACATATTAAGACTTACAACCCAAGACTCGAGCAGGGAATACAAATTTATAAAACTTTAACTATTCATAAATTCAGCGTTAAAACCAAAAAGCATAACTTTGCAAAAAATTAATTAAAAAATAAAAAACATAATAATTATGAAGAGAATCAGCACTCTACTACTTTGCCTCTTTGCAGGCGCACTATGGCTGAACGCAACACCCGAACCCGACGAGGGCATGTGGTTGCCTAACAAGATTGCACAGTTGAACTACGGACAGATGCAGAAACTCGGCTGCAAACTCACTGCCGAAGAAATCTACAGCATCAACCATTCCTGCCTCAAGGACGCAATATTCCAGTTGCAGTCTGCCGAAGGAAGTGGTTTCTGCACCGGCGAAATCGTTAGCAAGGAAGGTTTGCTTTTCACCAACCACCACTGCGGTTACGAATCAATAACCAAACTCAGCACCACCGAGCACAACTACCTCGACAATGGTTACTGGGCAAAGAGCAAAGAAGAAGAACTTTCATGCCCATGGCTCAGAGTTAGCCGCGTTGTTCGCATCGACGACGTTACTGACCGCGTACTCAAGGGCATAACCAACGAAACTCCCGAAAACGAAAGAGCAAAGAAGGTTGGCGAAGCAATGAAAGAAATCATCGAAGAAGCAAAAAAAGGTAACGATTACGAAGCATCTGTTGAGGAAATGTATAAGGGTGGCGAATACTACCTTTTCGTTTATGAAATCTTCGGCGATGTTCGTTTTGTTGGTGCTCCTCCTTCATCAATAGGTAAGTTCGGTGGCGATACCGACAACTGGATGTGGCCGCGTCATACTGGTGATTTCTCGGTTTTCCGTGTTTATATGTCACCCGATGGCAAACCTTCCAAGGAATACAACAAGGACAATGTACCTTATAAGCCTCTTCACCACCTACCTATTTCAATAAAGGGCGTAAAGGAAGGCGACTTCACAATGATTATGGGTTACCCTGGCAGCACCGAACGTTTCCTCTGCTCGTATGGTATGAAGTACAAACGCGACTGGTACAATCCTAGCGCAGTTAATGCTCTCGGCGTTAAGCTTGGTGCAATGAAGGAAGATATGGACGTTGACGACAACATTCGTCTTGCAATGGCCGACACTTACGCTTCACTCGCTAACGGTTACAAACTCTGGGGCGGTGAAATTGCTACCCTCAAGTCAACCAACGCAATACAACTCAAGGAAGAGGAAGAAGCAGCATTCCAGAAATGGGCTAACGCAAACGATAGCCGCAAGAAACTCTACGGAACCGTTCTCGACGACCTCAAGAGCGCATACGAATCGTACGGACAGGCTACCGAAGATATGCTTCTTATCTCATTGCTTCTCAGTCAGGGTAGCGATATGACAATGAACACATTGCAGATGCTCCCATTGTCAAGAATGTTCGAAGACGAAAAGGGCAATGCCGACCAGATTAAGGCTTTCTGCGATGAATTTGCACAGGGTGTTGACGAAATGTACAAGAACTACTATGTAAATACCGATAAGAAGACTTTCGAAAGAATGCTCAACCACTACATTAAGACCATTCCTGCCGAAAGAAGAGTTTCTGCTTTCAGCGACTATATCTTCAAGAACTTCAAGGGTAAAACCGAAGAAGAATCAATCTCGAAGTTTATAAATGCAGTTTACACAAAGTCAATTTTCACTGACAAGAATCGTCTCAATGCTTTCCTTGCAAAACCTAACAAGAAGGCTTTCGATTCCGACCCGCTGCTCGCTTTCGCAAAGGCTGTTTACGGTGGAATTATGCCGTTGCAGATGGCTTTCGTTGGTCCTATGAACAAGATTGAAACACTCGAAAGAGTTTACACACAGGGACTTCGCGAATTTGAAAAGGACAGAGTTTTCTATCCGGATGCAAACTCGACACTCCGTCTTACCTACGGAACCGTACAGAGTTATGCTCCACGCGATGGCGTTAAGTACAAATATTTGACTTACATCGATGGTATTATCGAAAAGGAAAATCCGAACGATCCTGAATTTGTTGTTCCAAAGGAACTCAAGGAACTCTACAACAAGAAGCAGTTTGGCCGCTATGCCGATGAAACTGGAAATCTTCCTGTTTGCTTCCTCAGCGACAACGACATCACCGGAGGTAACTCAGGTTCACCAATCATCAATGGCAAGGGCGAACTTATAGGTCTTGCTTTCGATGGCAACTGGGAATGGCTCTGCTCGAACCTTATCTTCAGCCCTGAAATGCAGAGGACAATCAACGTTGATGCTCGCTACGTGCTTTGGGTAATCGATGAACTCTACGGAGCAAAGAACCTTATCAACGAATTGGATATTAGGAAATAATAATTATTCTCATTATGTGAAAAATCCTCGCTTCGGCGGGGATTTTTTGTTTGTTGACAATTATACTTGAGTATAATTTACAAGAATGCCAAGTTCATTATTCCCACCACTGCAAGGTAGCGCACAAATTTGCCAACAAACATCAGCGCAACTGTGATATACGGATTGGTGCGAATGAAACCCATTGCGATTGCAATCAAATCGCCAATTATCGGTAGCCAAGTTAGCAGTGCTGCGGCGCATCCGTATTTTTCCACACGGCTATGCACTTTTTCCAGCTTTTCGCGCTTTACCCTGAAATATTTTTCCAACCATTCCCATTTGCAGAGCCATCCCATGCCGAAACTTATCATTCCGCCCACGGTATTGCCAATGCTTGCTACGATGACGATAACCCACGCATTGTAACCCAATAATGAAGCCCCCGATACCAATGCTTCCGAGGAGAATGGTATTATCGTCGCCGACAGCAGGCAACCGAGGAAAAGTCCCAAAAGTCCGAGGTTTTCGAGCATAGCGAAAAAAATATTCGGGACGAATAGTCGCCCCGAACATTATGCTAGTTTATTATTTTAACGTCAGTTCGAAATAAATAATTAGCTAAAAATCAAGTAGATAACGATATTTTTTTGTATATTTGTAGTGAAAAAGTAAAATACATACCGTTATG
>CAJOEG010000187.1:3503-5232 GCA_905233405.1 uncultured Bacteroidales bacterium | reverse complement strand
GACAGCTACTACCGCTACTGTGGACAATCTGTGCGTCCTGTCTGTCGTTTTACACCGACTGTAACCACAAGTATAGCCAGCAGCATAACTACTACAGGCGCAACACTAAATGGCAACATAACTTCTGACGGTGGAGTAACCGTAACAGATCGCGGATTCATATACGGAACAAGCGAGAGCAACCTAATACATACCGTACAAAGTGGTAGTGGTACAGGCACTTTCTCCAAGACGATCACAGGACTTACCTCTGTTACCACTTATTATTTTAAGGCATACGCCACCAATAGTGAAGGTACGGTTTATGGCGAAGTAAGATCGTTTACTACTCCAACCGGAGGGATGGGCGAGCACTATTATGTTGACCTTGGTTTGCCAAGTGGTACATGCTGGGCGACCTGCAATGTAGGAGCCGCCTCTCCGGAGGAATACGGCAATTACTACGCTTGGGGCGAAACCAGCACCAAGACAACTTATACAGAAGACAACTACACATATTCTGGCAATCCGACCACACTTCCATCAAGTGCCGATGCCGCCACCGTAAATTGGGGTTCGGGCTGGAGAATGCCGACACAGACGGAAATGAACGAACTATTCAATAACTGCACTCACGTTTGGACAACCCAGAACGGTGTATATGGATTTCTCTTTACCAGTAATATCAACGGCAACTCCATTTTTCTGCCTGGTGCTAGCGACAACGCTTTATGCACCGGCTGTGGCATGTATTGGTCGAGTTCACTAGGCACGAATAGTGCGGTATCCCTCATGGTAGCTTCGGAGGATTATTTATTCATATCAGACTTATTTATTGCCCGTTACTATGGACTCTCTGTTCGTCCTGTTTGCTCGAATTGTGGCTCGAGTGTGGCTACACCTACCGTAACCACAGTTACAGCAAGCAGCATAACTAGTACTGGTGCAACACTTTCAGGCAACATAACCACCGATGGCGGTGCAGCTGTAACCTCCAGAGGTTTCCTCTACGGAACAAATTCTAGCAATCTTACGCAAACTGTACAGAGTGGCAGTGGGACAGGTAGTTTTGCCAAGGCTCTTACCGGCTTGACATCGGGTACAACCTATTATTACAAGGCATACGCTACCAACGCAATAGGAACATCGTATGGCGAGGTGAAGCAGTTCACAACGTCTTCGCCAAGTATGCCTACCGTGCAGACTAACAATGCGACAAGCGTAAGCATGACAGGTGCGACTCTCAACGGCAATGTCACTTCCGACGGCGGTGCAACTGTAACTGACCGAGGATTCCTCTGCGGGCAAAGTATTATGGGTTTTATGATCACGTCGCAGACCGTACAATGTGGCAGTGGAACAGGACCCTTTACGACAAACCTTACTGATTTGGCTGCTGGCATTACCTATTGCTATAAGGCATACGCCACCAACAGCGAAGGTACAGAATACGGAGAAGTAATGTCGTTTACAACAGAATCATCTAAACCAGTCGTAATTACCTATTCTGCAAGCAATATAAATACTGCTGGTGCAACCCTTTCTGGCAATGTAACTTCAGGTGGCGGCGCAACAGTAACCGACCGCGGATTCATTTATGGAACAAATTCTAGCAACCTTACACAGACTGTGCAGAGTGGCAACGGAACAGGTAATTTTACTAAGGTTCTTACTGCTCTAACATCGGGTACTACTTATTACTATAAGGCATACGCTACCAATAGTGTAGGTACGGCTTACGGAGAAATAA
>CAJOEG010000187.1:0-3483 GCA_905233405.1 uncultured Bacteroidales bacterium | reverse complement strand
GGAGCAGCCACGGGCACACTTAACGGGCATGAGTGGGTTGAACTAGGACTGCCGAGTGGACTTCTTTGGTCAACAACAAACATAGGTGCCGAAAATCCAGAAGATTACGGTAATTATTACGCATGGGGCGAAACCGCAACCAAGGAAACATACACTTGGGATACCTACAGCCTGTGCAACGGAACTTCAAATACAATTACAAAGTACTGCAACGATCCAAATTTCGGCGACAATGGCTTTACTGACTCGTTAACAATCTTGGAAACCACCGATGATGCTGCCGCCACCAACTGGGGTTCTGGTTGGAGAATGCCAACACAGACGGAAATGCAAGAATTGATTCACAACTGCACCCACGAATGGACTACCCGAAACGGAGTAAACGGGCGCTTGTTCACAGGTCCTAACGGCAACACCATTTTCCTGCCCGCTGCTGGCTTCCGTTACAGGACAAGTCTCCACGAAGCCGGTTACTACGGACTCTACTGGTCGAGTTCGCTCGTCACGGGCAGTCTGATAAATGCGTGGGGACTCTTCTTCGATTCGGACAATTGCGGCTCAGGCAACTACAACTACCGCTACTATGGGCGGCCTGTTCGCCCTGTCTGCGAGTCTCCAAATCCCAATGCAACATCCTATACCGTTACCTTTGATGCCAATGGTGGTACAGGCACAATGCAACCGCAGACATTTAGCGAAGGCGAAGCACAAAATCTTACTACAAATACTTTTACAAAAGAAAATTACACCTTTGCAGGTTGGAATACCGCGGCAGATGGCAGCGGTGCTGCATATACCGACGGACAGAGCATAACAATCTCGGAGAATGTGACATTGTATGCTCAGTGGGAAGAATCGCGATTTGGAAGTTTTACTGATACACGCGATGGCAATACATATTCAACAGTAAGAATAGGTACCCAGACGTGGATGGCGGATAATCTTCGTTATGAAGGCAATATACCTTTGGGTTCCACGACAAGCACCACCACAGCATATCGCTATTATCCGAACAATAACAGTTCCAATGTGGCAATCTATGGCTACCTTTACAACTGGCCTGCCGCAATGAATGGAGAGAGTGCCAGCGATACAAATCCAAGCGGTGTGCGGGGGATTTGCCCGAATGACTGGCATTTGCCGAGTGATGCAGAGTGGACACAGCTTACTGATTACTTGAGTTCTAGAAGCGAATATCAGTGCGATGGAATGGCAGAAAACATTGCTAAGTCCCTTGCCTCGATCACAGGCTGGAACAGTAGTACAAATACTTGTGCTGTGGGTAATAATCCATCAGATAACAACTCAACTGGTTTTGGTGCGTTGCCTGCTGGCTTTTATAATGGGCATTATATTAATTTCGGACATGGAGCTTCCTTTTGGTGTACTAGTGAGCGCAGTAGTAGCGATGCTGACTATCGTTTTTTTGTCAGCACAAGCAGTACCGTGAATACTGACAACAACAGCAATAAGGGATTGGGATGGTCTGTTCGTTGCGTGAAGGATTAGGCAAATTACCCTGTCTGTGCGGAATAAATATCTTGTACAATGTATAAAAAAAGATTAGGTAAAGAATGTATGTCAATAATAATCAATTAAATATTAATTATTAAATTTTAAAATTATGAATAGAGAAGAATTAAAAGAAAAATTATCCAAATTGGAGTCTGAGTTTGATAATCTATGCGAAAAGCAATTTTATGCATTAGAAAAATTAAATGATAGTGTATGTAATGCCAAAGAATTTGATAAATGGTTAGAGGAAATTAGAATAAATAATGAGGAAATGGCAAAAAACCGAGATGATTTCTTAAATACTTTAAAGAATAACAAGGGTTTGTTGCCCATAGAATTACCTCGATAGACATTTTTGTATGTCTTTATAGAGAACAACAGCAGTCGGCAATAGTCGGCTGCTGTTTTTGTTTCTGTGTGTAATAAATTTCTTCGCTCATGCTTTTTGTCTTGACAACAAAAGACTCCTCATTTTCAATCTGATAGGACAATATTCCGAAAAATTGTTCGCAGTTTCGGAAAAAGCATTATCTTTGCAAACAGAAATATTGTTCACAATTCGCAAACAGCGAAAAAATGAGATTTGGCATTAACACATTAGTGAATGAAACCATAAGAAAAAATATTCCGAAAAAATTTGTCATGTCAAGATATAATGGTAAAATTGCAGTCCGAAAAAGTTTCATTTGGAATGAAGACAACGACATCAAAATCAAGAAAACTGAGGAAGATAAACACTAAGTTTTTCAAACCCGTGCCAAGAAAACTTGTGAAACTTACCAAGTACAAAGAACTTGTTCCCGACCCATTTGGCTTGGAATCATGAGATACCTTCTTGATACTCACGCTCTAGTATGGCTTGTGTCGCACGAAGAAAGTCGCCTGCCCGAATCGTTGCGCGATAGTATCAGGTATTACGAGGACGAGTTTGCAATATCGGAAATATCACTTGTAGAAATAATTCAGTTGCAGCAGATTGGTCGTCTTGAAGCCAATCGCCCCGATAAGGTTCGCTCGGTAGTTGAAGCAAACGGTATCGCCATTCTGCATATTGCTCCAGATATTATGGAAACATTCTATGACTTGCCTACCCCTAATATAGCAGGAAGACCTCATTCCGATCCGTTTGACCGCATTATCATCGCTACAGCATTACGCCGCGAATACACTTTGGTAAGCCACGACACCAAATTCCCGTGGTATAAGGAACATTGCAGACTGTCATTGTTGGAAATCTAATGGATTTGCACGAAGTTGCTCAAGATGTAACCTTATAGGAATATTGTCCCTCCCAAGCTATTAGACTGCATATTATAAATATCTGAAAACAAAAAACAATTTGAAACCATTTCAAACAACTTCAAACATTTTATCCTTCGATAAGCTCAGTACACGAAATGTTCAATCTAAAATCGTACTTCGTAAATCGTAAATTGATTTATCTTTGCCCTACAAATTTTACCGCAAATGATTCTATACTTCTCAGGAACAGGCAACAGCCTGGCAATAGCAAGACAGATTGCCGAACGCACGGGCGAGCAAGTAATGCCTTTGCGCGAGGCTGTCGGTGCCGACTTGTCAAAAGAAAAACGCATAGGCTTCGTATATCCCTGCTACAATGGCGATGCCCCCAAGATTGTCCCAAAACTTGTCGCACAACTGGCTTTTCCTACGGATGCCTACTACTTCATAGTCATAACCTGTGGCGCACTCACGGGAAATAGCATCTGGACGGTTGAAAAATTATTGAAGCAGAAAAGCATTCGGCTCAACTACTGCAACAAGATTCGCGTTCCCGACAATAGCGCGCTTGGTTTCGGTCGCAATCCAAACGACCAGCTATGGAAATTCCAGAAGTATGCACCGAGGTTGGAGCAGATAAAGAACGACATTGCTGCAAATGTGAACGCGCACCACTGGGGTTCACCCGATCTTTTGGCTGCCTTGCAGACTCTGAGCGTGTTCGAC
>CAJOEG010000186.1 GCA_905233405.1 uncultured Bacteroidales bacterium | reverse complement strand
TAGCGGTTGCATTTGTCCGTTAATTCCCGCGTCAATCATAAATGCGATGGCTACGCCAAGAGAAATGCAGAAGAATGCCAGTAGTGCATCAAGCAATCGGGTGACACCGGCAATGTAGTCCTCGTTGGCGAGGTCGCGGATACCATTGGTAAACGGCACTCCGGGGATAAGTGGTATTATCGCGCCGATAATCATATTGCTAAGATGTGTGCCAAGTCCCATGTCGTACATTATGATGCAAAGTCCAGCTGCAAACAGTCCGCCGATAACGTTGCCCATGATTCTCGACATATATCTGAACCCGACAAAATACATAAATGTCCACAAAAGCGTGCCGGATATGAATGCAGCTATGCTGTCGAATATTCCGCCGCCGAATATTATGCAGAATGCCGAACTGCCTGCAGCAGAACCCAAAATCTGCTCGATTGCAGGTTTGGCTTTCATGCTTCGGATTTGTTTCAGTCGGCGTTCCACTTCGTCGATGTCGCATTTGTTTTGTACAACATCACGCGACAACTGGTTGACTTCCACGACTTTTTCCAGACAGGTACCAAGTATTGGAATGTATTTTGAACGTGCGTAGTTCTTTTCTGTCGCCATAATGCCGTTGCTTAGCACGAAGAAACTGTCGTCTTCCATACCGAAATGGGAGGCCATACGAGTCATTGTTTCCTCGACGTTGGAGATTTCTGCTCCATTTTCGAGCAGGATGGTTCCTGCTTCGTAGGCGGCATCCATGACACGTTTCTTGTCTGCTGCCGACAGGTGTTCTCCGTTGTTATTTATAGCATTGCTGTCCATTGAGTTGTTTATATGTTTCTAAGTTTCACGTTTTAATGGCTTCGCCGTTTCAATGTTTCAGGTTTCTGCGATGTGCTGAGCTTGTCGAAGCATTGCGTCGTGGCGCGCCGCGACTGTACTGTTTCTGTTTCTTTTTCAAAGTTTAATGTTCAAAGTTTTTGAGTTTGATGTTGTTTATGGTTGTTTGAAATTGCTAGCGCGAGCTAAAGGTTGTTTGGGGCTTGAAGGCTCAAAGGCTAACAGGCTTAAAGCCAATTGACTTTTAGCCTTCTCTTCTTTTAGCCCCCCAAAAAAATCCCTTTGCATCTGTCGTCCAAATCTTCAAATCTTCAAATCATCGAATCTTCAAATTCTCAAATTTTCAAATCGTAAAATCATTTCAAATAAATCTTCTGTCCAATCTGCAGTATGCTTGTTTCTGAAAGGTGATTTATCTGGCAGAGTTTTGCAACTGTGGTGTGGTACATTCTCGCTACATGGCTCAGTGTGTCTCCCTTCTTGATGACATAATATTCTGCGTTCGGGTCGTCAGGAACATACGAATATGCTTGCGGATTGGGGTCTATGACGGTAAAATGGTTGCTGTTCTTGTCGAGGTTCTTGTAGGCTAGTTCCATCGTGGCATTGTCGATGTGTATGTCCTTGTGAACCTGACGCGCCGAGTCGGTAAGCGAGTGCGAGAACAGCCATTCGTAAGTTTCTGGCAAGTAGAACATTCTTGCTAATCGGCTGTGGTTTACACCGCTAAGCCTGTCGAATATAAGGTGGCTTGTGTCGCCGCATTCTATCATCTTGTCTACTACTGCCTGCGACTGGCTTACACCAACGGCTTTATCAGCTGTGCCATGCATTATCCACAGAGGAACCTCGTTGAGACCGCAGTACTCTTTTAGTGTTCCGCCACCGCATAGAGCCATTGCCGCCGCAACCTTTTCGGGGTAGGTTCCGACAAAATCGATTGTGCCGTAGCCGCCAAGGCTCATTCCGAGAACATACAATCTATTTGTGTCGGTGCGGTATTTTTCTGTAGTCCAATCGATTATCTTCATGATTTTTTCTGGTTTCCAAGCATCTCCAGGGTTTTGTGGAGCTACTACCACAGCATTTATTTTTCGACCCATTAGAAGTGCGTCGAGTGGACCGTAGCGGCGCACCATCGAAAGGTTTCTGCCGCAGAGGCTTCGTCCGTGAAGGAAAAGCACGGTAGGGGTGGTTGCGTTTATAGAGTCGTAGCATTCGGGCAGATATACCCAGAAATTGTAGCTTCCTTGTACAGAATCGCGGATAGCCATCAGCTTTTGCGAGTTTGCATAAAACGGAATTATTATCAGTATTGCAATGATTATCTTTTTCATTTGATTGATAGTTTATAAATGTTAGTGCCTCTCGAACCAATCACAACATGGTTGTCTATGACAATTGGTGATGACTCGAAATTGATTCCTATTAGTTTGGTTATCAGGAATTCTCCAGTTTTTCCATCGATGATGTAGGCGTGTCCTACGCAGTCGAATGTGAGTACGAACATTTTGCCGTCGTTGTTTGTGATTGCCACTGGTGACGACCAGGCGTAGTGTTCAAGTTTTTTTGTGTATGCGATTTCACCTGTTTCTTTTTTCAGAGCGCAGAAAAATCCTGCTGCCGGCGGGTTGTTGGTGCAGATGTTTGTGAATAGTAGGTCGTTGCAGTCGCCAGAACCGAGCAACATTGTTGAGTACATTCCTCCGTCGAAATGCTTGCCGCCGAGTATCATCTTTTTGCATTCGATTTGCTGTTCCCAGATGAGTTCGCCAGTTAGTGCGTTAAGTTTTACAAGATATGATATTCCCTCGCCACCTTGCCTGTCCATTTCGCAGCCCGAATACAGATACGGAATGCCGTCTTCGAGTTCGAGGACTGGTGTGGCGTCGGTGTCGTCGTGGTTGTCGTAATGCCAGACTGGTTCCAAGTTGTTAAGGTTGATGCACAGGATATTGCCGTGGTTGTCGGTGGTGTAGCCATAGTTCTTGTAGACAGCCATCGACGATTCCATACCGCCTGCGCTGTCGTCTTTTTTGCAGTAGCGAAGTGTCGAATGAAGCTTTATGTTTCCTTTTTCGCGGGTATACTTGTATACAGTGCCGTTTTCTCCAATGCGGAAAAGGAAATCTCCGACGACAAGCGGCGAAGCATCGTAGGCACTCCAGTTTCGCCATGCGTTGGGGTCTTCTGGAAAAATGTCGGAAACATTGTGCTCGAAAAGGTCGACAACCAGTGCTCCAATCGGACGTCTTTTCGGGATGCCTTGTCCTATGTAATAGTTGCCGTTGAGTGCAGGGTCAATCATGCCAGTCCCTTTTATTGGGTTCAGCACGTTAATCGGTTTGCGCGAAGCCTTGCCTGTTTCGTAGTTTATGAAATACAACTTTCCGCACAACGAGCTGACAATGATTTCCTTACTGCCGAAGTTGCTGGTAAGCGAGTCGGATTTTTGTCTGAACTCTTGCGTCATGCTGTCGTTCCATTCGACGTACAGAGGCTGTCCTGTCCATCCTGTTCCACCGCCCCATTGTCCGAAGCTGGTTTTTACAGTGTCGAAGTCAGTGACAAATGTCCAGTCGATGTCGATGTCGGTTGGTATGCTATCGATGTGACCGCAGAAGGATGCGTTGCGCAACGGATTTCCTCGGAATGTGAAAATTCCGGAGGACATATTCCAAACCTTTCAGAA
>CAJOEG010000185.1 GCA_905233405.1 uncultured Bacteroidales bacterium | reverse complement strand
TTGGTCGTCAACCCTATGCGTGCCGACACCCTGAAAACGTGAGTATCCACGGGCATTTCGGGACGGTTATAAAGCACCGCCTGAACCACATGAGCAGTCTTACGACCAACGCCAGGAAGTTTCTGCAAAAGTTTGTCATCATCAGGGACTTCGCCACCATAACTTTCGGCAACGATTTTTGCTGTTTCGAGCAGATGTTTTGCCTTAGCATTGGGATATGTAACCGACTTGACATAAGACAGAATGTCCACCTCGCTTGCATTGCTCATCGACTGTGCATCGGGATATGCCTCAAACAATGCCGGTGTTACCATATTCACGCGCTTGTCGGTGCATTGAGCCGACAACATCACCGCCACAAGCAACTGAAATGGAGAACCATAATGGAGTTCTGTCTCCACCTCGCCCATATTCTGCTTGAACCAAGCAAGAACCTTTTCGTATCTTTCTTTCTTAGTCATTTTCGAGCATAAAACATCCTACCGCGCAAGCACGGCAGGATAAATATTACAAAATTTATGTTTCTAGTATTCCAACAAGAAATGCTCTGCATCAATAGCAGCCTTGCATCCCGAACCGGCAGCCGTAATTGCCTGACGGTAATTAGGATCCTGAACGTCGCCACAAGCGAACACACCTGGAACATTGGTCTTTGCCGTACCTGGAACTGTCTTTATGTAACCCTTCTCGTCAAGGTCGATGTACTTTGCAAATACCTTTGTGTTAGGCGTATGACCAATAGCAACAAAGAAACCGCTGATGTCGATTACCTTTTCCTCGTTGGTCTTGTTATTGAGCAGACGAGCGCCAGTCACACCATCCATCTCGTTACCAAGTACTTCCTTTGTATTGCAGTTCCAAAGCACTTCGATTTTCGGATTTTCCATTACGCGCTGCTGCATTGCCTTTGAGGCACGAAGTTCGTCACGACGAACAATCATATAAACCTTGTTGCAAATGCCTGCGAGATAGGTAGCTTCCTCGGCAGCAGTATCGCCGCCACCAACTACTGCGACATCCTTCTTGCGATAGAAAAATCCGTCGCAGGTAGCACAAGCCGACACGCCAAAGCCCTTGAGTTTCTGTTCCGACTCAAGTCCAAGATAGTTGGCTGTTGCACCAGTAGCAATAATCACAACTTCGGCATCAATTTCATCGCCATTGTCAACAACCACATGGAAAGGACGGTGCGAAAAGTCAACCTCGGTAATAATACCACTGCGAACATCAGTTCCAAAACGCTTTGCCTGCTCGCGAAGTTGATTCATCATTTCGGGACCGGTAACTCCATTGGGATAACCAGGGAAATTCTCAATTTCTGTAGTGATCGTCAACTGACCGCCCGGCTGCAAACCTTCGTATACAACTGGGCTTAAATTTGCTCTCGATGCATATATTGCTGCCGTGAAACCAGCAGGACCTGAACCTATAATCAGGCATTTTACTTTTTCTGTCATATTCTTTTACTTAAACTCAAATTTCTGCAAAAATAAAAAATATTTACGATTTGGGATTTACGATTAACGATTTTTTACTCTAAGATTATGCTGCACTTGGTCAACTGTCTTAAAGTCATTTACGGCAAACTACTTTTTCATAGAAAAAAAAATACAAAAAGTATGTTTAGTTCAAACAAAAGAATTATATTTGTAACCAACAAAATTTAAGTTTAACGACAAAAAACAATACAACATGAGAAAACTATTATTTTTAGTGCTTGGAATAGCATTGTTTACAGTGGTAAATGCCCAAAGTTTGACTGTACATTTGGAAGGTGGCAAGTGCAACAAATTCACGGAGGAAGTAACATACAAAACAGTCATTGCAGAATATGATTCGTATCGAAGACTTACATATTTGGAATGCACAGGCAAAGGTCACGAGCAATGCCCTCCTTCTTGGACATACGACCAGCCACAAAGCACCTTTGAAAAATCCATACTCGAAGCCACGGTACTTATGGAGGTTCAGATTCTCGAAGACCTAAAGGAAGGAAAAACTAGCGGAGAATTCAAATACAAGTACATAACTCTTTCGTACAAGAATGCTAGTATCGTAAAAAAAGAATCGAACGCAGAAGAATTGCAATACGACTGGTCGATAACAGATTTTCGTACCGTCCGCGATGTGTCAGACATTAAGAAATACAAGGAAACAATTGAAAAGCAGAAGGAATAACGGGAGAAAAACTTCAAACTGCCCACCTAAAAAACGGAATCAGATCCTGAAACAAGTTCAGGATGACATTCCGTTTTGACCTTTTGAATCATTAATTTTTCTTTACCTTTGCGGAAAATTTTCGCAAATGAAAGCAATGATTTTCGCTGCCGGACTCGGCACACGCCTCGCACCGCTGACCAACACTATGCCCAAAGCAATGGTTCCAATCAGCGGAAAACCAATGATTCAGCACCAGATAGAAAAACTTCGCAGTTTTGGTGTCGACTACATAGTTGTGAATGTTCACCATTTTGCCGAACAGATAATAGACTTCGTGAAAAACAACGATTTCGGCGTACAAATAGAGATTTCCGATGAGCGTGAATTACTACTAAACACTGGCGGCGGACTAAAGAATGTCAAGCGATTCTTCAATGAAGGCGACAACTTTTTGGTTCACAATGTTGACATTTTTTCCGACCTTGACCTAAAAGCATTGTACGACCACCATTGCTCAACGCAAAATGTGGCGACACTTGCAGTTATGCACCGCGAAAGTTCGAAGCATCTGCTTTTCGACAACGACAACCGCCTTTGCGGATGGCGCGACCTTAAGAACGACAAGTCAATAATCACCATCGAACGCGACTGCTACAACGAAATGGCTTTCAGCGGAATATATGTCTACAACTACCGCATTTTCGACCTCATCGACAACGAGGGTTCCTTCCCAATCATCCCCGAACTGCTAAAAATATCGAAAACTGAACCCATCGGCGGATACATCCACGACAACAACAAGGTGCTGGATGTCGGAAAAATTGATGTAATCCAAGAAATAGAAGGAAGACTAGACTAACAGAAGACCCGTTTTTAATGTCAAGCAGAAGATCAGTCAGGCAGAAGACCTGTCTAACAGAAGGTCAGTCCGGGCTGCCTGCAAGTCTGTTAGACTGTTGGACTGTTAGACCGTTAGACTGCAAGCCTTTTAGCCTTCAAACCTGTTAGCCCCTTAATAGTCCATTCCCTTCTTGTTGAACATCATAAAACCGAGGTGGAACATGAAATACCAGTTAACCATATCGTCGTCAAGGTAATTTATGCTCACACCAAGCGGTCCGAACCGCGTATTGTAAACCAATGCAGCAGACCCCATAAAATAATGATAGGAGAAATCCTCGGAATAAATTGGAGTATAGACTCCCGAGGTCAATTCCTCTTTAAGTATCTTACGGAAAGGCATATAGAAATAGCACTCGGTTCTAAGATTCAGCCTGTCGGTAATATTGAAGATAGGTTTAATACCGACTGCAAAGAAATCGTTTGCCCTATAGTTTGTCAACAGAAGTGTCTTTGAGT
>CAJOEG010000184.1 GCA_905233405.1 uncultured Bacteroidales bacterium | reverse complement strand
GAATGTAATATGTTCGGTAATATATTTGAAACTGGTTATATCGGCGGTATCAGACGACTGGTACGACGATACCTGAAAGTACGAATACTTTTGGTCGCCGGTTGCAAATCCTAACTTTGCAATGGAATGCCTTGTTATCGGAGTTAAAATATCTAATCTCACATTGCTTTCATAGTCAATAATGTAAGGCGGTTGGAAAGTCATCGACAAAACCCTTGAGCTTCCCTTGAAGAAATCGTACCTGTTCAAAGTTCCCGAAATATCAAATGCCAAAGGCTGATATGTAGGCACATCCAAACGGGCGCCAAGCATAG
The DNA here is from genome assembly GCA_905233405.1 of uncultured Bacteroidales bacterium. Taxonomy (GTDB): domain Bacteria; phylum Bacteroidota; class Bacteroidia; order Bacteroidales; family ML635J-15; genus Bact-19. The sequence continues at coordinate 3,244 of CAJOEG010000184.1, read as the reverse complement.
CCGACGCATAAAACCGTCCGTAGTAGAAATTGGCACGGAACAGACCAGAAACCTTACCCAGCAACTTATATGATCCGCCAAGATAAACCATACTCGAAGAACCATTGGAAACAACCGCCCCAATTCCGAGCGAGGTACGGTTGTCCTTCTTAACCTTGAAACGTACGTCAAAAGTCCCTGTTGAATCGTTGTATTCGGCAAGCGGCGTCGCAAGTTTAAACTGATAATCGGAAATCAACTTGTAATAGTTCGACTCTATCGTATTGATGTCCATCACCGAATCTTTCAAATGCTTCTTTATTCTTTTAAGATTCAGCGACCTCTCCACGTATTTTTTCTCCGACTCCTTCAAATTTCCGTCAACAATAATACTGTCGAACTTTAGCTCCGGAAGACTTTCCCTATACAACTTACGTTCTTCCAGCAACTCTCCAATATCTTTCCTACGTTCTCCAATCAAGTTTTTAATACTGTCAATCATTTCATTACAATGCTCGTAACCTACATTAACCACATAGTCGAGCTTCTGAAATTCCATAATCCCCACATCCTTAAAATTGAAACTCAGCACAATACCTTTATTTTCTTCTAAGGCGATGCTTTTCTGCTCGCCCATAATAAGACTTTCTATCTGAGCCAGAAGGTCTTCGGAATCAGGTTGCGTTGACTTGCCAAATGCAGAAACATATACACCAATTATTATATCAGGATTAAAAACTCTCTTCATGGTTTCCATTGGGAAATTATTGTATATGCCACCATCGTAGTACAACGTCCCATCAAGTTCCACCGGCTTGAACATAATCGGTATGGTCATGGAAGCACGGACGGCAGTACCAAGGTCTCCTTTGTCAAATACCTTTTCGTGGTTGTGATACACATCTGCCGCCACGCACCTGAAAGGCACAAAAAGACTGTCAAAATCGTTGCCCGCACCTGCCGAACTCCTTGCAAAAAGGTCAATAAGTCCCAAATCCATAGGTTGAGGTGCTATGATATTGGTAGGCAATGCCAAAGCGACCTTCTTGCTTTTCCGTCGCAAATCGACACGAAGCAACGAAGCATCGGGTTGCTCATACTTGAAAAAATCAATATACTTAGGCGGAATGCTACCCTTATAGTAGTTTCGGAAACTGTCGCTAGCGAATATTTTCACGATTTCATCTGGAGAATAGCCCGCAGCATAAAGACCTCCAACAATAGCTCCCATCGAAGTTCCCGTAATGTAGTCGATAGGAATACCCTGTTCCTCCAAAGCCTTTATGACACCCACGTGCGCATAACCCCTTGCACCACCACCGCTAAGAACAACACCTACGGTCTGGGCATTCGTCATGGTGCATAAACATAACACACTGACAATCAAAAAGAATAATATGCGCAGTTTCCTATTCAATAGTCTTCAAAAAAGATATGCAAGTTAATAAGATTATTTCAAACTTTTAGTTTTATAGGAAGTTTTTACCTATATGTTTTTTTCCCCACGCTAAAAGTCGAACAAAAAGATATATTACACAATCATTTGCAACAACTTAAATTCCACTGCTGCTTCATAAAAAAATCAAGACTTCTATATTGGACATTATTATTACCTTTACACCGCAAATTTATAATAACAAAATGCGTTTAGCATCCGTCATACTACCACTCGCCTTGCCAGGAACATTCACCTACGAGATTCCCGACGAATTTTCCACATCTGCACAATGCGGAATGCGAGTGCTTGTAAATTTCGGAAAGAGAAAGATTTACACTGGAATAATTGTCGGAATCGACGAGCTGGAAAAAGCGGATGCAGAATACAACATAAAGCCGATTTACGCGCTTCTCGACAGTGCGCCATTCATCACCGAACCGCAACTGAAACTATGGAACTGGATGGCGTCGTACTACTGCTGTACCATCGGCGAGGTGCTTGCCGCCGCAATTCCGTCGATACTTCTGCCCACCAGCGAAAGCAAATATTCGGTAGCGGCTACACCGACTAACGATGAAGTTCTAGTCAAAAACGACCTCGCCGTTTATAACGCACTGGCACTTAGTCACGTATCGACGTTGAACGAAATCATTGACTGCACCAACATACGAAATCCGCTACCTGTATTGCAACGTCTTGTCGCACGCGGACTTGTAACCGATGAGCAGGTAATTGCAAAGCAATACAAGCCAATCGAACGCAACTATGTGCTGTTCTCGACCATCGATGCGGAAAAGAACCAGGCTGCACTTGACAAAATAATGTCCAAGAACGGCAAGCAGAAGCAAATAATCGAACAACTTGTTGAACTCTGCCAGACACGCAACACCGACTGCATCGAAATCGAAGAGCGCGAAATCCTTGAACGTTGCGAAGCCTCGAAATCGAGCCTGCAGAGTTTACAGAAATACGGTCTGCTGCAACTATACCGCAAGGTGCGCGAAACGAATTTCGACTCTGAAACTGATTCTGCACAAGTGGAGCTCTCTGAACCTCAACAAAAAGCCTTTGCTGAAATTTGTTCCGCATTTGCCGAGAAAACGCCTGTTTTACTTCATGGCGTTACCTCAAGCGGCAAGACTGAGATTTACATTAAACTGATTCAGGATGCATTGGCACAAGGCAAAAAGGTTCTTTATCTTCTACCCGAAATTGCCATAACCGCACAGATAATTGCCCGACTGGAAAAATATTTTGGCGCCTCGGTGAAGGTTTACCACAGCCGCCACACCGCATCGGCAAGGGCAAGCGTTTACAACGCAGTCCTCGACAACAAATACGAGATACTTTTAGGCGTACGCTCAGCAATTTTCCTACCCTACGACAATCTTGGACTGATTATCGTTGACGAAGAACACGAGAACTCGTACAAGCAGTTCGACCCCGACCCACGCTACAACGCACGCGACATGGCACTTGTGCTCGGCAAGATTCACAACGCAAACGTAATTCTCGGCTCGGCTACGCCATCGGTCGAATCGTACAACAACGCAGTGCAAGGTCGCTATCGACTTGTGGAACTTATGCAACGCTACGGAAATGTGCAACTGCCGACTATCGAAATTGCCGACATGAAGGATGCCTATTTCCGAAAGATAAACAAGGGACACTTCCACCCTACCCTCATAGCTGCAATAAACGCGGCAATCGCTGCCGGCGAGCAGGTGATCCTGTTCCAGAACCGCCGTGGCTACTCTTCGATGATGGAATGCAAGGACTGCGGATGGGTGCCTCACTGCAGCAACTGCAACGTAAGCCTAACACTTC
>CAJOEG010000183.1 GCA_905233405.1 uncultured Bacteroidales bacterium | reverse complement strand
GTGCTGTTCTCGCTGGTACGGCAAAGAACAATACCGTTGGTGTTGTTATCGCATTGAGCTGCGAAACCGACTTCGTTGCAAAGAACGACGATTTCGTAAATCTTGCAAAGGACATCCTAAAGGTTGCTTGCGACAATCTTCCAGCTGACCTCGAAGCTCTCAAGGCTTTGTCAGTAAACGGAAAAACTATCGTTGACGCAGTTGCCGAAAGAAGCGGTGTTACTGGCGAAAAGATGGAACTCACTTACTACGGTAAGATGGAAGCTCCGTACGTTGTTGAATACATCCACAACGGAAACAAGCTCGCTACAGTAATCGGTCTTAACAAGGTTGTTGACCGTCAGGTTGGACGTAACGTTGCAATGCAGGTTACAGCAATGAATCCTGTCGCTGTTGACGAAGCAAGCGTTCCACAGAAGGTTAAGGACGAAGAATTCTCGATTGCAATCAACAAGACAAAGCTCGAACTCAGCGCAAAGGCTGTTGACGCTGCTCTGAAGAAAGCAGACATCAACCCGAACCTCGTTGATAGCGACGACCACATCGAAAGCAATATGGCAAAGGGATGGATTACTAAGGAACAAGCTGACTTGGCTCGCAAGATCAGAACCGAAGTAACCGAAGCAACTGTTGCTACTATGCCAGAAGCAAAGATAAATGCTATCGCAAACGGTCGTTTGCAGAAGTTCTTCAAGGAATCAACTCTTATGAACCAGGCTTACATCTCCGATTCAAAGGTATCGATTGCTCAGTACCTCGAATCAGTAGAAAAGGGACTTGTTGCTACAGGTTTCATAAGATTCGGTTTGAAAAACTAACGATTTTCATAATTCTATCATTCAAAGGGCATTCGAAAGGATGCCTTTTGTTTTTCATACCGTCATTTCACATGGCAAGGCGAACAGGCACAGGAACGAGCCTTGTGAGCCTGCCAGTGCGAAATCTCCCATTATGTAATTTTTAGTGTCCATTAATTGGAATTTTGTCTTAAATTTGTCTCCAATAAATTTTCAACATAATGAAAAATTTCAGTCTAATAATTATTGCAGCCTCATTGATGGTGGCAGCTTGTGCTAATAGCGAAAGCAAAACAGAAAACCAAAGTGAAAATCAAAACGAAACAAAGGAAATGAAAACATTGGTAACCTATTTTTCTGCATCGGGAGTGACAAGACAAGTAGCAACTCAGCTTGCCGAAGTCGCAAACGCAGACCTTTACGAAATTGTACCCGAGCAACTTTATACCGACGCCGACCTCAACTGGAGAGATTCACTTTCGCGCTCGTCGGTAGAAATGAAGGACAAGACCTCGCGTCCTGCAATTAAGAAAACCGAACTCAAAATTGACGAATACGCTACAATCTATGTAGGTTTCCCTATTTGGTGGTACACCTGCCCAACTATCATCAATACCTTTATGGAAGCATACGATTTCAGTGGCAAGATGGTAATTCCGTTTGCAACATCTGGCGGCAGTACAATCGAACAAGCCTGCAATGACTTGAAAGCAGCATATCCTAAGGCAAACTGGAAGGAAGGTCGTCTGCTCAACGATGCGAGCAAAGAAGACCTTGAAGAATGGGTAAATAGTTTGAAATAACCTTTTAATAAGCAAGTTATGATAGCAATTGCAGATAGCGGTTCGACAAAGACATTGTGGCTTTTGTCGGATGGCAAAGGTCAGGAATACAGTTTCAAAACCATCGGCTTCAACCCTTATTTTGTCACAAAGGAAGAAGTTGAGCATTGCATTTCGGAAGCGTTCCCAAAAGAAGTTGATGCAAAAGAAATTACAGATGTCTATTTTTATGGTTCAGGATGCTCAAACTGTGACAATTTTGCCCATCTGCAATCGGCTCTTGCAACCATTTTTAGCAAGGCAAGCATAAATATCTATTCTGATATGCTCGGAACAGCGCGCGCCGTACTAAAGCACGAGACCGGCGTGGCTGCAATCTTGGGAACTGGCTCAAATTCATGCTTCTACGATGGCGCTGAGATAACTCACTAGGCTATATACTTGGGGACGAAGGAAGTGGTGCAACAATAGGCAAGACTTTTATCAAGCGTTATTTGGAAGGTAGATTCGATTCAGAACTTACGAAACAGATTTTAGCGGAAACCGGCGAAACTATTACATCCGTATTGAATTCCGTTTACAAGGGCGAACATCCTAACAGATATTTGGCTAACTTTACAAAGACCATAAACAATCATATCGAACATCCTCAGATGCAGGAATTAATGCGTCAGTCGTTCAGGGATTTCTTTGGCAATTATCTGTTTGTTTATCCCGACTATCTGAAATACAGGATTGGGTTCTGCGGAAGCATAGCCTTCCACTTCAAAGGCATACTGCTTGACGAACTTGAAAAAATAGGATATGCGAAAGAGAACGTATTGATTATAAACGAAGTATTGCCAGAATTATTAAAATTCCACCTATAACTATTTTCCTCTCTTGCGAGTTAACCTTCTTGCGCTTGTCGCTCCTTTCGTGGAATGCACCCCCCGAATTTTTCAACGACGGTGCTTTCAAGTATATCTTGTGCGAAACGGTAGGCTTTTCCTCCTCAAGCAACAACGAGGAAACCTCTACTCCATCTGGGATTTCACATTCCGAAATATTTTCTCCAGCAACAGTGCGAACTTCGGCATATAGATTTTCCTCGTATGGCGCAACCAAAAGCAACGAAACACCATCCTTGTCGGCACGACCAGTACGACCTATCCTATGAATATAGTCAATCGGATTCTCTGGCGGTGACATATTAATTACATGCGAAACCTCTGTAAAGTCGATTCCTCGTGCAACAACATCAGTGGCAATCAAAATGTTGTATTTCCCTTCTTCAAAATTTTTCACAGCATTGAACCTGTAGTTCTGCGACTTGTTGGAATGCGTCACCCCTACCCTCCCCGGAAACTTTGCATCAAGCATATCGAAGAGCCTATCTGCCTGCTTCTTGTTCTCGGCAAAAATCAAAACCTTGGGATATTCGTCAGCATCAGCAAGAATTTTGCTTAGGAAATTAACCTTTGTATTGAAGTTCGGCAACATATACACACGTTGCTCAATCTTTTCCACTGGCGTACAACGCCTTGTCACCTCTATTGTCTCTGGATTACGGAAGTGCTTCTGTATAAACGCACTAACTTCATCGGTCAAAGTTGACGAAAACATCATCGACTGGCGTTTTTGCGGTAACATCTCTAGAATCTGCTCCAACTGTGGGCGGAAGCCCAAATCCAACATCTCATCGACCTCATCACGCAAAACGCCAGTAACAGCAATATCATATATTCTGCCAGGCGTACCAATCAGTACATCGCAACCATCGGAGTAAATGTTATCCTTCTGGGTATTGATGTTGGCACCACCATAGACGCATTTTATGCGATAACTCTTGTATTTTGCAAGTTTTTCTGCCTCATCACGCACCTGCACAGCAAGTTCACGAGTAGGCACAAGCACAAGCACCCGCGGATTCTTCTGCTCCGAAAATTCGAGAGAATTGAAAATAGGCAGAAGGTAAGCAAAGGTCTTACCAGTTCCTGTCTGCGCCACACCAATCACATCCGCACCCGATGAAATTTTCGGGAAACACTTTTCCTGAATCGGAGTTGGCTCCACTATATCAATGTCCTCGAGGGCATTTATCAGTTGTTTTGAAATTCGTAGTTCGTCAAAGTTCATGCTCTATTGTTTTTGTGGTTATTGTTGGAACGCAAAATTTTGCGTTCTTACAATAAACCATTGTCAATTGTCCATTATCCATTGTCAATTTTCCCCTATCATTCTCCTAAATTCCTCCTCATCAACCATCTTGATATTCAATTTGGTTGCCTTTTCCAATTTGGCGGGACCTATGTTTTCGCCCGTAACAAACAAATCGGTATTCTTCGAAATGGATGATACGTTCTTACCTCCATGTAATTCAATGACCTTCTTTATTTCGTCGCGCGAATAATGCGTAAATGTTCCCGAAATTATCACCGACAATCCTTCCAGCGATGACGACAATTTTTCCTGTTCTTGCACCTTGAACTGCAAGCCTGCGTCAATCAGTCGCGCAATAATCTTCACATTCTCTTCGTCGGCAAAATAATCGACAATGCTCTGCGCAATAACTTCGCCGATGTCACCAACTGCGACCAACTGTTCCACAGTTGCGCTCGACAATGTTTCAATGTCCTTCAGGGCAAATGCTAGTTTCTTGGCCATAGTTTCGCCCACGTGCCTAATTCCAAGTGCGTAAACCACGCGCTCAAACGGCACTTGCTTCGAACTTTCGATACCTTTGATAATGTTCTCAGCTGATTTGTCGGCCATGCGGTCGAGCTTCAGAACTTGTTCTTTTGTAAGGTCGTAGAGGTCGGCAATATTGTGGACAAGCCCAGCATCATACATCAAAGCAACAGTTTCTTCGCCAATGGTTTCAATATTCATTGCCTTGCGCGAAACAAAATGCTCAATCTTGCCTTTTATCTGTGGCGGACAGTTATTGGAATTCGGGCAAAAATGCTTGGCTTCACCTTCGACACGAACCAATTCGGCACCACATTCAGGGCATTTTGTTATGAATTGCGTTTTCGCGGAGAAAACATCGTGCGACTCAACGCCGACAATCTTTGGGATTATTTCACCGCCCTTCTCCACATACACCATGTCGCCCACGCGAATGTCGAGCAAGGCAATCTGGTCGGCATTGTGCAACGAAGCACGCTTTACAATAGTGCCCGCCAACTGCACAGGTTCAAGGTTTGCAACAGGCGTTATCGCACCAGTTCTTCCCACCTGATAATCAATACTTAACAGCCGTGTACTTACCTGCTCAGCCTTGAATTTGTAAGCAATAGCCCAGCGTGGATTCTTGGCTGTAAAACCAAGCATTTCCTGCTGTGCATACGAGTTGACTTTCAGCACAATACCATCAATGTCGAACGGAAGATTGCGACGCTCGGTGTCCCAATAATGTATGAAATCAAAAATTTCCTGCAAGCTGTGGCAAAGTTTCACATGGTCGGAAATCTTGAACCCAGCACGGCGAAGCACCTGCATGCACTCGTAGTGAGTCTTGGCTGGAAGATTTCGTCCCATCATGTAGTAGAAATAGCAATCCAGACCGCGTTTTGCCACTTCCTTTGGATTTATCAGCTTTATTGATCCCGAAGTCGCATTGCGGCAGTTGGCAAACGGAGTGTCGCCAATTTCGATACGTTCGGCGTTCAAAGCATCGAAACTCTTGTGAGGCATGATTATCTCACCGCGAATCTCAAACTTATCAGGGAGTTCGCTGCTATCAATCGACAGAGGAATACTCTTTACCGTACGGATATTTTCGGTAACATCGTCGCCCTTCTCGCCATCGCCACGGGTTACTGCACGCACAAACTGACCGTTATCGTATTTTACTGAAATCGATGCACCATCAAATTTCAGCTCGCAAATTATTTCGGGTTCCTGTTCTATTTCCTTGACAATGCGGTTGTAGAATTCGGTAATTTCGCCTTCCGAATAGGTATTCCCGAGCGACAGCATACGGTAATCGTGAGCCACGGTCTTGAACTCGTTCGAAATGTCGCTACCGACGCGCATTGTAGGCGAATCGGGCTGGCGGAACTCAGGAAAACGCTTTTCCAAGTCGGCAAGTTCCTCGAGCATCTTGTCGAACTCGAAGTCGCTGATTGTAGGATTGTTAAGCACATAATAATTGTAATTGTGCTGGTTTAGCACCTTGGTAAGGCTGATTATTCGTTCCTGTTCCGCTGTCATAGTAAAAACTAATTTATGATTGCAAAGATAAGAGAATTTCGGAACTGGAGAGCAATTTTATCACGCCAATTTCTCCGTTAAACAATTTTTGTCGATTACGCCTATCGTGTAAATCCGTATGGTTTAATCCAGGCTTGGAACGTAGTCGTTTGAAATAACTTTCATTTCAATACGACGGTTCTGCTGGTTGGCGACTTCCTGCTGTTCCTTTGTGAGTGAGTTGATGAAATTCTCGTTCAGTACTGCACCTTTAGGCAGGAACGGATATGCAGGGTCGTATTTGGTTATTTCCTTTGGTTTGCTTTCTCCGTAGCCCTTAGCTATCATTCTTGCAGCAGGGATGCCTTTTGATTCGAAATAGGAGGTAACAGAATTTGCACGCTTCTGGCTGAGTTCCATGTTGCTCTGTTCGGAGCCAACCATATCGGTGTGTGCCGAAAGTTCAATAACAATGTTCGGATTTTCGACCATTATACGTATAATGCTATCCAGTATTGCCTTTGATGGTTCGGTAAGTTCCCAGCGTCCGAATGCAAATTCGATGTTTGGAATTTCTATTGTCTTATTGAGCGTTTCAAGAAGAATGTCGTATTCAAAAATCTTGTTGAACTCAAGCGAATCGGTTGAGAATCTTGATTTACCATTGAAATATCCGTTCTTGGTGACAACGAAAACATAGTCAGTCTTGGCCTTGAGCTTGAAACCGAAAGTTTCCTTCTTGTTTGCTACTATTATTGTGTCGCGAAACATCGATCCGTCGCTGCCATAGAGGGTTACGAGACTTGAATCAATGAGAGCCTTTGTGTCGGCATCGTGTACGGTTCCTTTCAATTTGAACTCTAAAGGAGGCTTCTCGAAGAAGTATATGTCTTCACCCTTCGAGCCTTTGCGGTCGGAAGTGAAATAACCCTTGTCTTCGTTCTTGTAGTAATATATTCCGAAATCGTTGCCGTTGCTGCTGAATGGGTAGCCCATGTTCTGGGAGCGCCAGCGTTCGTCTTCGTTCTTGTAGGCGACGAAGATGTCAAGTCCTCCCATTGTCGGGTGCTTGGTGCTGGAGTAGAACAGGGTGGTGTCGTTGCGCATGTAGGGGAAAAGCTC
>CAJOEG010000182.1 GCA_905233405.1 uncultured Bacteroidales bacterium | reverse complement strand
CAATCACATATCCGTCGTCCTCGGCACTTTGCGAAAACAACGCAATACTACTGATTAGAAGCACAATAAACAAATATAACTTCTTCATTGCAATGAAATTTACGGTGCAAAAATAATATTTTCCGAAACAAAACACATATCGGAAAGCAAGGTTTTCAACTTTTGTGCCAACATTGAGGTGTTAAAAATCAACCTCCTATTCCGCCACCAGCCTCGGAACACACTCTTCTATCTCCACCAGCAGTATTTCAAACTTTGCCGTATCCTTTGATATTGCAAGAGTTACAACTGCTGCACGGGTATTTATAGGTTTCTTCTGGTCGAATATGAAATTGCCTATGCTGTAATAGATTGGAATACCATTGTAGTTTTCTACAGTCTGCAGGCAATGCGGATGATGCCCCACTATACAGTCGGCACCAGCGGCAACCAACCTATGAGCATCACGCACCTGATACGATGATGGCTCCGTAACATGCTCAACGCCCCAGTGCAACATCACTATCACAAAACATTTTGAATCAAGGCGTTTCAGACTATCAATCTGCGATTCGATTGTGGCGATGCTACTCTCCGAAACACAAGGCACACTATCAAGATATTCCCAATTTTCGGACGGAACACGCAACGATGTTATCAGATAAACTTTGCGTGGCGTTTCGGCAAGCAATTGAGGCTCAATGGATTCGGCAATAGTCGTTCCGTAGCCGAGCGGGATTATTCCGTGCTTGCGGATTTGGCTTTCGGTGTCGGCAAGTCCGCGCCGACCTTGGTCCATGGAATGGTTGTTTGCCAAATTGAGATGGGTTATTCCATGTTTGCAAAGTGCTCGCAACCAATCTGGTTCACCACGAAATATAAAGCGTTTATTTATCGGAGAAACTATGCTTGTTGCAGGACATTCGAGGTTGCCGACTACAAAATTGTTTGCTGCGAAAACCGAATCAATCTCGGGACGGAAAAGAGAATCAACACTATGCTTTTCAATAAACTTGCGCACACCCCTGTCGAGAAGAATATCGCCAGTGAAAGCTATGCGCAAAGTGTCGTAATGCGGAATATTTTCCTCTGTTTTCCCGCTTGAAGCATTACTACAACTATTAAAACTGATAGCACTAACAAACAAGAAAATAGAAAAGAAGGCACGAATAATCATGCCTTCCTTTTTCTTATTTTTACGAAAGGATTTCATTAGCATCCCGAGCTATAGAATATTATCTCGTTGCTCTTTGGCAATTTGCCAGGAGCAACAATTTCCTTAATCCACTCCGGAACGCCATAACGAGGATCCTTCTCAAGCATATCCTGCCATTCCTCGTCGGTAAGTCTCGGATTGCCCAACGGAACATCAAACTCTCTGTACGACAACACAGCACCGCGAGTCAGCCAAAGTTTTCCTTCAATCTCTACGATTACATAAATCGTATTGACATTTCCCGTAGCAACATACATAATCGACTTGTCGGGATTGTTGCCTGAGTTGGCTGTGTAAACATCGGCAACAACTGCCACCTTGCGGTCGGCACCCTTTATTTCGTACCAATCGTAAATTGGATTTTCGGCACCAGCATTAAGCATATCAAGCGTCAGCCATTCGTAACTACTGCCGATATATTCAATCTGGTTGTATTCCTGTTCTGTCAACTTCTTGCCTGCCAATTCCTTCTCGCTCACCGTCTTGAGGAACTGAGCCTTTTCGCGCATGCTTTCGGTGATACTCTTCGCCTTCGCTGTGAGCATTCCGTTGTCCTTCAACATCTTCTCTGTCATATCAAGCAATTCGATTGCCTTGTTCCAATATGCCAGATTCGGTTCAACATAGCCAACAACAACAGGTTCGGGCAATTCCTCGCCACCACCGCATTCTGCACCCATCGGCTGTTCGCCGTATAGTATGCAGTCGTGCTTTAGCTCCGCCCACGAAGCAAGCGCAGCATTGATGTTCTTCTTTGCCCACTGATATGTCTTCATGAAGTACGGCTGACGCGAATCCTTCACCAGCAAGGTATTAAGCGACTGCATCCACTTGTTGTACATAGAAGCGTCCCAGTTGACAGTCTTCATGGTTTTCTTTACTTTTTCAAACTCGGGCACATAATCCGACCATTTTTTATCTTCCTGATATTCATCTATCAAAATCTTGTAGGCATCGTCGCTACCGAAAGCTGCAAGCACATCCAAACCTTTGGGTAATGCACGCTGCGTAGGTTTGCTAGTAACATCAACAAGTTCCTGAAGTATCTCATTATCGGCAAGATACCTTTGCGGCATAAGATTAATCTTATCCTTGCACGAAACAAGTTGCTTAGGTGAAATACGGTTCTGCTGGTCGGCAATTTTCTGAATTGCTGAGCGGAATTTCTTAAGTTCGGAAGCATTGCCTATAATCTTTTCGGCAGAGAGATTCGACTTTGCCATTTCCTCCGAAAGTTGCATAACCGACACATTGTCAGGCTCTCCAACAATGAAAGTAATAGGCTCTACTATGCCCTTGTACCTTTTCTGCAAGTCAGTACTCTTCATGATGACATCGGCGTTGACGATAGCCCTGGAGAACTGCGTATCGTCGTCGAGACAGAACGAAACATACTGGAACCACATCATCGACTTGAAGTAACGCTTGAAGGCATCGTCGCGGGTGTAGTGACCACGCGGACGGAACAAACTATATGGGAACATAACATCTTCCCAACCTAGAAATTCAGAAAAATTGTCGGATGCCTTATTTACACTGCCGATTTCAACATCAAAGTCCTCCTTGTATTTGGCAGGAACTTCATAATTCTTGTTGTCTGTCAACAAGCTAAGTCCTACTGCATAGAAAGTTGCATTGTATTCGGCAGCATCCTTTATTACAGGGTTGGAAGCGCTTTTAGCAATCTTCAGCATTTCGGAATGCATGGTGGTTGCAAAACTTTTAAGTTCGCCCATCAGCTTGGTCTGCTCAAGGTCGCGAAGCAGAAAATCGAAATACATGTGATACAACTGCAAGTACATATCGGTGGTCACAAAACTAGGAAAATCAGTGTAGTCGTTCTTCTCGTAAATATGGAACAACTGCTCGTCATCTCCTTCGACAATGGCAAAACCGTTCTTTGAAATCAGATCCTTGAAACCATTTTCAGCATCCTTCATCTGGTACATATTACAAACATTGTTGTAATTTACGAGATAGCCTTCGAGCGGATTGTAGTTTGACTTCTGCAACTCTTCTTCTCGGGCCAAGATCTTCTCGATAAACTTTTCTTGTTCCGGAGTATATTTCACGACTACCGGATCGCCCCATGCCTTCTCAATCGCAATGTCCCAGTACCACGATGTAGCGCAATACATGTGACGCAAGAATGCGTCCATAAAGCAATAGCCCTGCTGTGCAGCAAAGATGTTGCGCAAAACTCGCAGGTCGGACAGATTGAGCTGCGAAATGTCCATATCAAGGTCAACCTTGTCCTTCATATTTTCAATATCGACATGGCAACCAGAAATATAGGTCGGCAAGTCACAATCGAACGACATTTTGGGAGCATTGGGATTCTCCGCAGCCGCAGTTTCTTCAGTTTGAGTTTTTTCTTCATCCTTGTTGTCCTTCGACTTGCAACCGAGAAGCAACATCGAAGTAGCCATCACTACGCATA
>CAJOEG010000181.1 GCA_905233405.1 uncultured Bacteroidales bacterium | reverse complement strand
CAGTCGATTCCAGGCAACATTCCTTCTATGCGTTTCATATTTTCGACCATACGGAAAGCAATCTGCAGGTTGTCGTTGAGTTTCAGGATAGAACGAGGCTTTATTTCGTCAACCTTTACCATTTCGGCAATCTTTTCGGCAAATTCCTTGTTGTTGAAGGCCACTTTCTGGTCGGAGTCATCTTTTTTCGGCTTGCTGTCGATGATTTCTGCACGTGCTTTCAGTTTTTGCTTTGCCACGAAGCGGTTTGTAGGGCAGAGAACACCGCCTACGCAACTTTGGTCGCAGGCTCGCATTTCAACTAGACCATTTGCGCTAATATCTTCGTCTTCAACCTTTTCCAAGAACTCAATGGCATTTCGTATTCCATCCACAGCAAAGCAAGAATTGTTGAAGTTGCGCGATTCTCCAGTGGTAAGTCCCCAGAGGACATCCTTTCCTGTAAGGCTATGATTTATAGGTTCTGCAATCGACTTTGAACCGCTGAGCATAAGTTTTACCTTATTATATAGGAAGTCCATGTTGATTACGCCCGTGATGAAAGATTTCTTTCCTTCGGCAGGACTTTTCACGGCGGCAATCTTTGCAGCACAAGGAGATACATAGAAAATACCAATGTCCTCGCTTGGAATGCCAGCTTCTACCAGTCGTTGGCGGATAACTATTGAGGCGATGTCCAAAGGTGCGCTGAGGTGTATGATGTTGTGCACAAGCGATGGGAACCTAACCTGTATAAGTCGCACTATAGCAGGGCAATACGGTGATATGAAAGTGTCTGTTTCATCGTGCTCGGCCATGTACTGCTTGTATAGTTCAATGAGGAACGATACGGCGTGTTCGACTTCGTAGGTGTGGGTGAAGCCTATTTTCTTGAGGCAAGCGTAAATCTGCGAGGTCTTCACATCGTTAGGAAACTGACCGATGAATGTCGCGGGAACCAGAGCGATGCGGTACTTGTAGTCGTCGAGCAACTCGAAGTCGTCCTGCTTGATGTAGATTGCGTGAATGGGGCAAGCCTTGAAGCATTCGCCGCAGTCGATACATTTGTTGTTGTATATCACGGCCTTGCCTTTCCTAATCCTTATTGCTTCGGTAGGACACGACCTCAGGCAGTGCGTACATCCGGTACACGTATTGCGGTCAACGCGAAGCGCGTGGTAGAAGTATGATCCGTTTTCACTCATAGGCAAAAGTTTTTTCTTTCTAGTTTCTAAGTTTATATGGCTTCGCCGTTTCTAGGTTGGGCTAACAGGCTCGAAGGCTAACTGTCTGACAGTCTTGCGGTCTTGCAGACAGATATGCAGGTCTTCCGTTAGACTGGTCTTCTGCTTGACTGTTAGCCTGTTAGTCAATTCTTCAGAAAAACCGTCATTGTTATTGTTGTGCCGACGCCCAACTCCGTCTGGATGTCGAGCTTGTCGGTGTTCTTCTTCATGTTTGGAAGTCCCATGCCAGCGCCGAATCCCATTTCCCTGACTTTCTGCGAGGCAGTAGAGTAGCCTTCGGTCATTGCAAGTTCGATGTTGGGGATGCCTGGTCCTTGGTCAGCGACGACCATCACAATCTTGTCGCCATCGATGTCGATGTCGATTTTTCCACCGTAAGCGTGTGCAACAGCGTTGATTTCGGCTTCGTAAAGAGCGACCACTATGCGCTTTATGCTCGCAGGGTCAACATTGAGCTGCTTCAATGTCTTCTTTACGCTTCCAGAGGCGTTGCCGGCATTGGTGAAATTGCCTTTTTCAATGTCAAAAGTGTAGTGCATAATTAATACATAGGTTTAATGCCGTGAGTATAAAGCAATCCGCTGGTCTTGAATATGCTATACTCGGTCTCGATTATTGTAATGTCGTTGTCAACCGCATGTTCAACCATCTCTTCGTCTGCTTTCTTTCCGCGGGCGAGGATTATCGTGTTTATCATCGCCATTTCAGCTGTGCGGACGGTCTGTATGTTGCACAAGCCTGTGATTAGCAGCGAACATTCGCCACCGAGGCGCAAAACATCACTCATTAGGTCTGACGAAAATGCGTTTGTCAGTTCTTCGTTGTTATCCTGGCAGCCAACTATTCTGCCGTTTAGCAATTCTGCTATTTCTTTTGCTTTCATTTCATTTTTAATTGTTGGGCAAAGGTAGTCCTTTTTTGTGAATGTCGGTTAGATTTTTTTTGTTGTAAAAAATGTGGGGAAGTGTTGGTTTTTTGAGACGCAAAATTTTGCGTCTTTACATTATCATCTGTTTAGCCTTTCATTTTCTTTATTATGTCATCTCTTCGCATTTTCCGAAGCCGTTTTTCAATCTTTTTGCGAGCATCTGGGGTGTACCAGAAAAAGTATATATTCTGATTTTCACGTTCTTCGCGCGATTTGGGTACATAAACCTTTTCCATCGTGTATGGGTTCAACTCGGTGTAGTACATTACTGTTGAGAGCGTCATCGGCGTAGGGGTAAATGTCTGTACTTGCTCGGGACAGATGCCTAAGTCGCTGATTTGAGCCATAAGTTCCGCCATGTCTTCTTCCTTGCATCCAGGGTGCGCCGATATAAAATAAGGTATCAGCTGCTGCTTTAGTCCGTATTTCTTGTTTGTGCGGTCGAATAGCTTTTTTAATTCACCAAACTTGTCGAAAGGTGTCTTGCGCATGAGTTCAAGCACTTTAGGCGAGGTATGCTCAGGTGCAACTTTAAGTCGTCCAGATACGAATTTTGAAATTACTAATTCGAGGTATTCTTCGTTTATACGGTCGGTTTCGGCATTGCCTGTCTTGTGAAGAGCTATGTCGTAGCGTATTCCACTGCCTATGCTGATTTTCTTTATGCCTTTGACTTCCAGTGCTTTTCTGTAAAGATTGCAAAGTTCTTCGTGCGAAGTGTTGAGGTTGTGGCAAATCTTTGGTGCTATGCACGATGGGCGCCTGCATTTGCGGCATAGTTCTTCGTCGTTGCCGTGCATTCGGTACATGTTAGCCGATGGTGCGCCTATGTCTGAAATGTGGCCTTTGAAGTTTGGCATCCGCGTAATGCGTTCCAGTTCAGCGATTATGGATTTTTCGGAACGACTTGAGATTTTTTTTCCTTGATGTGCCGCTATGGTGCAGAACGAACAACCGCCGAAACATCCTCGATGTATTGTTACCGAGTTCTTTATCATCTCGTAGGCGGGAATGTCGGGCTTGCCGTTGTAACGCGGATGCGGAAGACGAGTAAATGGCAGCGCATAAATGCTGTCCATTTCGCTTTCCGAAAGTGGTTCGTATGTCGGGTTTACAATAAGTTTTGAATGTTCAAGTTGCTGGGTTATGCGTCTATTGGTAAACGAGTTGGCTTCGCGTTCGACAATGACGAAGTTTTCTGCGTAGTTGCGCTTGTCGGCAAGGATTTCGGCGTAGGAGTGAAGCTCAATGTCGTCCTTCTTCTTGTCGTTTTCATCGCTGAGGTAGGCAATCTGTCTTATGTTGAAGCAGTTGTAATGATGTCCATCGCGGTTTATGTGGTCGGCGACTTCCACGATCGACTTTTCCGACATTCCATAGCAAAGTATGTCGGCACCCGACATTTCGAGCATCGACGACAATATTTTGTCCTGCCAGTAGTCGTAGTGTCCACCGATTACGATTGGCGTATCGGGATATATGTCCTTTAGTATCTGGCAGTAAACCTTTGTGGCGTAGTCGGGACGGTGTCCGCTTTGTCCGCCTGGCGTGTAGGCGTCGTCGCTGCGGAGACGCTTGTTGGCAGTGTAGTGGTTGAGCATGCTGTCGATATTTCCTGCCGAAACGCCAAAAAACAGCCGTGGCGCACCGAACTTGCGGAAGTCGCGAAGGTCGTCCTGCCAGTTGGGTTGAGGAATTACCGCTACTCGGTAGCCTGTGTTCTGCAAAACCCTGGCTATCACGGCTGGACCGAACGATGGATGGTCAACAAATGCATCACCGCTGACGAGGATAACATCGATATAGTCCCAGCCAAAAGCTTTCAGTTCCTTGACTGAAGTTGGAAAAAAGTCGAGGATGTTGGTGCGTTGAATCTCCTTGCCGTTACGTTTGTTATCTAGCGAAGAGTTCATTTTGGAACATCGGTGAAAATGTTGTTGTCGGTGCCATGGGGTACATTCCGTATTCTGGCATCAGTGGATGACGGTTGCCTTCGTGAATGCTTATGGCTATGCTGATTGTCGATTTGTCGGTTATTTTGTAGTCGGCACCGAAATAGCCAGAGAACGATGTTTTGTTGCCGTTGTAGTAATCGCAGAAACTGACAGCTGCTGCACCATAAACATTAATTTTTGGTGTTAGCGAGTACGAACCTTTCGCAAAAAGTGTGTATTGTGGAAAACCGTATGGACTTTTGTTCTCAGAATTTGCCGATGCAGAAAACATAGAGTAGGAGACGGCAAGTCCGCCTGATAATGTGAACTTGTCAGTTACCTTGTAGCCGAATTCCGGAGCAACAAAGCCAGTCCCGAATGCGTGTCCACCGAAACCGCCAACAGATACACCTGTGCTGATTCTGCTTACAAAACGTGAATCCTTGTCGTGCTTTGCCTTTACAAGTGACGATGAGTCTGGCTCATAAAGGTATAGCTTGTCGCTTTGTCCCAAAACGGACAATGCCAATGTCAAGAGTACCAATGTAAATATGTACCTTTTCATTCAAGAATAAATTTGCGGTAAAGATAATCAATAGTTATAAATTGGCAATCTATGTTAACAAATATTTATGAATACATCACAGTTTATTAGTTTTGATTGTTATGGATTCTTTTTCCCTTTTATTTCAAGATTATCCATATTAACAATCTTATTACAATTGCCGTGTTTCTTATTGCTTTCAGTTGTTCATAAAATTTTGAATGGAATACTCGCTGTAATTTAAAAAAGCCGTAAGTTTGAAACTTGTTTTGTTCGGCTCTGTAGAGGTGTCCGGACGTTTGTAAAATATTGAAGATGAAGATAAAATTTATAGGTGCTACTCGCGAAGTTACAGGAAGCAAACATTTGATAATTACCGATTCGGGAAAGAAGATTCTTCTCGACTGCGGAATGTTTCAGGGCAAAGGTATGGAAACCGATGCTGCCAACAGGGATTTGGGCTTCGAACCTTCGGAAATCGACTATGTGCTTGTGTCGCACGCTCATATCGACCATACGGGACTTATCCCGTATATTTACAAAAACGGATTCAACGGAAAAGTAATATGTACGGATGCGACCAAGGACTTGTGTTCCATTATGTTACCAGATTCCGGCTTCATTCAGGAACTTGATATCAAGTGGTACAACAAGAAACTTTTCAAGCAAGGACTTCCGCGTGTGAACCCGATTTACACCCACATGGATGCCGAGCAGTGTATGAAGATTTTTGTCGCTGTACCATACGATAAGGACTACAAGGTAGATGAAGGCATAACTGTTCGTTTTACCAATAGCGGTCACATGCTCGGTAGTGCTGTCGTTAACATTACTCTCGAAGAGAACGGCAAGGTGACTAAAATCGCATACACTGGCGATGTAGGTCGTCCGCACAACAGGATTGTAAAGCCGCCAGTACCGTTCCCGCAGGCCGATATACTTATTACCGAGGCAACTTACTACGGCAACCGCATCCACGAGCAGGATAGGGAAACAGAACTTGACCTGTACAATGTTATAAACAACACTTGCGTGCAAAGAGGCGGAAAACTTATAATTCCTTCGTTCAGCGTTGGCCGTACACAGGAAATTGTGTATATGCTCAACAATTTCTACAACGAGGGCATTCTTCCCAAGATTGACATTTATGTTGACAGTCCGCTGTCGGTGAATGCTACTGAAATTTTCAAGATGCACCACGAATGCTACAACGACCAGATAATTGAAGCAATGAAGAACGACCCGAATCCGTTCTATTTCGATACCTTGCATTACGTTAAGAGTGCCGACGAATCGAAGGAACTGAACACAACCAAGAAGCCGTGCGTAATAATCTCGGCATCGGGAATGGCGGAAGCTGGTCGGGTAAAGCATCATATTGCAAACAGCATCGAGGATTCGCGCTACACGATAATGCTTGTCGGTTATTGTGCTCCGGAAACCCTTGGCGCAAGAATACAGGAAAAAGGTCTGCACGAAATTTCAATATTCGGTCTTGTTCATCCGCTGAATGCCGACATTGAAAAGATTGAATCGTTGAGCGGTCACGGCGACTACATCGAGATGGGCGATTTCATTTCGTGCCAGGATCCAGAAAAGTTGCGCAACATTTTCCTTGTTCACGGCGACTACGAGGCTCAGAAGTTCTATCGCGAGTACCTTATGAGCAAGGGATACAGCAATATTCAGATTCCAAAACGAGGAGACGAATTTTATTATTAGAAAATGGACGAGAAGAGGCTTACGCCGCGCGACATATTGAAGAACTATTTGGAAAGCAAGTCGTTGAGGAAAACTCCTGAGCGTTTTGCCATCCTTGACGAGATATACTCCGATTCGGGGCATTTCGACATTGAAACGTTATACGAGTCGATGAAGAAAAAGAATTATCACGTCAGTCTCGCAACCTTGTACAATAACATTGATATCCTGATAGATGCAGGTCTTCTGGTGAGACACCAGTTCGACAAGGGCAACACCTACGAGAAGACGATGGACAATATCAAGCACGACCATTTTATATGCCGTCAGTGCGGAAAGATATACGAAGTGTCGCTGTCGAAGGTCAATGATGTAAAGGATGAGGTGGTGCAGAAATATGGTTTCGATGTGGCTTCGCACTTCCTGACCATTTATGGTATATGTAGCAATTGTAAAGAATTAAAAAACAGAAAATAAACAGCAATGAAAGTAGATGTCTTATTAGGTATGCAGTGGGGCGACGAAGGCAAGGGAAAGATTGTCGATGTGCTTACGCCGCAGTATGACATTATTGCCCGTTTTCAGGGCGGTCCGAATGCCGGACATACGTTGGAATTCAACAATATAAAGCACGTTCTTCATACAATTCCATCGGGAATTTTCCGCCCGAAGGCAATGAACGTCATCGGTAGTGGCGTTGTGGTTGACCCAGTGATTTTGCGTGAAGAAATTGAGTCGGCTATGAAACTTGGTGCCGATTTGCACAACAATTTGTTAATCAGTAAGAAGGCTCATCTAATAATGCCGTCGCACCGTCTGCTCGACAAGGCTTACGAGGAATACAAGGGTGCAAGCAAGATTGGCTCGACACAGAAGGGTATAGGTCCTACTTATACCGACCGCACCGCTCGCATTGGTTTGCGTATGGGTGAAATCTTCTCGCCTAACTTCGTACAGAAGTACAACACCACAAAGGCTCATCACCTGAAAGTGATGCAAGGCTACAACTTTACCGAAACCAACGAGGAATACGAAAAGCAGTGGTTCGAGGCAATCGAATACCTTAAGGCGTTCAATTTCATCGATTCTGAAATTTATGTCAACAAGGCATTGAATGATGGCAAGTCGATTCTGGCAGAAGGTGCACAAGGCTCGATGCTTGATGTGGATTACGGTTCGTATCCTTTTGTAACATCGTCGAATACCTTGGCATCGGGCGTATGCTCGGGTTTGGGCGTGGCTCCGTCGAAGATTGGCAAGGTTTACGGTATCGTAAAGGCATATTGCACACGTGTTGGCAGTGGTCCGTTCCCAACCGAACTTTTCGATGCAACAGGCGAAACTTTGCGCAGGATTGGCAATGAATTCGGTGCAACTACAGGCCGTGCTCGACGCTGTGGCTGGCTCGACCTCGTGGCTCTCAAGTATGCCGTTATGCTCAACGGTTTGACAGACATTATCATCACTAAGGCTGATGTGCTTAACGACTTCGACAAGTTGAAAGTGGCTGTGGCTTACAAGATTAACGACAAGGAAGTTGATTATGTTCCATTTGAAATGAATGATGAAATTGAGCCTGTATATGTCGAGTTTGACGGTTGGAAGCAGGACATTTCAAAGTGCCAGAATGAGGACGATTTGCCAAAGCCTCTCAAGGACTACTTGAAGTTCATCGCAAAGGAAACTGGTGTGAAGATTTCGTACTTGTCGGTTGGCCCCGACAGGGTTCAGACATTAAAGGTTAATATTGAATAATATGGAAATTACTGAAGACTTTTTGAAGGAAAACTCCGTTTGCCGTGACCGTCTGCGACAACGAAGGGATAATAGTATATATGAACGACAAAGCTTCTGCAACTTGGGAGGCTCGCGGAGGTGCTTCGCTTGTCGGCAAGTCGCTTTACGACTGCCACGGCGAAAGAGCTACGGCTATGATTAAGAATATGTTGGCTACAGGTAGCACCAATGCATATACCATATCGAAGAACGGACAGAAGAAACTTATCTACCAAAGTCCGTGGCACAAGGACGGCAAGGTGGCGGGTCTGGTTGAACTTTCGATAGTGATTCCAGAAGAAATGCCGCATTTTGTAAGAAGTTAAGGATTTTACGATTGAACGTTGAACCTTGAACGTTGAACCTTGAACGTTGAACCTTGAATTTTGAACGTTGAATCCTCAAACTTATACTTATATAAAATAAAAGTGCTATTTTTGCCGTTTCATAAAAAAGACCATTGTGCGTAAGGCATTGCGAATATTGTTGGTGATTTTGTTTTCGTTTTTGATGATGGGAACAAAGTCTTTTGCACAGGATGCCCCTGTGTATGAGCAATATGTATTCGACAATACATTGCTTAATCCTGCTTTTACAGGTTTGGTTGACATCATTCAGGTGAAGGCGGCGCATAGGCAGCAATGGATTGGATTTGGTGCGGATAAGACTCCGAGTACGACTTTTTTGATGTTCCGTTCGCGTTTTAAGACGCGTGATGGCGGACTTGGTGGTTTCCTTTATACCGACAAGAATGGTGTGAATTCGCAGACTGGTCTGCAGGTCAACGGTTCTTTCCAGTTCCTGATGCGCACAAAGCGTAAAACTAAGACTATCCTTTCATTCGGTTTCGGTGCTACAGTATTTATGCACACTTACGACGAAAGCAGGTTCGACAGGGATATATACGACCCGATTGTAAATTATAGTTCTCATAATTATTTCGGCTACGATGCAAATTTTGGCGTGCTGTTGACTCACGGTGGACTGCTTGCGGGTGTAAGTTTCGACAATTTGCTGCAATGGACTTGCCCTGTCTATAATCTTGAATTGGAACGTTCGTTGAGTGTAAATATGAATGTGCACGCAGGAAAGACTTTCTGGCTGGCAAGCAATATGCAACTTTGTCCGCTTTTAGTTTTCAAGACCAATATGAAGAATATGAACCAGATGGACTTGGGCGTGCGGTTCAAGATTCTTTCCGGCAAGAAAATCAGGACAGTATATACGAAAGACGAGAACGAAGTGGTGCTTGGGCTTACATACAAGCAGACTCTTGATGTCGGGAATGTCAGCCCGCTTTCCGTATCACCGATGGTTGGCTTTGTTATAAAGAACATATCCGTTTCGTATTTGTGTGAAATTGGACTTACTGGAATACAGAGGTATAATTTCGGTTCTCATCAGATTGCCCTTGGATTCAGGCTTTATCGCGATAAGTTCACAACTTTGGACAAACATAATGTTGCATCAATGGTTTACGATTTTTAGAAGTGCCTATGAAGAAAATCCTTGCGTTGATATTGGTTGTTTTTAGTTTTGTGGCGACATTCGCTCAGCACGCGGGCGATAGCATTGACTGTGGCGACCGAATCGGTTATTCGTGGATGAAGGGCTATGGTAATGCCAATGCGGAGTTTGTGTCGGATGTGGCAGTTGACAATGCAGGTAACATATATGTGGCAGGAACTTTCTCGGAAACGCTTTCTATTGATGGACTTTCGGTTACGTCGGCAGGAAATACTGACTTTTATGTTGCCAAGATGTCGCCGGATGGAAATGTGGTATGGCTGAAAAGTGGAGGAAGCAATGCCGTTGAACAGGCAAATGCTATTGCTGTGGATGCTAACAACAACGTGTATGTAGTTGGTTTGTCGAACGATAACACTTCGTTTGAGGGCAATTCGTTCCCGTCTCGTGGTGCAAAGGACGGATTTTTGCTGAAACTTGATTCCGATGGTAACTTTAAGTATGTTAGGACTTTAGGTTGCTTCGAGGACGACAATGCTTCCGATTTGGCTATTGATGGAAACAATAATGTTATAGTTACAGGATATTTCAATTATGCTTTGCAGGTAGGTCCTCTGTCGTTCTATCAAGATGCTAGGGGAGGGGACGATGCTTTTTGTCTCAAGTTTGACCCCGCTGGAGAAATCCTGTGGTCGATGACGTATGCGTCAACTTCGCCAGACTATGGAAAGCGAGTCGCCTGTGATGCAAGCGGAAATATTTACCTCGCTGGCGAATTCAAGGGGAATCTGTCGATGGGAGGCAACAGTTTGTCTTCGTTGTCCGACTATAATATATATCTTGCCAAGTTCAACCAGTCGGGTGCTGTTCAATGGGCTGTGCAGCAGGGCGTAACAGGACGAGATAGTGTAAATGCACTGTCGGTAAGTTCGGCTGGTGATGTATATCTTGCGTATAAGCAGGGTTCTGGTGCTTCGGTTATTGCAAAATTCTCAAATAGTGGTGCTTCGCAGGGAACAGTTTCTTTCCCTGGCAGTGGTAGTTTGGCTATT
>CAJOEG010000180.1:5069-8202 GCA_905233405.1 uncultured Bacteroidales bacterium | reverse complement strand
CCAATCTGCTCGGTAACATACTTTGACAAGTCAACACCATCAAGGATTTCGGGCTTTTCTGCCAATTCAGCCACAGTAAGTTTGCAATCCTTGGCAATCTTTGCAACAACCGAATACGACTCGGGGTGAACTGCAGTATTGTCTAGCGGATTGTCGCCATCGGGAATGCGCAAGAAACCGGCACATTGTTCGAAAGCCTTGCTACCCAGACGAGTAACTTCCATAAGTTGACGACGATTGGTAAACGCGCCATGCTCCTTGCGGTAATCGACAATGTTCTGAGCAAGCACAGGACCTAAGCCCGAAACATAATTCAGCAGATGCTTAGTAGCTGTATTCAAGTTTACACCGACATTATTCACAACGCTAACTACAACACGGTCGAGGCTATCCTTCAGCAACTTCTGGTCAACATCGTGCTGATACTGCCCCACTCCTATCGACTTAGGCTCAATCTTCACAAGTTCGGCAAGCGGATCCATAAGGCGACGGGCAATAGAAACTGCACCGCGCACCGTTACGTCATACTGCGGAAACTCTTCCCTTGCCACCGACGAAGCCGAATAAACCGATGCCCCGTCCTCGCTGACGACAAATACCTGCACCGGACGGTCGAAATGTATGCGCTTGACAAAATATTCGGTCTCGCGACTTGCCGTGCCATTGCCGATTGCAATAGCGTCAATCTTGTACGCCGACACCATCGACGAAAGTTTTTTCATTGCCAAGGCCGTCTGTTCCTGAGGCTTATGCGGATAAATATTGTCGTTGTGCAAAAGATTTCCTTCGGTGTCGATGCAAACCAACTTGCAGCCGGTACGATAGCCCGGGTCGATTCCGAGAATACGTTTTTTGCCAAGTGGCGGAGTCATAAGCAACTGACGTAGGTTTGCAGCAAAGACTTCAATAGCGGTAATGTCGGCTTTCTCCTTGCTCGACGAAGCAAATTCGGTTTCAATCGAGGGCTTTATCAGTCGCGAATATGCATCGGAAATAGTTTCGGAAAGCAAGTCGGAACATTGTCCCTTGCCGTGTATGAACAAATACTTCAACTGCTTGAGCGAATGTTCCTCGACAGGTGAAATATCCACGCGCAGAAAACCTTCGCTTTCACCACGGCGCATTGCCAAAATCCTGTGCGACGGACAAGTTGACAAACGTTGCGAAAAATCAAAGTAGTCGCGATATTTTTCCGCTTCTTCCATCTTCGATTTCACAACCTTAGACGAAATTACCGCCTCCTGCTCGAACATTTTGCGTACACGCTCGCGTGCCGACTTGTCCTCGCTGATAAGTTCGGCATTAATGTCGCTTGCACCAGCAATGGCGTCTTCTACAGTTTTAACATCATCGTTAAGATATTTCTTTGCCTCTGCATACACATCAACCGACTTCTGGGCAAAAATCAACTTTGCCAAAGGCTCAAGACCTTTTTCGCGTGCGACAGCCGCACGGGTTCTACGTTTAGGTTTATAAGGCAAATACAAGTCCTCCAAGTCGTTGAGATTCCATGTGTTCTTAATCTCCGACTCAAGTTCGGGAGTAAGTTTGCCTTGTTTTTCAATGGCTGCAAGTATTGATGTCTTGCGTGCCTGCAATTCGTTGTAATACTCGTTCTTCTTGAAAATCAGTTCAATCTGCGTCTCGTCAAGTCCACCAGTACGTTCCTTGCGGTAACGCGAAATGAAAGGAATAGTACAACCGTCGTCAAGCAAGGCCACCGTATTAGCCACCTGACGTTCAGAAATGCCAGTCTCGGCCGAAATTATCGAAAATATATTTTGCATTATGTTTATTCTTCAGTATTTTCTATTTTTTCAACTTCCTCCCTCTGCCTTTGCGAAAAGCTAAAATACATCTGCATAAAGTAACTATAGACAATAACGAGAGCAGTTGTAATTATCTTCGACAGCATAGCGGCAATCTCCTTGTTTGTCATTCCGAAGAACGAGCAATTCCAGAATCCGATGAAGTCAGCATCGACGAAGACAACCTCGTTGAACAACTTAAGCAACAGATAGTTGAGCATAATTGAACCGCAAACTGTAAGTCCGTAGCGAATCAATTGCCTGTAGCCCTGCAAGGTGGAAGCCGTGAATGTTATGTATTTTGCAAGAAGGAAACCGATTGTGAAAGTTATCGGGAATTCGGTTATGAAAGCTGCGATATGCGGGGAAATCACAATGAATCCCAAATCTACATTCGATGCGCCAAATGCGTAATTATAAAGCACATAGTAAAGAATAATATCAAGAAGCGTATTCATTCCACCGGTAAAGCCGTACCTGAAAATGGTCTGCGGAATAAACCTGCGGAAAGGCTTGTAGAACCAGTCCACCACCGCCAAAATAATATCCCGAATCTTTCTTAACATAAAATCAGCACAAAAATACAATATTATTTTAGATTGACGATTTACGATTGACAATTTGAAGATTCGATGATTTGAGGATTTGATGATTTGAAAATTGTACATTATTTTTGTGTTATGAAAAGAACATTGCTCACAATACTTATATCACTAATTATCAGCAATATTTTTGCACAGCAGGAAGCATTCAGCGATTTTGGCTTACCCGTAAATTTCCAAATTCAACTTTCGGGAAACTTCAGTGAACCACGCGCCTCACATTTCCATTCGGGAATCGACATACGCACCTACGCCGATGGCAAACCTCTGTACGCACTTGCCGACGGATACGTTTCCAGAATCCTAGTTTCGCCCTACGGATACGGACACGCTCTTTACATCGACTACGAAAACGGTTACCGCTCCGTTTATGGACATATTTCGGAATTTGCTGGTGAAATAGAAACCTACACAAAGAATCTACAATACGAAAAAGAATCTTTCCGCATTGACGTAAATCTGTCACCACTCGACCTGCCCGTAAAAAAAGGACAACTTGTCGCCTATTCGGGCAACACGGGACAATCGGGCGGACCGCACCTGCACTTCGAAATCAGAGATGCCACAACCGACATTTCGCACAACACCCTAGGCAAATACATCAAACTTTCGGACAATACACCGCCAGAAGCAACTTCCGTTGTGATATATCCACAATCGGCAAAATCCACAGTAGCAGGAACTTCCGACAAGCAAATGATTGGACTAACCAAAACGGCAAGC
>CAJOEG010000180.1:0-5051 GCA_905233405.1 uncultured Bacteroidales bacterium | reverse complement strand
ATATATGCTAGCGGCAGAATTGGAATCGGTGTCGAATATTGCGACAGAATGACCAACTCCAACAACCGCTACGGAGCAAAACAAGTTGACCTGCTTGTAAACGGCATAAAAACTTACACTTCCATATTCGACAAGGTTGATTTTGACAAGCAATCCACAAAAAACAGTTGTTTTGACTTTAACTACTACGTCAAGGATAGCAAATATGTACAGAAACTTTTCGTTGAACCAAACAACGACCTCGACATCTACAGCAACCTCGTAAACAATGGTTACCTAAACATTGGCACAAACGATTCTGCAAAAATCCAGATAAAAATCACCGATTTCAACGGAAATGTCAGCAACATAAATTTCACAATTTTGTCCGACACTGCCACAAACATCAAGTTTTCGAATGCCCAAAAACTAAAGTGGAATACAGTCAATAATCTGGAAATCAAAGGCTGCCGTGTTACAATTGACTCCGCCACACTTTTCGACGACCGTGAAGTGGAGCTCGCAAGAAATGGCGCAAAAAAGTACTCGCCAATATTCTCGCTTGGCGATGAAACCGAAGCCGTAAAGAAAAGTTTTACAATATCACTTTCCGACAGCCTTGTGCCCAGTCAATACATCAGCAAAGCGTTCATCTGCCGCGAAATAAACAAGAAAACCAACTATCTGACAACCACTTACGAAAACGGCTGGCTTACAGCGAAGACAAACAGGTTCGGTAAGTTTTTCATTCTGATTGACACCATAGCACCAACCATAAGACCGTTAGTAATCTCCAGCGACATGACAGGGAAAAAATATATGGAGTTCAAGATTACCGACAATCTTGCCGGCGTGAGCACATACAACATCTACCTAAACGGCAAATGGGTACTTGGCGAGTACGAACCAAAGAAATCGTCACTTAGATACTATTTCGACAACCGTCTGCCAAAAGCGGAATCGTACAAACTGAAAGTCGTTGTTAGTGACAACGTTAAGAATGAAGCGATTTACGAATACGAGTTTAAGAGAAGGTAGAATCTAAATCGTATTGTACGGGTACCTGTCGAAATGGATTTTCTTCACCATCTCGAAAAGTTTATTCTTGAACTCGTCAATATTCTGCAAATCGGTAGCCGAAACAAAGACACAGTTTTCATTTTTAGCAAAGTACATTTCTTTCAGGTCGTCAAGCGAATAGTTTTCCTTTTTCATCGGAGTAAGGTCGTCCTCATCCTTCTTGACAAAGGTAAACGCATCTATCTTATTGAAAACCACTAACATTGGTTTATCAACGATTCCTATGTCCTTCAAAGTCTGCTCCACAACCTCCATCTGCTCCATAAAACAAGGATGCGAAATATCAACCACGTGAACAATAAGGTCGGACTCGCGAGCCTCGTCAAGCGACGACTCAATCAGAGTTGTAGGCAACTTGCGGATGAAACCAACGGTATCGCTCAACAGGAACGGCAGATTGTTTATCACAACCTTACGCACGGTGGTGTCGAGAGTTGCAAACAACTTGTTCTGTGCCAGCACTTCCGACTTACTTATAAGGTTCATTATTGTCGATTTGCCGACATTGGTATATCCGACCAACGAAACACGTACAATGCCAGTACGGTTCTTGCGCTGCTGCACCATATTTTTGTCTATCTTCTGCAAATCAACTTTCAGTCGCGCAATCTTGTCGAGAACTATACGGCGGTCAATCTCAATCTGAGTTTCACCAGGACCACGCATTCCGATACCTCCACGCTGACGTTCCAAGTGAGTCCACATACCTGCCAATCGTGGCAGAAGATACTGGTACTGAGCTAGTTCCACTTGAGCCTTTGCGTGTGCCGTGCGAGCATTCTGTGCAAAAATATCAAGAATCAAATTTGTCCTATCAAGGACTTTCACCTGCAATTCGCGCTCAATGTTACGAAGTTGTGTGGGCTGCAACTCGTCGTCGAAAATTACCAATGAAATTTCATTCTCCTGAATATACTGCTTGATTTCCTCCAGTTTTCCAGTTCCAACGTAGGTACGAGTATTCGGAGAATCAACATTCTGCACGAATCTCTTAACCGGCTCTACGCCAGCGGTATTAGCAAGGAAATCAAGTTCAGCAAGATACTCATCAACCTGCTCGCGCGTCTGCATTCGGTTTACAATACCGACAAGCACCGCCTTTTCCAACTCATCGTTCTGACATTCAAACATTTTACTTGCGCCTAGAATTTGAAATTAATCGGAATCGTATATTTTACCTTCACTGGCTGACCATCTTTCATTCCTGGTTTCCACTTCGGCATTGACTTGATAACTCGTACAGCTTCCTTGTCAAGCGACTTTTCTACTCCCCTAACAGCCACAACATTAGTAACCTTTCCTGTCTTATCGATTACAAACTGGACGAATACTTTTCCACTAACGCCATTTTTCAAAGCCTTTTTCGGGTACTTTATATTTTCCGACAAATATTTTCCAAGTCCTTCATTTCCATTAGGATACTCAGGTTTTACCTCCAACTGTTCAAACGCATATTCTGCGTCCTTACCTTGTACGGCATTTCCATTCTGCCTGTCCTGCGCATAGAATAAAGACGGAAAGACCATACCTATTAATAATAATAGCAATAATCTTCTCATAACAAACCTCCCTTATTCATAAAAAAAGCCCTGTCGAAAGGCAGGGCAAATTATTAACCATATATACATTTAGTTCAACTTGAAATTGATAGGCACCTGATAAGTTACAGGAACTGCCTTACCTCTCTGCGAACCTGGTTTCCACGAAGGCATTGCCTTTACAACTCTTACTGCTTCTGCGTCAAGAGCGGGGTCAACACCACGGAGAACCTTTACCTTAGTAACGGCACCAGTCTTGTCGATTACGAACTGAACGAAAACTCTACCCGATACACCATTTTCCTTTGCGATTGCAGGGTACTTGGTATTTTCTGCCAAATATTTCATAAGTGCCATATCGCCACCTGGATATTCAGGCTTGTTTTCAACAGCTGCGAAAGCAACTGGCTCAACTTCCTCTTCTTCCTCAATTTCAATCGTTTCTACGATATGAACTTGAGTCTGTGTCTTTTCATCGGCTTCGGAGTTGATATTAATATCATCAACTTTTACATCATCTTCAACGATAACGAGTTCCTCGATAACCTGCTCAGGTTCTGGTTCCGGTTCTGGTTCTGGTTCTTCAGGTTGTTCTTCTTCCTGTATTGTATTGTCAATTTCCTCTTCAATGACCTCGTCAATTGTCAAATCGCCAAGCGAACCCATCGAAGCGTCTTCCGACGACCATTCAAATGCGACAAGACAAGCAGCCAAAGCAATAACTGCACCTATTTCTAAAAAGATGATTCTCAATCTATCAAGATCAGCTTTCGGTGATTTCTTTACTTGCATAATACAGTCCTTTCCAATTAAATTTTCAAGTTGTAAAAATACTTCAATTTATTTTTTACAACAAATTTTTACTCCAATTTTTTCAAAAGTTTTTTCGTATTCGTAAAACGCTATAATACAACGCCTTTCAAGGTTGCAGAACTTGCATCTGTAATTTTCACCTTTGCATAGTCGCCTTTTTTCAGCGACTGACGGTCGAAAACAACAACCTTGTTCTGTTGTGTTCTGCCGCAAAGCATATCAGAAGAACGCTTGGATTCGCCCTCCACAAGCACCTCGAAGACCTTACCGACATCAGCCTTGTTACGCTCAAGCGAAATGCGGTTCTGAATCTCAATAAGTTTTGCAAGCCTTGCCACCTTCTCCTCTTCAGGAACATCATCGACAAGATTTTTTGAAGCAAAAGTGCCAGGTCGGTTGGAATATTTGAACAAAAATGCAGAATCGAAACCGACAGTCTCCATCAAATCAACAGTCTGCATATAATCGGCTTCAGTCTCGCCACAGAACCCGCAGAAAATGTCGGTAGAAAGTCCGCAGTCTGGAATTATACGACGTATAGCTGCAATCCTGTCCAAGTACCACTCGCGCGTATATTTGCGGTTCATACGTTCAAGCACGGCATTGCTACCCGACTGCACTGGCAAGTGTATGTGATTGCAAATATTTGAGTTACGGGCAATAGTTTCAAGCAATTCGTCGGAAATATCTTTCGGGTGAGACGTGGTGAACCTTACACGCATATCGGGAACGCACTTAGCCACAGTTTCAATCAGCTTCGGAAAATCAATATCACCGCATCGGTACGAGTTGACATTCTGTCCGAGCAATGTAATCTCCTTGTTGCCTTGACTTTGCAGATTTTCGGCTTCAC
The DNA here is from genome assembly GCA_905233405.1 of uncultured Bacteroidales bacterium. GTDB lineage: Bacteria > Bacteroidota > Bacteroidia > Bacteroidales > ML635J-15 > Bact-19. Next base: position 788 of record CAJOEG010000180.1, on the reverse strand, counting down.
GGATTATGTCGTCGGCACTACGGCTGCGCTCGCAACCGCGGGTATATGGCACAATGCAATATGAACAGAAATTATTACAGCCTCGCGTTATCGACACAAAACCGGAAATACTCTCGCTATCAAGACGTAACGGTTCAATACCTGCGTAAGTTTCTGCAATGTCGAAATTGGTGTCAGCCACAGGCTTGATGTCGGTTTCGCGCACAAGTTCGGGAATGTGCCTATAGGCATCGGGACCAGCCACAAAGTCAACGGCACCGCTGTCGAACAATTTGTCGCCAACACGTTGAGCCATACAACCTATTACACCCACTTTCAAACCTTTGTTGCGGTGCTTCAAGCCTTTCATAAATTCAAGGCGGTTCCAAATCTTGCGTTCGGCATTGTCGCGCACCGAACAAGTGTTTATCACAACAACATTGGCAGAATTTATGTCGTCGGTAGTATCGTAGCCATCAGCCTTCATTATCGCCGCAACCATCTCGGAATCAGCAACATTCATCTGACAACCGTAGGTTTCAAAATATATTTTTCTAGAATCCATCTGCAAGTATAAATAAATGACTATAAATCAGTTTCTAACAATCCGCCCAATCATATCCTCTGCAATCCTGCGATAAACGCCCCGTTCACCAACTTTACCGGACAATTCGGCATAGTCAGCCTCGATTGAAGCGCGTCTAACACCACCTTTTACAATATTTGCAAGTTCCTCGGTGGCATTTTGCACGGTTAGGTCGTCCTGAATAAGTTCGCGTACACTAGGCTTGTCGAGAATTAAGTTTACC
>CAJOEG010000179.1 GCA_905233405.1 uncultured Bacteroidales bacterium | reverse complement strand
GATTCCGAGAAGGCCGATTCGGTAATGTTGCACAAGACTTGGGGATTTCCGTTGTTTCTGCTTATTATGGCTGCAATTTTCTGCGCCACATTCGAGTTGGGACGATTCCCTATGGAGTGGATTTCCAACGGAATAGCATCATTGTCGGAGTCGTTGCGCATGTCGATGCATGGGGCGATTGGCAGCTTCGTTGCTGATGGGCTTGTCGTAGGTGTCGGTGCTGTGCTAGCTTTGCTGCCTAACATTCTGATTTTCTATCTGTTAATTGGCATTCTGGAGAATCCGGGCTATATGTCGCGTGCATCATATTGCGTGGATGCTTTTATGCGCAGACTTGGATTGCAGGGCAAATCGTTGGTTCCTATGGTGCTGGGATTTGGTTGCTCGATTCCTGCCATAATGAGCGCAAGGCATATCGAAAGCAAGAAAGATAGGATTCTGGCTACACTTGCCATACCGTTTCTGCCGTGCGCTGCGCGTGTGCCAGTCTGCTTGCTTTTGGTGTCGGCATTCTTCCCGAAATTCCCTGCTTTGATAATGTTCATCGTATATCTGGTGGGAATGTTGCTTGCAATGGCGTTTGCAAAAATCTACAGCAGGACATTGCTGAAAAACAATGAGTATCCGTATGTTATTGAACTTGCATCATACAAGAAGCCAACGCTCTTTATTTCGTTGAGTTATATGTGGAATCGCACTTGGGAGTACCTGAAGCGCATTTCTGGAATTGTCGTGTTAGGTGCAATCGTTGTGTGGGCTTTGACATATTTCCCGCAAAATACTGAAAATAGGGAAGATGCGTCTGTCGCGGAAGCACGGATAGAATCTTCGGCATTGGCGAAGTTCGGCAATTTAATAGAGCCAGTTTTCCGTCCGCTTGGTTTCGACTGGAAGATGTCGGTGGAAGCAATATCTGGATTTGCAGGCAAGGAGTTGACAATCAGTACAATGTCGATGCTGAATAGGACAGAGGAAGTGACTGCGGAAGCTGATGATGGCGAATCAAATGCTTCCGTTGCGGCTTTGGCGTTTGTGTTCTTTATGCTGATATGTTTCCCGTGTTTGGGTGCCACATCTGCAATCCGCAAGGTATCGGGCTTCAAGTGGGCGGCCTTGTCCGTTGGCGTGTCGCTGATACTTGCGTGGATTGTGGCATTTGGGGTGTATCAGATAGGGGTGCTTCTCTGAGGTAGGTGTGTTAAGAGATTAGAAGTTCACCTTCGTTCCCTTGTCGATTCCGTACTTGTCGCAAAGCCCTGCGTTGATTTCGATTACATACATTGCCGGGGCCTCGGAGGGTAGGGAAGTGTCGTCCAAAGTGTTGGTATTCTTGCAGATGCTTACGATTTCGCGTTTTGCGTTTACATAGATTATATCCAATGGAATCAGCGTGTTGTGCATCCAGAACGAACGCCAGTCTTCGTTTTGGAATAGGAAGAGCATACCTTTGTTTTCGTCCATCTGCTTGCGGTACATAAGTCCGCGTGCGTGTTCTTCCTCGTTGGTCGCCAACTCCATATCAATGCTGAAAAGCACCGAATCATTAGCATTCAAAAACTGAAGTTCACCATCCTTGCGGAACTCTGGCGGATTGTTGAAGTCGTATTTCTGTACTTTCAGTTCCTTGGTTGGCTTATTACCGTTGTTTTCCTTTGGTTTTGGTGTTTTGTTGCAACTTGAAAGGAATATTGCGGTAATGATTAATATTAAGTATGCTAATGTCTTGGTTTTCATTTGTTATGAGTTTTGTAATGTGTGAAGTTTGTAATAAATTCCTTGTTTTGCTAAAAGTTCGTCGTGCTTTCCAGTTTCCACAATATTTCCGTTGTCAACTACAACAATGATGTCGGCATTCTTTATGGTTGACAATCTGTGCGCAACGACAACCGAAGTCCTGTTTTTCATCAGATGTTCGATTGCTTCCTGCACCAGTCGTTCCGATTCGGTGTCGAGTGCCGATGTGGCTTCGTCGAGGATGAGGATTGGCGGATTCTTGAGCAGTGCGCGGGCAATGCTTATTCTTTGTCGCTGACCGCCAGAGAGTTTGCAACCACCATCGCCAATGTTGGTCTGGAAGCCATTTTCGGTTTCCATAATGAAGTCGTAGGCGTTGGCAATCTTGGCGGCGCGTTCTACATCTTCCTTGGAAATGCCTTCCTGTCCGAGCGTTATGTTGTTGAGAATGCTGTCGTTGAATAGGATTGGAATCTGATTTACATATCCCATTAGGCTGCGCAGTTCCTTGAGCTTGTAGTCGCGTATGTTTTTGCCGTCGATTAGGATTTCTCCCTCGGTGACATCGTAGAAACGCGGAATCAGGTCAACAATTGTGGATTTTCCAGAACCGCTCTGTCCTACAAGTGCGATGGTTTGCCCTTTCTTAATGGTGAAGTTTATGCCGTGAAGAACTTCTGAATCGGCATTGTAGGCGAATTTTACATTGCGGAACTCGATTTCGTGGCAGAATTCGGAAATGTGTTCGTTGCCTTGAGAGTTGATTATCGGGTTTTGTGCATCAAGTATTTCGTTAACACGGTCAACTGATGCCATTGCCTTTTTCACATTGAACCAGCCTGTCGAAAGTGTTTTTGCCGGCTGAATAATCTGACTGAATATTACAAGGTATCCGATGAGTGCTTCTGGTGAAAGAGTACTGCTTTCCGAAAGAATCATTGTCCCGCCGAAACACAATATTATAATCACTGCTATTGTTCCGAGAAATTCGCTCAGCGGACTTGCAAGAAAACGGCGGCGGTGTACCTTGTTCATCAAGGTAGTGTATTCTTCGTTGGCTTGCTCGAATTTGGTGTCGATGTGGTTTTCGGCGTTGAAAGCCTTTATGACGCGCAGTCCGCCAATCATTTCATCTATTTGAGCAAGAAGTCCGCCCATCTGTTCCTGACCTGTCATAGAGGTTTTTCTTAGTGAACGACCAGTCTTTCCAATCAGAATGCCGAAAATTGGAAGCAGAATAAATGCAAAAATTGTTAATTTCCAGCTAATTACGCACATTGAAATCAGGTAGATGAGGATTTTGAGCGGGTCGCGGAAAAACATTTCGAGAGAACTGCCGATTCCCCAGTCGATTTCCTGCACATCGTTTGTCATTCGAGAGATTATGTTTCCTTTTTTCTCTTCAGTGAAGTAGGCGATTGAAAGATATAATGTCTTTTGAAACAGTGAGTTGCGTATGTCCTTTATGACACCGTTGCGAATCGGCACAATGAAGTGGTTTGCCAGATATGCTGTGCCTGTTTTCAGAAATGCGGCGATTGCCACGATGCTTGATATTGTAATGAGTGCGGTAAGTTTGCCGTTGTTGTCGATAATTGTAGTGAGCCAGTAGTAGAAGTTGTGCTTCATTGATTCGAGGTCGGTGATGCTCATTTCAACCATATCTCTCACAGGCTCTTGCGTGTTGAAAAGTATCCCGAGGAAAGGAATGACCATAGTAAACGAACAAAGGCTGAATATTGCCGACAGGAAGTTGAACAGAATGTTCAGCACGGCGTAGCCCTTGTATGGCAGAATGTATCTTGTAACTTTCAGGATGTCTTTCATATTCCCGTCAGCACGGCGGTTCTGGTAACGGTGCTCGTCGGTGTCGTTGTCGACCACGGGCTCGTTCTGACCCTTGGAATCGGTGCTGATGTTGGCTGCAGGTGCTCCACGCTGGACCATGAGAGCCTTGAGTGCTTCGTATGGATTCGGGTAGTTTTCGCGGCGAAGTATTGTCTGTATTGCTTCGGCAACCACCATCCAGTTGTTTTCGAGGTCGGCATCTATCTTTTCGCGGTTGAGCAAAAGTTTCGACATTCCCTTGTCAAGCGATGCGAGTGCGATAAGGATATGTCCCATCGGTACGCCGAGGTTGCGAAGTACGGTAGAGTCCGACAAATCACGCTGCAAGCGCGAAACGGGAAGTTTATTAGACAAAAAGTCCAACAATGCGCTTGAAAGCTGCAAATT
>CAJOEG010000178.1 GCA_905233405.1 uncultured Bacteroidales bacterium | reverse complement strand
CTGTACGACGGTAAGGTTACAAGCGTGGTAAAGAAATAATAATCAAAATTATTGTTGTCCGCTAAATACCCATCCAGTCATTCCGTAAGACAAAGCGAACCGACTAAGGAACGTGTCGTGTGAGCCTGTTTGTACGGAATCTGTTCTATAATAATACGTTAACAGATTCCGGATAACCGATTTCACACAGCTCCCCGTTCCGTATCGCTGGTTCAATCAGGTTTTCGGAATGACAAGCCCCATCATCAATATTCTTATGTAAAACATTGTCAACAATGGACTTATGGCGTTTGTGCATTTTTTTAGCGGACACCAATAAATCAAAATATTATACCTATTACAACATTTATCACAACACTCATTGCGGACAATAAACCGCAAAATATGCGGACTAATTTTATTGCTTAGCCGCAAAATGTGCGGATAAAATTTTGTAGTTAACCGCAAAAGCATTATTTTTGCGGCAAATGAAATGAGAAAGATATGTATATTCACGAATACGACAACTGGACTGACTTTACGTGGAATGCCGACTTAGTCATCGATATGCTGTCCGAAGCAAACCGGGCAATAGGCTTCTTATCGGGCAGACTACGAGAAATCGGATTCGACACACAGATGCAAGCAACACTAGAAAACATAACCAATGACATCATATATTCATCTGAGATAGAAGGTGTAGACTTGAACGTTGACGAAGTAAGGTCGTCAATAGCAAGAAAACTCGGCATCAGCATTCCTAACGAAAAGGACTCAACGCATTACATCGAAGGAATTGTCGAAATGATGCTCGATGCAATATACCATTACGACACGCCACTTTCCGACGAAAGGCTTTTCGGTTGGCACTCCACCCTATTCCCCAACGGACGCAGCAGCTATGCTCAAATAAATGTCGGGAAATACAGAACCGAAGGCATGAAAGTTATATCGGGAGCGTTTGGTCGTGAACGGGTACATTATGTTGCACCTACCGCAGAATCGGTACCGCACGAAATGCAAAAATTCATCAACTGGTTCAACAATCCAAAAGTAAAGCCTTCGCTGGTAAAGTCAGCTATTGCGCATTTCTGGTTTGTATGCATACATCCTTTCGACGACGGCAACGGACGAATTGCACGCGCATTGTCGGACATGGTGCTTTCGCAGATTGACAAAAGCAAATTCCGTTACTTCAGCGTATCGCGGCAAATTTGCGCCGACAAGAAGAAATACTACAAGGTGCTGGAACGAGTTTCACGCAACGACCACGACATTACCGAATGGATAATCTGGTATCTTCAGTGCATTGTCGATGCCGTAAAGTCGGCAGATGCGGTATTGAGCGGCATACTTTGCAAAACAGTCTTCTGGCATACGCATTCTGAAATCCCAATGAGCAAAAGACAGAAGGATATGCTTAGGATTTTCCTTGACGGGCAACAGAAACTTACAGCCAAGAACTGGAGCGAAAATGCCAAAGTATCTCCCGACACCGCTGCCCGCGACATCGACGACCTTGTTCAGAAAGGAGTATTATTCCCGACCAAAGGACAAGTAAGAAACGTGTCGTACAACTTCATTTACACAAAACAGAGCGATTTTATGCAGCATTTCAGCGATGTAGCCATAGAAAATAGAGATGGAAACAACTACATTTCCACACTTTTTGACAATACGGAAGTGCTAAACGAAAAAATCGACGATCTTGACATTCTACGTCTGAGACAAGATGAAATAAACATTGAGGATTTAGTGTGGAAATATTTCGCTTGGAAAATTGAAGACTAGGCTTTTCCGCAATTGGCGTTGCATTCTGCAGTATCCTTCAGCGCACACTTCTCCAGCTCCTCGCATTTTGCACACTTGATGTTACGTTTCCGCATCTCTGCATTGTGACCTATTTCCGTTTCGGGAAACTTCTTCTTTTTACTGAAAAACACCTGCAAGCCAATCGCCACAAAGCAAATAGCCACAAGCACGACAGTTGCCAGTAATATGAGTAGAAATGTATTCATATTTATTGCAAAATTAATCAATAGTGAAATATTTCAAAACAATTCTGCGAACTGTTAAATGAAAGAACCGTGTTCTGTATCCACATCTCCTGTTAATTTCTTTTTCACACAAATATATTGCAAAACATATTTTTTACTATGTTTGTATGCTCTTAAACATAAGTATATGTATTCGACATTGAAAGAAACCATTGAACGCATCTGGGAGCATCGCGAACTGCTCGAAATGCCCGAAAATATAAAGGTTATCGAAGAGACCATAAATCTTCTCGACGGCGGAAAAATCCGCGTAGCCGAACCCGACGCTGAAGGATGGAAAGTGAACGAATGGGTAAAAAAGGCCGTAATTCTTTATTTCCCGACACAAAAACAGCAGAAAACCGAATCGGGCATATTCGAATACCACGACAAGATTGCCCTGAAACACGACTACGACAAACTTGGTGTCCGCGTAGTTCCGCCGGCAACTGCCCGCTATGGTGCATATCTGGCTAAAGGCGTGATAATGATGCCATCGTACGTGAACATTGGCGCATACGTCGATGAAGGCACAATGGTCGATACTTGGGCTACCGTAGGTTCGTGCGCACAAATCGGCAAGAACGTTCACCTGTCTGGTGGCGTTGGCATAGGCGGAGTGCTTGAACCAGTTCAGGCAGCGCCTGTTATCATCGAGGACAACTGCTTCATCGGTTCACGTTGCATTGTGGTCGAAGGCGCACATATTTGCAAGGAAGCCGTCCTCGGCGCAAATACGGTAATCACTGCCTCAACGAAAATAATCGACGTAACAGGAAGCGAACCTGTCGAATACAAGGGCTATGTTCCTGAACGCTCTGTCGTAATTCCAGGTAGCACTGCAAAGCAGTTCCCCGCAGGCACCTACTACCTGCCCTGCGCTCTCATAATCGGCAAACGCAAGGAATCGACCGACAAGAAAACCTCGCTCAACGAAGCCTTGAGAGATAACAATGTTGCAGTCTAAAAATTAGCACTATGATAATCGGATTCGACGCAAAACGGGCATTCGTCAACAGAGCAGGACTCGGCAACTACAGCCGCGACGTAATTCGTTCGCTGCAAGACCTTTATCCCGAAAACAAATACGTGCTTTTCTCCACAGAAAATCCATACGGTCTTGTCGAAGAAAAGTATTGCGAAAACTTGATAATGCCACCAGCAGGCTCGTCGAAGATTGCACAGGCAAGATGGCGGTCAATGCATCTCGGCAAATTTATAGAACAACAGGGAATTGATATTTTCCACGGACTGAGTAATGAACTGCCCCGCGACATCAACAAGACAAAGGCTGTGAAAGTTGTTACTATCCACGACCTTATCTTCTTGAAATTCCCGCAGTTGTACAAATACTTCGACCGTAAAATCTACGACTACAAGTTCCGCTATGCCTGCGAAAAGTCCGACCGCATAATCGCTACAAGTAGCCAGACAAAGAAGGACATAATGGAATTCTACGGCATCAGCGACAAGAAAATCGACGTGCTGTACCAGACTTGCAATCCTAAGTTCGCCCAGAAAATCAGCGACGATGAAACAAACAACCTGCCCGACCATTATCTGCTTTCTTTCGGCACCATCGAAAAGCGCAAAAACACGCACCGAATCCTCGAAGCTGTCCACGAGCACAACATCGACATCGACATTGTGATGGTTGGTCGCAAGACTGAATACTTTGACGAAATCAAGGCTTACGCCGATTCGCACGGACTTTCGTCACGCCTACATGTTTATGAACGACTTGGCAATGCCGACTTACCAGCAATTTACCAGATGGCCGACATTTTCATCTACCCGTCGATGTACGAAGGCTTTGGCATTCCAATCCTCGAAGCATTCTTCTCGGGAACGCCAGTGATAACCAACAGCAACGGAAGTACAGGCGAAATTGCAGGAAATGCGGCATTTACAATAAACGCTCCACACAAGGACAACCTTGCCGAAGCCATAAAATATCTTCTTGACAACGAGGAAGAACGCAAAAAACTAGTCCAGCGTGGCTACGAACGCAGCAAGCGCTTCGACCGAAAACTTATTACCGAAGAACTAATGACTTTTTATAGTAAGCTATGAAAAACATTGTTGACGAAACTTGTGAAATTTTGAAAAACGGAGGAACAATTCTATATCCTACCGATACAATATGGGGAATAGGTTGCGATGCCTGCAACGAAAAGGCAATCGCGCGCATATACGACATCAAGCATCGCGACAAAGGCAAAAGTATGCTTATACTTGTCGATTCGATGGAAATGATGAGAAAATACACTGCTTCAATTCCAGAAATTGCAGAGGATCTCATCGAAGCTGCCGACCGACCGCTGACAATTATCTACCCGAAAGCACATAATTTGCCTCAAAACCTTGTTGCAGAGGACGGTTCTATAGGAATAAGAATTGTTAACGACGATTTCTGCCGCGAAGTAATAGGTGTTTTCGGCAGACCTATAGTTTCAACTTCGGCAAACCTTTCTGGGTGTAACCCGCCGCTAGGATTCTGCGACATTGCCAGCGAAATAAAAAATAATGTCGATTACATTGTCCCGCTTCGACTATACGAACTAAGCAAGAACAGGAATTCCGACATTATAAAGGTCGACGAATCTGGCAACATACAGGTAATCAGGTAAATGACGATTATTTTACCTATAATTCCGTTATCGTCATTCCGCAAAACAAAGCGAACAGGCACAGGAACGAGCCTTGTGAGCCTGTTTATGCGGAATCTCCAATCTGTAATCAAAAGGAGATTGCTCACAGGCTTCGCGAGGTTGCAAGCAACGTTGCGGATAGCCGATTTCACAACGCTCCTCGTTCCGTTTCGCGTGTTCACTCAGGCTTCCGAAATGACTGTAAACAAGGTTTCCTCGCCCAGAAAAGCCATAAATCATAGCGAATGACGATTTCCAAATTTATAAATACGCTATCAAAGCAACTCGAACGCCTCTACGACAACAACGAAGCTCGTTCGATTGCTACAATATTCGTCTGCGACGAGCTCAAACTTTCCCGTACTCAACTGCTTATGAGCAAGGACGATGAACTATGCCAGTCCGACATCGACAGACTTAACAGCAAATCCACCAGACTGGCAAACGGAGAACCCGTGCAATATGTCACAGGCACAGCGTCATTCTGCGGAATGGATTTCAAGGTTGACAGCAACGTGTTGATTCCTAGACAGGAAACGGAGATGCTGGTGAAAGTTGTATGCGACAGCTCGCTGAGCGTAGTCGAAGCGGCTGTTGGAAATACAATAAATATCCTCGACATCGGTACAGGCAGCGGATGCATACCTATTGCAATAAAGAAAAATCATCCCGAAGTCAATGTTTTTGCTGTTGACATTTCCGAAAAGGCTTTGGAAACTGCCAAGCAAAACGCGGAAGCCAACAATACAGAAGTCAATTTTGCAAAATACGACATCCTATCCGATGACAAATTCCCATTCGACAAGAAATTCGACATTGTAGTTAGCAATCCGCCATACGTCCTGAATAGCGAAAAATCGCTGATGCACAAAAACGTAACTAACTTTGAGCCATCGTTGGCATTGTATGTTGAAGACTCCGACCCTCTCCTATTCTACCGCAGCATACTAAAATTTATTGAAAGGCACCAACCGGAACGCAAACCATTGGTTTTCTTTGAGATAAACGAACATCTAGGAAACGAAATGCTTAGTCTTTGCCTATCTTTCGGCTACAATGCAGAAATCATCAAAGACCTTAACGGAAAAGAGAGGTTCGCAAGATTATACTAAACAAAAGCCACAAAAAAAGGGTTCCAATGGTGGAACCCTTAACAAAAATATGAAAAATACTACTTGATGTTCGGTTGTTCAAGGCCATAACCTTTTTTCTTATCAACAGCCTTAAGGTAAATCGAAATGAGCAATGCAGCAATACCAAGTGCAGCAAGCATAATAAGAGCCCAAGTGTAGTCAAGTTCGTGAGCAGCTGTGCCTTCTGCGTTGGTTCCGTTTAGAACCAAACCGATAAGTGCAGGGAACAAACCAAGACCTATATTCTGAATCCAGAAGATTGCAGCGTAAGCAGAACCGATAATCTTTTCGTCAACCAGCTTTGGAACGCTTGGCCACAAAGCAGCAGGTACCAACGAGAACGAAGCTCCGAGTACGAGAATGGTTACGTATGCGATTATAGTACCACCAACTGCACTACCCTTGAACATCGGGAGAATGAATGCGAAAGTGAGGTGGCAGATTACGAGCAATATCGAACCGAGCATAAGCATTGTTGCAGCCTTACCCTTATGGTCAACATAGTTGCCAAGTATAGGAGTAATTGCAACAGCCAACAATGGGAACACTGCGAAAATGGTCTCGGCAGTACCTCTCATGTAACCCATGTAGCAATAAACTATCAATGCGATAACTGCAAATCCCATCAAACCAAGCTTCAATCCTTTCTTCTTTGAGAAATTGCTTGCAAATGAGCAGATTGCAACAATCAACATTATAATATACTGGACGATTGTCACAGAAATTGGGAACGACTCTGTACTGCCGCCCCAATATGTACTTGCATCAGCAGGATTCAATGTAAGATTGCACTGAAGCATATTAACAGCATACTTCTGGAATGGGAAGATTGCAGAGTAGTAAAGTACGCAAAGCAAAGCTACCAGCCAAAAACCTAAGCTTGTGAAAATCTTGCCCAAATCTTTGAATTTAAACGGATCGTCCTTTTCTTCTGCTTCACCAGTCTGAGAATCAAGTTTCTTATCCATGAAGAAATATACAATGAACATCATCAAGGCAATGCAAAGCAGTACAACGCCGAATTTTACAGCGTTATCTACGTGAATTTCACCACCGAGTTTTGCAAAATACGGTGAGAAAATCATACAGGTTGCAACACCAAGACGAGCGAGTGCCATCTCCGAACCCATAGCCAAAGCTGTTTCGCGACCCTTGAACCATTTAACAATACCACGGCTTACAGTAATACCAGCCATTTCACAACCGCAACCGAAAAGCATGAAGCCTATTGCAGCAAGTTTTGCAGATGCTGGCATACCTTCAGCAAACGGGAAGATAGTACCTATAATAGGAAATTCGCCATCCCAGTTAAGATGATTGGTGAACCACTCTTCGAGGCCGGAACCGATAAAGCTATCACTAACAGCATAGAACTTTATGAAACCGCCTATCAGCATTACAGCACCCGAAAGTACAGCAGTGAAACGGACTCCCATTTTGTCGAGAAT
>CAJOEG010000177.1:4553-5855 GCA_905233405.1 uncultured Bacteroidales bacterium | reverse complement strand
CCTTTCCTGCCACAAGCACTAGCACAACAATTATCAATATTTTTATTACTCTGTCTGTCATAAGGTTAAAATTTTGTTTTATGGTTACGGGCAATTAGGTGTTGCATCTACAGCAGGAGTTGAAAGCGGATTGTCCACGCAATATGTTGTTCCATCGCCTGTAGGCTTTAAGGAGAAATAGTAAGTACGCCCGTTGGTAAGGCGAGGTACTATATATGGAGAAGTTACATTTTGTGGTGTTACCCAACCATCTGACGGCGGGTTGTTTATGCCGTAGTATAATTTATATGTTGTACCGCTAACCATATTCCAAGTAAGTTTTACCTGCCTGTCACCATTCTCGGCACTAAGGGAGACGGGAACATAATCGCACAAAGGTCGCGGTGAACAAATCTCAAATGATGCACTTAGATAGGCCTGTATTCTGTTTGTCGCAGCATTCTGGCGAGGTGTAAAACTAGAATTACTTCTGTAAACCAATGTTCTGTAGTCTGAAGAAGCAGTTCTGCTGTAATATGCCTTTGTTGTCGATTCGGTTTGCGTACCAGAACCAGTATCATAAAATGTAACAACTAGATTATATCGACCATCATATTCAAAAGGAGTAGAAAATGGTATGTGAATAACACCATCTCGAAGCGTTACACTTGACGAAAACACTTCTACCCAAGTATCATCAGAGGCAATCCAATCGGATGTTGAGGAAAAACTGCTTTTCTCGGTTAACCCCATATAAACTTTCAATGGACTTCCAAGCGATATTGAACCGCCACACAACTGATTGATAGTCATTCCTGAAATAGTTCCGCCTCCTATGCCAAAATCTTCCGCAACATATATAGTTTGCGAATAATTGTAATAATAACTTGTATGAAAAGGTGTAATATCATCGGTAAATTGTCCAAAAGAACCATCATAACCATTGTGTCCGATATTTGTCCTTATACCCCAACTGCACGCCGCAAAACTCGAAGGCAATGTAACAAAACTGTGTGCAGGCGTATATTCGCCATTACAACTTCCGCATACAGAACGGATATAAAAATCGTACTGAGTATTTTCTGCCAAACCACTTATAGTGCAACTGTTTGTATTTACAATAACAGAAGTACCACTACTTGGGAATGCAAATCCATGAGTTCCATACCTCACTTCCCACTTTGACGCGCCATTGGCATCCCAGCTTATGTCAACACTTGAAGGATGTTCTTGATATTCTATGTTTGTGGGTTTATTAACACAAGTGGATTTGCTTATTTTGAACCTAATATTAGGACGACTGTTAGTAGCTGCTTCGGAAGT
>CAJOEG010000177.1:0-4533 GCA_905233405.1 uncultured Bacteroidales bacterium | reverse complement strand
AGGTGTAAAAGATGTCGCTGCTGGTGTTCCTGCAACATTTGATGTCGAATTGTACTCGTGATGCACAGTCAAAAGCCAAGAAGTAGAATGACACAGGAACTGTGGTGTTAATGAAGCCAATTGTTGGGTATGGTCAATAACAACTACAAGCAAGTCTTGACCTCCCTGATAAATGAAATTGTTATCGAAAGTTATTTCTGTCCACCCGGAGTTAGAAAACGTCACATTTTTTGCATTCACGACCCTTGTCAATCCTGATGTCACATAATGCCTATGTCCAGCATCATAAGTCCACGAACCAAAAAATGTATCAACGTGAGCCAAATAAATCGTCAACTTTCTCTGGTTTCCTGGAGCAATAGTACATTGATAAGAAATTGAACTGATTTCACCGCTAGTAATACCTGCTTCTTGCAATTCGTCATACTTATATATACTTTGGCTCACAGATGAAGAATAGCCATATTGAGTTACATATATTGGATAATTAGAAGCAGTATTTCCATCTCCAATTATGGCATAAGTCGGAGAACTAGCGCATTGTCCCCACGCTTTTCCCGAGGAAATCAGCAGTAGTACTATTATCAATATTTTTATTATTCTGTCTGTCATAAGGTTAAATTTCGTTTTTTAGGTTATGGACAATTAGGAGTTCCCGATACAGCATCCGATGGCGGATTGTCGGTACAATATGTTGAGCCGTCGCCTGCGGGCTTTACTACGAAATAATAAGTACGACCGTTGGTAAGTCGAAGTGCTGTAAACGGACTTGAGGCATTGTTAACCGTCCACATATTATTTATGTCAGGGTCGCTACCATAGTAAAGGATACACGAGTTTGCCCCTGTAGCAGCCCAAGACACATTACATTCACGGTTGCCACTGGAAACGGTAAGGCTTGTGACAGAAACAGGAGTGCAGAATTTTAGTTTTGGCATACCTTTGTTGTCGCTTTCGGAAGATGCATCCACCCAAGTGAGGTAATCGCTACCATTTGCCGTTACCCAAACTTTGAGAACGGAGAGAAGGCTATTGGTATTGGATGCCGTATAGTTCCTTCCATTCACACTGACGTCTGAAATTAATTTATTGTCATTATTTGAATTATGTTTAAACCATGCGCTCTGGGTAGTGGTAGGTGAATAATAATTCGTACCTGCTAACTGCATATTGTAACTTTGATTGCTACAAGTGGTCACAGCACTTTCTTCCCATCCGTAACAATTACTTATTCTAGTATTGGTTGTAGCATAACCCGCGATAGCACCAACATTTGCATAATTGCTACAAGTATTAGAGACTTTATATCCATTATAACAGTTTTGTATAGTAGCATTTGCCGAATAACCGATTATTCCACCAATACCTTTCCCATTGTTATTGTTTGTTTTTACATCTCCTATATTATAGCAATTTTTGATATTAATATCATCAACACCATTATCTGTACTGTTGCCAAGAATACCCCCCAAGTTATAATATTCGGTATTGACATCTTGTCCTGTATATTTTACTGTACCAGTATTGTACGAATTAATTATTGTTACCTTTCCCGACTGACGACACCCACCTATAATACCGCCAAAGCCCCAATAGAGATATTGGTTAGGATCTGGCTTTTCAGAACCTTGAATCAAACCATTGTTAATGCATTTGTCTATAACACAAGGATTACTGGAACTTCCGCCTGCCGAAAACGCAATTCCACCAACAGATGCCAATCCATATACATTACCATTGTTCGTACATTCAATAATTGTAGAATATGAGATTGTAGAAGCAACACCGCCCCGTTTTGATGCATTTCGTGAGCCGCCTATTGTACCATTGTTCACACATTTTTCCATTCTTGAGGAATTGCACGAAGACACAACACCGCCAATATTTACAGTACCATCAACGCTTGCATTATTAGTACAATTGTATATTGTGGAATTCGTGGCATCAGACACTATGCCTGCAGCAAAAGTAGTTGTACTGTTTACACTGCCTCCGACTATAAGGTTTTTTATAGTTGCACCACTAATTTTTGGGAACAATGCCATATAATTAGAACTTCCGCTGAGATTTACTGTTATCGTATGATTTCCGCCATCAAACGTACCACTAAATGGTTTTGATGAAGAACCAATCATAGTCGCCCCGCTGTTTATATTTGCCGTCAACTTGAAATATGAACTAGAATAAGCATTTCCGCCGTTTACAGCACTAGCAAGATTCGACAAATGCGTAGATGTGCTTATTATATATGGGTCGGAAGATGTTCCTGTTCCTCCACCATACTGGGCAAATGCATTTACCGAAAGCAATAAGCAGAAGGCAATTAATAATGGATAATGGACAATGGATAATGGGCAATTGATAATGGACAATTGGTGGTGATTATTGATAATATGTTGTGATATGTTATGTGTCATATTAAATTAATTTGGCAATGATAATTCTGGATTTTGAAGTAAAACTTCTATAATAGTATGATATACCTGCTTGTCTGAAACTTCAGTTATTGTTGTCACCTTGTTTCCCGCATCCTTAGAAGATGCTCCACAATGATATATATGTTCGTTTTTGGCATTGTAGTCCACAACAATATATCTGTCGTGGTAAATGCCTGAAGTCTTGCGGAAAGTTATCTTCAATTTGGGATATTGCTTGGAAAAATCTTCAAATTCTTTTTGATGCAATCCGTTGGCAATATTATCGCTGAATATTGTTACACGAACATTAGGCTTTACATTCTTCAGCATCACTAAAGTTCTAAGACCAATGTAATTGTCGATGACAAAAATCTCACGCTTTGCCGATGCATATATAGTATTATAGGCAATATCGGCATCCACCGATTCGCCATTAAGAATAAGGTATTCATTCGGGACATTCGAGCCTGAAAAATCGCGGATAATCTCTGTAAGATTGGATTTTGTTAGCATTTCACTCTTTATATCGGCAATATCAGCAGTATTCTGGGCAGTCTGCAACGACAGACGAACCAATTCATTGGAGCCAATAAGACTTTTGTTGTCAACAATAAAATCCTTCATTTCCTTAAAAGTACGGATGAGAGCCTTGCTCTGCTTAGTTGCCAAATCGCCCTTGAGGACGGTCATAAGCATATAGATGCCCTGCTCGGTGAATACGTATGGAAGAAATTTAGAATACTTACCTTGTTCCAGTTCTAGGGTCAAAAAATTTGACCTTAGAATTTCTCCTCTATCATTATCTTTTGATTCTAAGACACTTACTCCATTTTCTAAGGTCAAAAAATTTGACCTCGAAATTTTATCATCCTCTTTTTTACTGGATTCTGGAGCTGATAAAATCAATCTTGAAGTCATATTTTTTGACATCAAGATTTCGCGGTATTCCTCCCTTGTAAGCTGGAAACGGAAATCGGCATCAAACTTTGCTATATTGTTCTTCACCTGCTGGTTGAATGCCTTGGTAGTGTAGCCATATAAAGCTGCAAGGTCGGCATCAAGCATCACCTTAACGCCTCGCACCTCGTAAATCATCTGCCTTATAGAATCAAATGCATTCATATCTTCGACGAGTTATAGATATCGTAATCTACAGCGATACAACATATTACAACATTTGTTTGTACACTCTGCGCAATGCCTATCCTATACAATAACTCCATTTTGCAAAATCTTCAATTAGCGGACAAATATAACAAAATAAACATTAATTTTAAAAGGTTTGGAAAACAGTACAATATGCCCAACGAATCATCAACCTTTGGTTCAAAGTTGAACATTAAACATTGAACCGTTAAACTTTGAACTGTATAACCATTGCCCCTTGAACCCACAATGTATTCTGCACGAATTTGTAGAATCTTTAACGGACTCTTATAATTATAAAAAACAATCAAAAATCGTAAATCAAAAATCGTAACTCGTAAATAATCCTTACCTTTGTCCCCGAAATGAACAGATTGTCAATCATAGTACCCTGCTTCAACGAGGAAGCCGTTCTGGAAAAGAGTTCCCCCATCATCCGCGACAAGATGAAATCGCTTGTTGACAAGGGGAAAATCTCCAGCGACAGCTTTATACTCCTCATCGACGACGGCAGTACCGACAGCACCTGGGACACCATATCGCAGCTTTGCCGCAACGACAAAACATTCTGCGGACTGAAACTCTCGTGCAACAACGGTCACCAGAACGCGCTGCTCGCCGGCTTGCAGTTCGTTGCCGACAAATGTGATGCCTGCATAAGCATCGATGCCGACCTGCAGGACGACATAAACGCAATGGACTCTATGGTCGACAAGTTCAACGATTGCTACGAAATCGTCTATGGAGTTCGCAACTCGCGCAAAACAGACAACTTCCTTAAACGCTGGTCGGCGGCATTCTTCTACTGGTTCATGTCGTTGCTCGGCACAAAGACCATCCCCAACCATGCCGATTTCCGTCTGATGTCGAAAAAAGCAATATGCGCGACCTTGGACTTTTCGGCGCCTTGATGCTTGTGGGCACGATTTTGTTTGTGATGGTTTTCCTGCCCTTGTTTGCAAAGCCGGGC
>CAJOEG010000176.1 GCA_905233405.1 uncultured Bacteroidales bacterium | reverse complement strand
TTTCCAAAATCGTTTCGCTTGCAAACTTACATAAAAATTGTCGATTTTTATGCCAGTATAATAAAGAAAATTTGGCGTTGATAGTCAATATATTATAATTTTTCTTTAGAGGAAAAATAATAAATTTCCCAATTGTAGAGAAATTGTGTTCAACAAATTGTTTGTCGGTTTTGGGACAAATTGACGGAACTATACGATCAACTTGGGAAGCACAGGAATTAGAAAATCAAAAACTTATAGATTGCACCGACATTGATTTGTCCAAGATGGGCAACTGCGGTGATTTTGAATAGAATAAGATTAAATTGGGCTAAAAGGCAAACAGGCTCACAGTCTAACAGTCTCGCAGTCTGACAGCCTGACTGCTCGGCTGGTCTTTTTTCAGCCCCATTGAAACGGCGCCAGCCATAGAAACCAGAAACCATCAAACGGGCGTAGCCCCAGAAACAGCGAAACGAGAAACTTAGAAACGGCGAAGCCATTCAAACGCAGCAGCGAATTTTACTTAAATTCCAAATCTTTATTGTGAAACTTTTTTCGTTTGGAAAATAATCAGTATGTTTGTGCTTGAGAACAACGCATAATGTTTGTCCGTTAAAATATTGATTATGAACAACAAAAAGACTGATACAATACGAGTTGACAAGGATTCCTTCCGGTTTAATGTTGACATTTACATTTTCAAGGAGAGGGAAAACTACATCTCCTATTGCCCGTCGCTTGACATTTGTTCGTCGGGAGTGGACTTCAACGATGCTTTAAAGAACTTTTACGAGGCATTTGAACTGTATGCCGACTACTGGGTCGAAAATGGCACTTTGGAGGAAGACCTTGTTGCTCACGGATGGAAAGTTGTCGCTCACACGGCAAAACCGCCTTGTCCGCAGACTTTGCTTGACCGTCCTATGTTTAACGAGTTGCTTTCGGGGGATACGGGATTTGAACGCGTTGTTTCACCAGTTAGAATTGCCGCACGATGAAGAAACTCTCTAATGTAAGCATAGAAGAGTTCCGTGCTTTCCTGCGTTTGCAAGGGTTGGTCTTGTCGCGCAGCAATGGCGGACACGAAATGTGGACAAAGACTGGAATGATAAGGCCAATAGTGTTTCAGACGCACATAAATCCTTTGCCTGAATTTGTTATTAAGAATAATCTTGCAGTAATTGGCGTATCAAAAAAGGAATTCCTTGACATTTTGGAATCTCTATAAGCGCTGTCGAAAATCAAAATCATAGTATGAGAGAAATTTTTGAAGTCTTGCAGTCCCACAGGCTAACAGCCTGACTGCTGGACAGGTATTCTGTTCGACAAGAAAATAAATGTCCTATATGTAATCACAGTCAAGATTTTCAGCATATTGGAGATATAGGCGCAATGCTTTGCGCTCGCTAGATGAAATGTTTTGGAGTGCCTGACGGCAGAAATAAAACAAATCAAGAGCAAATTAAACAAATAGATTTGGGAGATTTGAGTCAATTTGTAAGATTTAACTTCGTTGAGGGCTATGCCGTTCTCGCGAAGCTACTAAAAAAATTAAGGACGGTTTGATGCCGCCCTTTTTATGAGATTTGCCTAAATTTTAGACTTAATACTGGTACAATTTATGCATTCCACCAATCAAAATATTTTGCCTACCTTTGCGTTTATAATAAACATTGAAACATCAAATTGAATATGAAGAAGATAGCAGCCATAATCATTTTTGCCATTCTTGGCTTTTCGGCATTTGCACAGACAACCGACGACAAGTACAGTAAGCTTTGGAAGGAAGTTTCCGAGGCTCAGTACAAGGATTTGCCAAAGACAGCACTCGAAAAGGTTGAGAAAATAATGGAAATGGCAGTTGCCGACAAGGACGACTACCAGCAGATAAAAGCCATAACTTACAAAATGAAATTTCTCGTCGAGGCGTCGCAGGACGGATGCCTGAAATCTGTCGATTTCCTTGAGGAACAAGCCGAAAAATTGTCGGGAACAGGCAAGCACCTCTGCAATTTCCTGCTCGGTGCGTCGTACCAGAACTACTACTCGCGCAACCGCTACCAGATTGATTCGCGTTCGGCTGTGAGCGACTCGGCCAACAAGAAAGGTTCGCGTCTCGAGTTCTATGACAAGAATGAGTTTATGAAGATTATCATCGGCAAGTACAAACTCGCGCTCAACCCCGAACTCAAGAATGTCGCAGCTAACGACTACAAGGAATTCTTCAGCGACAACTGCACCGACAACAATTTCTATCCAACGCTGTACGACGAACTTGCATACGGCATTACCGAGCAACTAGCAAAACTCTATCGTTACACACGCTCCAACCTCGACGACAGTTTCTTCTGCTCTGCCGACGATTTCACCAAGATGGAAATTCCCGACAGCGACGAGAATACCGAGATGGCAAGCCTCTACTTCATGCAGCAGATTATGAAGCAGAACCAGCCAAGCAGCAGCGCGTATGCTTTCACTGACTTCCAGCGCATCAAATACATCGCCGGCAAGCAGGGCGGAAAGAACGACATCGTAATGAATCTTTACACCGATGCCGCAAAGAAATACAAGGGCGACGAAACCGTGATTTTCATCAACACCGAGATTGCCGAACAATTGTCGGAAAAGTCGTCTGCCGACCGTGTGGAAGCTGTGAATCTGCTCCGCTCAACCATCGAGGAATACAGGGACAGCAAGTACATAAGCTACTGCTCTAACCTGCTTTCGAGACTGACTTTCCCTTCGATATACATTTCGTCCGACAAGGTAACTTACCCAAACGAGAATATTCCGCTCCATATCGAGTACGGCAATACCAAGACCGCCAAAATCAAGGTCGTAAAGGTATCGGACAATGCTTCCACCTATGATAATTTCAGTACCAGTTCGGGCAATATCAACAAATACTACGACAACAAGGCCGTTGCTGAAGGCACTATAAACCTTCCCGATGCCCACGATTATTCAACTCATAGCACCTATTATATAGAAAAGGGCTTGCCGACTGGCTTCTACATCGTCTTTGCCGAAAGCGACAGCACCAGAGTCGAAAGTTTCACCCTGCTCACCGTCTCGCGCTTTGCACTGCTTCGCATCAACGACGGCAAATATATGGTCGTCGACCGCAATTCGGGTAAACCCATCGACAAGGTAAAGGTGAAAGTTACAAATCGCACCTACCAGAAGACCGAAACCATACTCACAACCGAAACTGGTTTCGACGGAATTTTCAGCTTCGACCCTGCGAAATGCAACTACAACACCTCGATTTCCCTCAAAAAGGACAACGACGACATGTGCTTCTCGGCTTACGAATACTATCATGAGGCTTCGAAGGAATACGAACGCTCGTCAATCAAGATTCTTACCGACAGGGCAATTTACCGTCCCGGACAGAGCGTTTACTTCAAGCTTATCGAATACAGCGGAATGAACAACAATTTCAACGTTGTAGCCGACGACAGCGTCCGTGTGACTTTCTCGGATGTAAACTATCAGGAAGTAGGAGAGGTAGTGCTCAAGACCAACCAGTATGGAAGCGCACACGGCGAATTCAAGATTCCCGAAAATGTCCTTGCCGGCAATTTCCACATCGAGGCACGTGGCGGAAACTATTCGTCGGGGTCGGAGAGCGTCCGCGTCGAGGAATACAAGCGTCCGACCTTCGAGATGGAAATGGACTACATAACCGATGAGGTTTCGTTTGGCGATTCGGTAAGCATCAAGGGACGTGCAAAGAGCTATTCGGGCGTTCCTGTGAGCGAT
>CAJOEG010000175.1:10534-11412 GCA_905233405.1 uncultured Bacteroidales bacterium | reverse complement strand
CTTGCTTTCCTCGACTTTTCCTATGAACCGTTTGTTGGTGGCTGGGTTGTCGCTTGCAACCTTAAAGTCCTTAAGGTCTTTAGTGTTGCCATCCACCTTCCTCTTTTCCTCGGTTCTCATTCTTTTCATCCTTTCTGCAAAGCCGCCATTTTCAAGAAAATCCTTGCTTAATCTATCCAATAGGCGGAATAGCAAGTAATCGGTTTGGTTTAGCAGGATTATTGCCATATTGGCTATAAATTCAGGAGGATTGCTTTGTGCGATTGCCATAAAGTACTCGGCGTTGTTGTGCTCTGAACCATTTTTGCGCATTGATTCATATTCCGCAGACCCTTTAGCCCAAATGCTAAGGTTTCTGGTGTTAAGATAATCAATGTAGTCTTCAAGCAGTTCCTTTAAACTGGCTTTTGCAACATTTATCAGGAATATTTCCGTTTTGCTTGATGTGCTTGACGCCGCACTTCCTTCTACAATGTTTTGTTTGCCAGAACGTGCTGCCTGAATCATTTGGTCTATGGTTCGATCTCCTTTCTGTAAATATTTGCTACAGAAATAGTAGGTAACCTCATATATCACTTCTGCTTTCTGGTATGCAACAAGCGATTTGTAATTTCCTGGTTTAGCCAATAACGAATCGTCCATAATTTTATCTGTATTTATGTCCTGCAAGGTAGTTCTGTACATAGTCTTTTACACCATTTTCGAGGCTGTGGAATTCGGCAGTGTAGCCAACTTTACGCAGCGAGGTTATGTCGGCTTCCGTAAAATATTGGTACTTGTCGCGAATGTCGGCAGGTGTATCTATGTAGTTGATGTTTGGCGCCAAGCCCATAGCTGTAACATTCGGGTTTATAATATCTTTTGTTTCAATGTTATTG
>CAJOEG010000175.1:3876-10520 GCA_905233405.1 uncultured Bacteroidales bacterium | reverse complement strand
CGGGTTTCCATGAAATATATCAGCACATCAACGACATCCTTCACATACACGAAGTCGCGGCTCTGCTCTCCGTCGGCATAGTCGGGACGGTGCGAGCGGAAAAGTTTTAGCATTCCAGTTGCATTTATCTGGTTGAAGGCGTGCATTATAACCGAAGCCATGCGTCCCTTGTGGTACTCGTTCGGACCATACACATTGAAAAACTTGAATCCTGCCCAGAAAAACGGCTTGCGTTCCTGTGCGAGCATCCACTTGTCGAACTCGTTCTTCGAAATGCCGTATGGGTTGAGTGGTTTCAAAATGTTGGGGTCGGTGGTGTCGGAAAAGCCGTTTTCACCCATTCCGTATGTTGCCGCCGACGATGCGTAGAGGAAAGGTATGCCGTATTTGTAGCATTTTTCCCAGAGCATCTTGGTGTATTCGGTGTTCATTTTAAGCAGCAGCGACAGGTCGAATTCGGTGGTGTCTGTTCTCGCACCAAGGTGGAATATGGTTTCAACCTGCTTGTGGTTGGNNGTCGCGATTGACAAACTTTACTTTCTTGTTCTCGAAGTTGCCCTTTTTGTCTTCGCGCGAAAAGTCGTCCGACAAAACAAGGTCGTTATATCCGCGTTCTATCAGTGTGGCTGCCAAGTTGCTACCAATGAATCCTGCTGCTCCTGTTACTACAATCATTGTGTTTGAAATTTTGTGCAAAGTTAAAACAATTAATCATTAATCGGCAGTGACATCGCCAAAAATGAGATTGTTTGGATTTTGTGGATAATTATAGTGTGTTAGTTGCTCTTTTTTTTCTTTTTGAAATAGGCATCCTTGTATTTTTCGTAGCGTTCTTCCCACTGTGCTATGCTTTCGTCGTCGAACTTTATTGGACCGATAAGGTTCATGAGGTTTCTGATTTTTGCTGCACGGGCAGAGGCTTTCTTGGGACTGCGCTTCGGGTCACGGGGATTGGGGTAGGCTGCAACAATTTGCGAGGCTTCGGCTTGGGTAAGGTCTTTGGCACTTTTGTGGAAATATTCTTGCGCAGCCGCTTCGGCTCCATAAATGCCTGACCCCATCTCTATGACGTTGAGATATACTTCCATAATGCGTTCTTTCGACCAGAACAGCTCGATAAGAAAAGTCTGATATACTTCGAGCCCTTTGCGTATCCACGAACGGCCTTGCCACAGAAACACATTCTTTGCCGTCTGCTGTGAAATTCCGCTTCCTCCACGGTTGCTTTTGCCCGACTTGTGTTCTTCGATGGCAATGTCAATGGCTACGCGGTCGAAACCATTGTGTCCCAGAAACATATTGTCTTCGCTTGCAACCGATGCATCGACAAGGTATGGTGAAATTTCATCAAGTGATTTCCATTCCTTCTTCAGCGATTCGCCTTCGAATACTGAACGAGAAATCATGGTAAGTGTAATGGGCGGATTTATCCAACGGTATAGTATGGTTGTGAGTAGGTTAAGTCCGAATATGCAAAGAATTGTAATGAAGATTACCTTCATAATCTTGCGGAATACGGACTTGCCACCGTTCTTTGTCTTAGGTGCTTTTTGTGTGGCTTTGCTAGCCTTGTTTTTTGCCATCGGTTGTTATATTATTCGGGGTGCAAAGGTATGACAATATTGTTTCCGTTGTTCGGAAAATTAAATCATTCTATTGTACGCTGCAACTGTCCTTTCTCGTAATGCAGATGTGTGCCAGAGCAAATATTATTGCAAAACTTACCAGCAGATAATGTCTCAGCAGAATGCCGTCGATTAAAAACAGGCATGATGGAATTATTGCCAATGCCATGCTTTTCCAGTTCGTTTGTTGTTTGAAATACAGCGCATACACAATAAAATATGCCAGTAGTAGCGTTGCATTGGCAATAAGGTAGGCGACAAAATGCTGTGTCGAGGCAAAACCGAATTCTGCAATCCCAATGTTGAACACCATCAGGAACATTGAACCGTATCTGCCAATTTGTTCAATGATATACATTGAGCGGCAGCAGTTGCATTTTATCTCTTTGCCTCGGAACTTTATGGCGTATATGATGTTGGGGACCAATATCAGCACTATTGTGATAAGACCGAACAGGTTTATCCAGTTGCAGCAGTCGGGGCAAATTATTTCGTTTGCTTCCATTGCCTAGAATCCGTTTAAGGTCATGTATAATGTCGGCAGGCAGAGCAGGAAACCGAGTGCAATAAGCACCAGCATAAATTTCCAGATGAACTTGAACCACAGGTTGTACGGAATTTTTGCCATTCCAAGAGCACCGATAAGTACGCCTGATGTTGGGGTTATCATATTGGTGAAGCCGTCGCCGAACTGGAAGGCGAGGACGGTTGTCTGTCGCGAAATTTCGACAAGGTCGGAGAATGGTGCCATAATTGGCATCGTGAGTGCGGCCTTTGCCGAACCAGACGGAATTATTATGTTCAAGAATGTCTGTATTCCGTACATTATCGACAATGATGCTTCCTTGCCTGTATCCTGCATTCCGTTCGAAAGGCTGTTCATTATGGTGTCGATGATGTTGCCGTTGGTAAGGATTGCTATGATACCACCTGCCAGACCGACGACGAAAGCAGCCGAGAAAATGTCTTTCGCTCCGTCGAGAAACATTTTTACAATGTCGTTTGCCGACCTGTCCATCGCTATTCCTGCGGCTATGCCCATTGCAAGGAATAGTCCGCCGATTTCTTCTACATACCAGCCGTAGCCCATAACTCCTACAATCAGGTACAATACGGTGAACATAAGTAGGTTGATTATGTAGAAATGAACCGACTTGCGCAACATAAAGAAGGATGTGATAATGAAAAGTCCCGAAACTATTGGTATTGCAGCAAACTCAAATTCGGCATTTCCGACCTTAAGGCTCGAAATGGGGTAGAAGACCGAGAAAAGTATTACTGCAATGGAAACGATAATGTAGCTTGCCCAAGCCGATTTTGGTGTGTAGTACTCGATGTCGTCGGAGTGACTGCTGTTGTTTTTACGCCAGTATTCGTCGATGGAGTAGGTGAGGCTCTTCTGCGGATTCTTCTTTATGCGCGAGGCATACCATAATATAAATGCGAAGCCAACAGTGTTGATTATCAGCCAGCAAACGAACCTGTATTCCCATCCGCTGAACAAAGGCAAGTCCGACATTCCTTGTGCGATTCCAATAGTGAACGGATTGAATATTGCTCCGGCAAAACCAAGGTGCGCAGCCACATACACCATGCAAAGTCCTGTAATCGAGTCGTAACCCATTGATATTGCCAATGGTACGAATATTATTACGAAGGCTATTGTTTCCTCGCTCATGCCGAAAATGGCACCGAAGGCACTGAACAGTGTCATTATCAGTACCATGATTATGTTGTTTACACCGATTTTCTGTAGAAATTTGCATTTCTCAAGTTTTCGGCTGAAGCGCAGGAACGAGTTTATACCAGCTGCTAGTGCGCGGCTTTCGTTCAGAATCCAGAAACTGCCGCCAACGAGCAGAATAAAGGCGATAATTCCAGCTTGCTTCTTGAATCCGTCGAAGATTGACGTAAAAATCTGCCAGGTCTGTAGACTTGCATCGACTTCGTGGTAGGAGTTTTCGACGATTACCGTTGTGGAACTGCCGTCGGCCAATGCTTTAGTCGTGCGCTCGAATTGCCCTGCAGGAACAATCCACGTGAGTATGGCGGCGATGATTATGATTGAGAATACAATTACGTATGTATGCGGTACTTAACTTACATAAAAATTATTGATTTTTATGCCAGTATAATAAAGAAAATTTGGCGTTGATAGTCAATATATTATAATTTTTCTTTAGAGGAAATATAAGACAAATTTTTGGTATATAGGTTTCTGTGTTTAAGTCCGAAAACAATTTTAGGCAGTTAACAAGCATTAGTTTTTTAGCTTAATTGTCATTAATGTTTGAGGTTGACGGAGAGATTCTGAATTGGAAACGTTTTCGTTTTTTTGATGATTTTTTAACATTTACTTGTTAATTTAAATTCGTGTTTGTATATTTGCGCGTTTTTATATTTATTAGAGGTATTGTTTTCTTTTTTGATGCTTGCCTCACGAATTTTAAGGTTTAGAAACGAATAAAATTTATTGATATGAGAAATAAAATACGCTTTGGTATTTTGGTCTTGATGTTGGTGATGCTTTCGGGTGTTACTGCTTTTGGACAAGTTTTTGAGAACTATAGGTTCGATACGGGAACAACTACTTCGTGGTATGCTACAACCAGTCAACTTATAGGTTCAGGTGTGGATGACGGGGCGTCGGAAGTCGTCGACATAGGTTTTACGTTTTACTACGACGGTGTGGCATATACGCAGTTTTCGGTGAACTCCAATGGTATTTTGCGATTGGGTAGTACCGTTGTCGGTACAAATTATTCCAGTCCACTGGGATCCAATTTATCTCTAAACAATCCTAAAATTGTTGGTGTTGGAAAAGATATGTCGACTGGAGCAGGAGGCTATGTCAGGACAGGACTGGTAGGAACTCAAAATAATCTTATAAGGGTAGTGGAGTTTCTTTTGCATACAACTTCGAATTCTTCTGGAACAAATTATATTCAGTTTCAGATGTTATTGTTTCAGGGGTCTAATGAAATTAGGATTGTATATGGAACAGATTCTAGTTATCAGTCTGTGCCGAGCGGTTACCAGGTAGGAATGGTAAATGCCGATGGCAGTAAAATCTGGTATGTGGATCCAGGTCTTCATGAGGCAACTTATGTAACGAGTGCTTGGACTACTACATATAGTGTATTCCCAGGTTCGGGACGATACTATTCGTTTATTCCCGACCCATTGAAGACTATCGCCGCTGCTGCAAATCTTCCATATACTTGCGATTTTGAGAATACTACCGAAAACGGCAAATGGGCATTCGGTAACGCTGTAGATGGATGGTTTATTGGCTCGGCTACCAACAATGGCGGTTCCAAGTCATTATACGTGTCGAATGACAACGGTACAACAAATGCTTATAATAGTGGTGCTCAGTTTATTTATGCCATAAGGGCATTGAATGTTCAAGCAACAGGTAGTTATAAGGTTTCGTACAACTGGAAGTGCCAGGGCGAATCTGGTTGCGATTATTTAAGAGCATTTCTTATTCCTGCCTCCTTGTCTCCCAATTTGGCTGGACGGTCGCAGTTGGCTGTTAATAGCATTACGACATCTTCATATCCGAGCGGCTGGATTGCAATTGATGGCGGAACAAATTTGGGCCGGCAGACAGGATGGCAGACTAAAACGCAAACTGTTTCGCTATCTTCAACTGGAACCTACTATCTCGTATTTTATTGGAAAACCGATGGTTCTGTTCAAGGTGGCGACTACAATCCCCCTGCTGCTGTCGATAATGTAAGCGTGAAGTATTTGCCTGTTGCGGCATCTGTTCCTTATACGTGTAATTTTGAAAATACAACCGAGAATGTCAAATGGACGAAGGCTAACGGAACGCAGGCAAACTACTGGATGATTGGAACTTCTACTTATAGCAGTTCTTCCAAGTCTCTGTATATTACCAATGACGGATCTTCGAATGCCTATACGATTAAAATATCTACTACTCCCAATGCAGCCTCTTCTGTATATGCATATCGAAATCTTACATTTGCAAGTGCTGGCAACTATGTAGTTTCGTTCAAGTGGAAAGGATATGGTGAGAGCACTTATGATTATATGCGAGTTTTTTTAGTCCCGTCATCTGTGGAATCTCTAAATGCAGGAACTACTAATAGTATAACAACAACGAATACTCCTACGGATTGGATTGCAGTGGATAGCGGTTCAAAATTGAACTTGCAATCAGACTGGCAGGTAAATTCGCGGACTGTAAATGTCCCGTCTGCAGGAGAGTACAACCTTGTATTCTATTGGAGAAATGACAATTCTGGTGGAACGCAGCCTCCTGTTGCTGTCGATGACATAGAGGTTTCTACACCTTGTACGGCTACCGCTGCAATAAGTGTAGGTTCGCCTATGGCAACGTCGGTTGCAATTACCCGTACGTCGGGCAGTGGCGTGAAGTATGATGTTTTGGTGTCAACTTCTTCAAATCCTGCTAATGCAACCGAATCGCCTGTAGAGATGACCTCGACAACTCAGACAATAACTGGACTTACGCCTGCTACACAGTATTACGCATACATACGAAGCTATTGTTCCGAATATAGGCACGGAGCATGGAGCAATGCTGTAAGTTTTGTGACAGCATGCGACAAGACAAGTACATTAAGTGCTGAGGTTCAAGGTTCTTCTTCGGTATTGTTGACACGCACTTCAGGCGATGGCGTAAAGTATGACATATTGGTTTCAACATCGTCGAACCCGGCAACGGCAACTGAATCGCCTATAGCTATGACTTCTACTACGCAAACAGTAAGCGGTCTTACACCCGCTACCCGGTATTATGCATACATACGCAGTTATTGTACTGCAAGTATATATGGCGAATGGAGCAGTGCGGTTGGTTTTGTTACTTATGATGTTTGTTCTGCGGTTTCCAATCTTACGGCAACGGCTGGTCCTACTGCTGCAGGTATAACGTGGTCGTACGCTGGGCAGGTTGCGCGGTATCAGCTGTTTGTTTCGCCAACGGCAATGACTGAAAGCGAATTGGAAAATGCAGAACTGATT
>CAJOEG010000175.1:0-3767 GCA_905233405.1 uncultured Bacteroidales bacterium | reverse complement strand
TGTCTATCAGTTGCCGTATTACGAAAATTTTGAGGATGTTGCATCGATAGCATGGACGACAACGAATGGTACCAATGGTTGGTATGTTGGTTCGGCAACGTCAAACGGAGGCAATAATTCATTATACATATCAAACAATAATGGAGTATCTAATGAATATAATATAAGTACTACATCATATTCGTATGCATATTGCAAGCTGAATATTAATGAGCAAAGTGTCGTTAATGTTTCGTTTGACTGGAAGGGTAATGGAGAAGGCAGTTATGATTTGCTCCGGGCGTTTATGATTCCAGTATCAGAGAATCCTACATTAAGTGGAGATAATGGAATGCCAAGTATGTCAAATGATGCACCGGCAAGCTGGATTGATGTTTCGCAAAACGGAGGAAAACTTAATCTTTCAACTACTTGGGATCATAGTTCAAAAGATGTGGTATTTTTCGAAACAGGTAATTATTATCTGGTTTTCTTCTGGAAAAATGATGGTTCAGCTGGTACCCAACCTCCAGCAGCTGTTGATAATATAAGCGTAGAGCTAGTGTCAACTTGTATGCCCGTTCAAAATGTAATTGCGGCACCTGGTCGTGATAGGGCTGTAATTTCATGGGACGAAATATCTACTTCTTCACAATGGCAAGTACTTGTGTCAACTTCTTCTTCTGTCTCTTCTGCAACAGAAACTCCAGTGGGTGCCAATAGTAACTCGATAACAATTTCTAATCTTGAACGCAATACAACGTATTATGCATTTGTACGTGCATTATGTTCCGAGTCGGAATCGAGTCCATGGAGTGATGCTGTCTCGTTCACAACTTTGGATGAGTGTTCTCCTGTTAGCAACCTAAGTATTGATGGATATTCATCAAATTCTGCAGACTTGTCGTGGACATGTTTGGATGCTGATGCAGGTTTGTGG
Source organism: uncultured Bacteroidales bacterium (assembly GCA_905233405.1). Lineage (GTDB taxonomy): Bacteria > Bacteroidota > Bacteroidia > Bacteroidales > ML635J-15 > Bact-19. The sequence continues at coordinate 2,848 of CAJOEG010000175.1, read as the reverse complement.
CAGGTGATTGTTACGACTGCAGATGATATAGAGTCGGCAACTGAAGAGCCTTTGATGGTTTATAATACATCGGCAACGGTTTCGGGGCTGACGCCGAATGCACAGTATAATGTGTTTGTTCGTACCGATTGTGGAGAATATGGCTATTCCGAGTGGGAAAGTGTAAGTTTTAAAACATCTCCAGTTTCTGTATCATTACCATATTTTGTGGATTTTGAGGGAACTTATGCTGAAAACTGGGTGTTTGAAAATGGAAGTAACGGTTGGTTTGTAGGAAGGTCTACGAACAGTGGAGGCTGGCGTTCCCTGTATATTTCCAACGATATGGGAGTTACTAATAGTTATGATACGCGTACGTCAACATCTTCATACGCATATTTCACATTTAATATAGAACAGACTAGTGTTGTAAATATGTCGTTTGACTGGAAATGTAAAGGGGAAAGCGGCTACGATTATTTACGAGTATTCATTGTGCCAGCCTCATTGCATCCCTCGTTCAGCGCTGGAGATAGGAATGGAATAGAATACTACTATTGGGGGCATCCTAGTGGATGGATTACAGTCGATGATGGACAGTTGAGTGAGTCTGAATCGTGGAATACGCTTTCAAAAAATGTAACATTGGACGAGGGCTTGTATTATGCAGTATTTTATTGGTATAACGACTATAGTGGAGGTGATTTTCCACCTGCTGCAGTCGACAATGTAAGTGTTTCGGTCGCTACTACTTGTATTTACGACGGATATGTAAGTGTTTCCGATATTGGCAAGACTTCGGCTACTGTTTCGTGGAGCGACAACGATGACATTTCTCATTGGGAGGTTCTGGTTACTACTGCAAGCAATCCCGATGAGGCGACAGAAACACCAATGCTTCTGGATGTTACTTCGACAACAGTTGACAATCTTACTGCAGGAACTGATTATTATGTTTATGTTCGAGCCTATTGCTCCGAATCGAGCAAGGGCATCTGGTATGGCTACGATTTTACAACCTTGCCTTCGTGTTTGTCGGTTGATTATGTAGATGATGAAACACTTGGACAGACTTGGGTGCAACTGGTATGGAAGAATGATGATGAGGCTGCTACGCAGTGGGAAGTGCTAGTGTCATTGTCGGACGACCCGTCAAATGCAACGGAATCCATAGTTTTGGCAAGCGATACCACAGTAACTATAAACGGACTTGAGCCTAATACCCAGTATTATGCATACGTTCGAGCAAAATGTTCCGAATCGGAGTATAGCGAGTGGAAGTATACATGGTTCACTACATATCCGCCTTGTGTGCCACCTTACGATTTCAACGCTTTGGTTTCCAGAACTTCGGCGAAAGTGATGTGGTATAATGTTTATAATAGGCTCGGTACTCGCATAGTGATTTCCGAAACAGAGAAAACGGATGTGCAACTTGCTGATGAGGAATACGTACCCTGTATTACAAGGTATAAGAATTTTTATGATTTGACACCAGGGCAGACCTACCACGTATATGCTGCCACCGAATGTGGTAATGACGAACACGGAGACTGGGTACATTACCAGTTTACGACACCTGAATTGGATGCTATGCCGTTGCCATATACTCAGAATTTTGAGGATGGTGTGATGGCAAATTGGGCGATAAGCAACGATGATAAAGCTTGGTATTGCGGAAGTGCTGCTGCCAATGAGAGTACAATGTCTCTTTACATATCTAAAGATAATGGTTACACCAATGAGTATATTGGTGGAAGTGGTACTTGGAGATATAGCAGTTCGTATGCATACTGCCGCTTGAATGTTGACCATCGGGGCGTAGTTAGGGTGCAGTTCGATTGGAGGTGCTATGGACGTTATGATTCTGATTGCTTGAGGGCATTCCTCATTCCTGTATCATTAAGCCCGAGTTTGTATGCAGGAAATACCAACGGTATGGACAATGGCGTAATTCCTAGCGGATGGATACCTTTATCTTCTACAGCTTTGTCGGAAGGTTACGTGTCTGGTGGAGGAACAAGCTGGCAGACAAATATATACGATTTGAATATGACTACAACAGGAGATTATTATCTGGTATTTTTCTGGCTGAGCTACGTTCGTGATAGTCACAATCCTCCAGCAGCAGTAGATAATATAAGTGTATCATATATAACCGACTGTGTGTTCTATGGTAATGTTAATGTAGACAACGTAGGCAAGACTTCGGTTGATGTATCGTGGTCAACGGCAGGACCTGCTACGCAGTGGCAGATTCTTGTTACCGAAGCGGATTCTCCAGAGTCGGCTACAGAAACTCCAATTCTTGTATCTTCGACTCCGTACACTGTAACTGGACTTGATATGAATACAACCTACCATACATACGTAAGGTCGTATTGCTCTGCATCCGACCAAGGTATCTGGGTTCGGGCATCCGACTTTACTACCTTGCCACCTTGTGAGGCACCGTATGGAATTTCTGCTGTAGTAAATCCGACTTCTGTTTTCCTTAACTGGTGGCAACCATATCAGTACGACAACTATAACGTTTACATTTCGCAGTCGACGATGACCGACGCTCAACTTGCTTCGGCTGACTTTACAAATATTACAACCAATTACTATTCCATGTCGGGACTTTCGGCAGGACAGACATATTACGCATACATATCTTCGGCTTGCGCTTTGGGTGAAACTAGCGAATGGGTGGAATATGTGTTCCAGACGCCAGAAAATGCATTGGTGACTTTGCCATACTATCAAAACTTTGAAGGTTCCCAAATTGAAGGCTGGAATTTAAGCAACGCGGACAATGGCTGGTATGCGGGAACGGCAACTGCGCAAAGTGGCGACGGGTCGCTATATGTTTCGAAAGATGGAGGTA
>CAJOEG010000174.1 GCA_905233405.1 uncultured Bacteroidales bacterium | reverse complement strand
TGACTGGCAAGATATGCATCCCAAAGGGAAGTCTGCATCCACCGACCGTTATTATGTTGATATTGCTAACAAGGTGCTGAAAATACTTTGTAACTGTGATTTGAAGGAGGCTTTTTACGATGACGAAGATATTCGGGATGCTTCGCTTCGTGTGACTGCGTGGTTCGAGGATGTTTGTTCCAATTTTGGATTTTGGCGTGTGGTAAATGAAACTTGTATGAAACGCTATGGCAAGCCGCTGCCTTTCTATGACACCTCGGATTATGTTGCTGGCGAGCCTAATTTGCAGGATGTGAAACTTATACTTTGGGATATTGTCCAGTCGTTGTACGGAGACCGTTTCCTCAACCCCGAGAATCCAGCAATTGCATCTGCTGCGGATAAGATTTTTGAAATATTTGACAGCGAGTATGAGACTGCTCCCGAAACCGACGAGGTTAACGAGTTTTTGGCGAATCCCGACCTTGGAACCGAGTATTGGACAACGCGTCGTGCTGTTGAGTGGCTTTCAGAATATGGATATTTTTCTTTGCGAAGCAATCTTTCGTTTGAGGATACACTGGAGCAGATTAAATATAAAATGTCAGAAGACCCACAACAAAATGAATGGAGTCGTCTTTATGTATATACGGCATCTGTTCTTCATGTGTTCAAGGACAGGCACAACCTTCTTTCGTTGACTGCTGCAGAATGGCTGTCGGCGGCAATAGGGCGGGACTTTTCATTTGACACTTCGCTTATGTCAAGTTTACGTGTATACGATATTGACGCTCATATTTCTTCGTCGTTGGTGCTACGCGACAAGCTTACGGGCGAGGCACGAGCCGTTGACGATGATTCGTTTGACCCTAAATGGCTGAAAAAGAATGCCGACAAGTTTGGCTCAAGTATTTGCTGTGGACTTCTGCGCTTTAACGGCAATTTCTACCAGTGCGGACCATTAATGACTAATCCTACTCCGGCTCATATTGAGAAGCAAATGGAGCAAACACGCCACGAAGAATATCTCAAACAATTGTCAAAGGAAAACTATGATGATTTCTACAGAGTCAGTGGTGGCAAGCATATTGTATTTATGAAAGGTGAGAAAGCTTTGCTGGAGTTCTACACCAAGAATTTAGGTCTAAAGATGACTGCTGATTTTGAGCGTCAGTTGAAGTCTGTTGCAAGGGAGCATGCTGAAAACGGGTTGCTGGCAATGATGGCGACTCCCGACCAAGGATTTCTGACAATATGCTTTGTGATTCCATCTATCAAGTCCCCGGACAATCCATATTACAATGCCGAATACGCAAAGAAGCACGCCCACGAGTTGCTTTTGAATGTTAATGCAATCGACTATTCGGCAATTTGCACTTTGTTGAAACTCAATTATCTGCCCGATGCTGCCCTGAATAGTCTGAAAGGCTATGAATACGGTCGCGACTTTTTGCACGCCAATGCGCAGTATATTGTAGATTATATGTTTGCGGAACATCAGTAGAAGATTATGGTATTGTCTAAAGTACGCGAACCTTTCGCTTGAACAATGATATTATTTATGATACAGATAGTTAATGTTTATATTTATATGTTGGAAAAACAAAGTATGCCGTACCGTTCCCTTACACAAAAGCAAGGTTGACAGGAACAAGCTTTACTGCAACAAAATCCCCATTCCGTCGTTCTGAACTTGTTTCATAACCTGAAATGGGGATTTTTGTTTTAGAAGCCTCCGCCCGAATGTCCGCCTCCCGACGAGCCGTGACCGCTGCTGCCACTTCCGCTACTCTTGGGCGAGTAGGTTCTCGTCGTGAACGTTCTGACAAAATTGGTTTGCTTTTGTGTCAATTTGAAAGAACCTTGCTTTTTGTAATCATTTGCATTCGTGGCTTTAAACTTGAGCTTGTATTTCTTGCGGTGAATGCTGAAGAACAGCAAGGCGAAAATCAGGGCAAAAATACTGCATTTCCATATTGGAAACGAAATTTCATAAAGATAGTCCTCTTCGACATTGTCGATGAACCACATTATTTCACCGTAATAATCCTCGCTCTGGTACAGAGGTTTCATGCTTTCTGCATAACTGTCAACCCTGTCGCCAATAACCGACATTTCTGCCAGACTGCCGGCGTCGTAATAGCGGTTTCTGCCGTAGGCCTGGTCTATAATCAGCATAACGCCATCGGCCTTGAAATCGTTGTAGTCGTAGAAATCCTGAATGTACACGTCTGATGGTGCATAGTCGTTGAACGACGGTTTGGGATTCTCGTTTATGGTTACGATTGCAATGTCAAGCCCGGTTTTGCTCATGAATTCGCGGCAACGCTGCTTGATTTGAATGCGCTGTGTCTCTGTCAGAAGCTCTGCGTAGTCGTAAATCTTGTAGGAAGTATCGACGTAAGGCGTAGAAAGAACGTATTCTATGTTACCTTGTGTTACTTTAAACTTTTTTACATGCGGTTCACTTTCTGTCCTTTGCCCGATAGAATAAATGTCGTTTTGTGCAAATGCGTTAAAACCGACAGTTAAAAGCAATATGATTGAAAAGAATTTTTTCATTTTGACCTCCTTTTTTAATCAAATAACATTGCAATTAAAGCTGCAATTCCGAATCCCAACGCTATAAGAATCAAAAAGAAACATATCGCTTTGCCTTTAGAAATCGGAATGTCACCAACGATTTTCCCTGTCTGTCCGTTCATTGCAAAAGTGTATGCTTTACCTTTAATAAAAGTGTTTAGCATCCATACAGGTAGCAATACGTAATCGACATATTCTATCTTGCATTTAATATCTTCTTTGGACGAGACAAGTGTGCCGTTGATTGTTGATGTAAGCGACTGTTTCAGCGAATTGTTCATTCTGAGGGTTGCACGATTTTCGTCGTCTTCTGCGCTGACATCGTATTTTTCGGCCAGGAATCCCGACAAATATGAATAGTTGAACGGCACCAATTCTTCGAGTTTGAACGGCTCGATGGAGTCCATCAGGTCATCGTCAAATTTTTCGCTACCGTCGGCAGGAACATCCTCAAAACTTTCCATTCCCTCGCGGTATTCATGGTAAACGTCGGTTTTCTTGCATACGTAATCGCCTTCGCGCCATTTAGTTACTTCATGTCTTTCGCCTTCAACGTATCCTTCCGATTGTCCGTCGTAAAGCCAGAAAGGAATGTAAATGCCAGAAATTTTTTCAATGTTTTCCTTCTTGCCGAACTCGCTAGGAGCAAGGAATCTCCTTCTTCTAAGTCCGTTGTATGCGGCAATTGCCTGCTGCTTTGTCTGCGAGAACGGGATGACATATTTCGGACGGAATTTGCCTTCGAGACGCGACTTCAAAATACCAGTGCTGCCACAGTAAACACAGAAGGTTGATGCTGTATTCTGGTCGGTAACCATTTCTGCACCACAGTTTTGGCAACGGTAAAGATTGAGTTGCGGTTGGTCTGGGTCTGGCGTGGTATCTTCCTTGTAATCAGACTTGTTGATGTCGATGTCTGCATCGGATTTTGCCTCCGTCATTTTCAGGATTTCTTCTTCGGAGAACTCCGCGCCGCAGGTTTCGCACACCCAAAGCCCTTTTTCTGCGTTGTATGGCAACGAAGAACCGCAACCGGGACATTTTAATACGGTAGTATCCATTTTAATAATATTTAGGACTTCAACTTTTGTAACTTCCTCATACTTTGTGAAGTCCGTTAAACAAAGTTTGAGAATAAAGACATTGCAAATTTACATTATTTTTCTGTTCTTGAATATTTTTTGTTGAATATAAAATCCGATTTG
>CAJOEG010000173.1 GCA_905233405.1 uncultured Bacteroidales bacterium | reverse complement strand
CTTCAGCGAATCGTCAAACATCAGGAACAGAGCCTTTACCCAGATGGCGATTAGCACCACGAGGATTATGCCCATTATCGGATATTTGCGAATCTTGTACTCAATCATTTCCGCGACATAAGCAAAAGATGGAACAGCATAATGACAGCAAGCGAAGTCAGCGAGCTCACACCGACCTTAGCCAAGGTAAACAGTATGTTTGCGAAACTGAAACTTTCAAGGAAGAATATCCAAATGTGGTGAATTAAGATTAGTGTTATGGCATACCTAAAGAACCAGTAGTAGCCATAGTTGCGTACATTAAGCTGTTTGTTCGACTCGTATCCGTCGTGCGGAGAATAAAGGTCAAGGGCAAACGTCCTCACAAACGCCACCAGCAGTCCCGCCGACGCGTGAAGTCCCAAGGTTGAACCGAAAAGGTCAACGCACAATCCCATCAGAAGTCCGAGCAGAAGCATAAGATACTTGTTTGTTTCAATCGGCAACATCATAATGAACAGGATATAGACGAAAGCATTGACATACACGCTAACGCAAATCTGGTCGAGAATCAGCGTCTGCACAAGCAGCAAGATGATAAAGTACAATATGTATTTAAGTTTCTCAATCATTTCTTTTTCTGCGCTTTATCATCGGAAGCCTTCAGTTCCTCCTTGTTGTTGTTCCTTATTACATATACATACTTAATGTTATGGAAATCAGTGTATAATTCCACGTCAATAGTATAGAAGTCGGTAGAAAGGTCCTTCTCGAAGCTCTTGACATAACCTACAGGAATACCTTCGGGGAAAATTGCAGAGAATCCACTCGTTACAATTTCATCACCGATTCTGACATCCACATAACCAGGTACTTCAGAAAAAGTTGCCACCCTTACATCGCGTCCATTCCACGACAAAGAACCAAAATATCCATTTTCGGCAAGTTTTACGCTTATTCGCGCATCGGGATGAATGATTGGCATAATGACAGCGTACTTGTCAGATACCGAACTTACAATTCCAACCACACCATCGCGACCGATAACACCCATCTCGTTTTCAATACCTGCATTGCTACCTGCATTTACAGTTATGGTGTTTTTCTCTCTGTTGGTTGTCGCCGAAATTACAGAAGCTGGAATATATTCAAACCCCTTTTTCCCAAGCACGGGAATACTGCTACGCCTATATGCCTCGAGACGGTTGCGCAAGTCGGCATTTTCCTTTTTCAAAGCTTCGTTTTCTTCCGACAAGTTCATATACTGCACAACGCCAGCCCATTTTTCGGCAATTGCACCAGTAACCACATTGGCGGAAGAGGCAAAGCCATACCTCTGAAATGGATTTGACGAAAAAAACAGCACGAGGCACAAGACCTCGAGCAGTATAAAGAGAATGAAATATGCGTATTTAACGACAAAGTCGAGCAGATTTCTCATCGCAGTTATCTCAGCAAGAACTGGAACTTGTCAACATTCTTCAAGGCTATGCCTGTACCGCGTGCAACTGCGTGTAACGGGTCCTCGGATACGTGAACCGGAATGTTAGTCTTGTCGGACAGACGTTTGTCGAGTCCTCTCAACAACGCACCGCCACCAGTAAGGAAAATACCTTTATTATATATGTCGGCGTAAAGCTCTGGTGGAGTCTTTTCAAGCACCGACATCAGAGCCTGTTCAATCTTCGAGATGGAACGGTCGATGCAGTGAGCGATTTCCTGATGTGAAACTGGAATTTCAAGCGGCAATGCTGTCATCTGGTGGGGTCCACGAACGATAAATTCAGCCGGTGGATTGTCGAGTTCTGGAATTGCAGCACCAACGTTAATCTTTATCGACTCTGCGGTTCTTTCACCAACCCTGATATTGTGCTGACGGCGCATATACTCCATGATGTCGTTGGTAAAGTCGTCGCCTGCAGTACGAACCGACTCCTTCTCCACTGTTCCTCCAAGCGAAATGACTGCGATTTCGGTTGTACCACCACCTATATCGACAACCATATTTCCCTGCGGAGCCTCGACGTCCATACCGATACCGATTGCGGCAGCCATAGGTTCGTATATCATATAAACCTCGCGTCCGCCAGCGTGTTCAGACGAGTCGCGTACTGCACGAAGTTCAACTTCAGTGCTACCCGACGGCACTCCGATGACCATCTTCAGCGAGGGGTTTATCCAATTCCTATTCTTGTTCACCATCTTAATCATTCCACGAATCATCAACTCGGCAGCGTTGAAGTCGGCGATTACACCGTCGCGTAACGGCCGTATCGTCCTCAAACCTTCGTGCGTCTTGCCTTGCATCTGGCGAGCCTTGTGCCCCACGGCAACAAGTTTTCCTGTTTTCTCCTCGATAGCTACAATTGAAGGTTCGTCAACGACAATCTTGTCGTTGTGAATTATGATGGTGTTTGCAGTTCCGAGATCCATAGCGATCTCCTGCTGTAAAAACGAAAAAAATGCCATACCTCTTACACATAAAATTTAGCATTGCAAGTTACTGCTTTTGTTTCTTGTGACAAAAGCAATAAATATTTTTTTTCACCATTTATCGCTTTGAATATCAAAATAATATTTGCATTGTTAATAAAAAATAACAGCAACTGGTTGAATGGGTTCAAAAAAACAAGAATATTTCCAACAAATTTTCAAAATTTCCGTTAGCAGCAAACTGCATTTCTCAAAAAAATTACCTCCCTCAGCAATATTTTTTTTGCATATTCGTTTTTTACACTACCTTTGTCAAATTTTACTATTGAAATGAAAAAGGTATTGTTCGTCATATTACTGATAGTCACGCCGTTCCTTGCAAATTCAAAGAACGACCCGAACTTCAAGCCGGTAGTTGACACCCTCAACAGCCTTTTCGTTGAAGTAATACAGGCAAGAACAGACGCCCAAAAGGAAGACCTGAACAACGAGATTACAGAGACCTTGAACAAGTTTCTACACACTGCAGGTTCTTTTGAACACGCAATCGACACCGTAAAAAACCTTTCTTGCCTCAAGTCAAGCGACAACGCTCTCAGAATCTACACGTGGAACCTTTGCTACACTGATGGTTCGTTCAAATATTTCGGATTCGTACAACAGAAGGCCGGTGGAAAAATAAACGTATACGGACTTCAAGACAAGCGCAACAAAAACAACATTGCGCCGAGCAAAGACCTTGAATATTACACAACTTCAGAATGGTACGGATGCATATACTACGAATGCATTACAAACAACTGGAACTCACGAACATATTACACGCTCATCGGCTGGGATGGCGCCGACAAACTCATAAACAGAAAGATTGTGGAAGTGCTCGCATTCACAAAAAGGGGTATTCCCGTATTTGAAAAGAAAATGTTCAAGGCCAACAGGGTGATTTCAAGCCGCCTTATCTTCGAATACGCAGACAGGGCCACTATGCTCCTTCGTTACAACGAAAAGCACAAGATGATTATAATCGACCACCTCTCTCCCGCCGAAGACAGATTCAAGGATATGTACCAGTACTACGGTCCCGATATGTCGTACGATGCGCTGGAATTCAAGGGCGGACGATGGCTGCTCGAAAGCAACATTGACCCCGAATGCCAATCTTGCCAATAGACATTGGAGCAAAGATGTTTACGAAAGATTTATACCGAATTTTAAGGTGCTTTTCTCTTATGATTTCCCGAATACACCTAAGCCAGAATTGGATGATGATTCTTCTTTAGGTTTTTTGGATTGTCCATATCCTGTAAGTGAAGAAACCATTAGAGAGTATTTTATTAGAAGTAATTGCTATTTGTGGTTAAAGAAAACCTTATCTGATTATGAAG
>CAJOEG010000172.1 GCA_905233405.1 uncultured Bacteroidales bacterium | reverse complement strand
CACCTTCGGAGAAATGCTTGCGGGCAAAAATCTTCATCGCATTGTAGAACACAACCACATAGTTTACACTGCCCTTCTTGGTACTTTCACCCTTGTAATGTATGATTGTCGTCTTGGGAAAATAATAGTTGTTGTAACCTCCCAAAGTAATGCGGTACGAAAGGTCAATGTCCTCGCCATACATAAAAAATGTCTCATCGAGCAGCCCGACTTTCTTCAAGGTCTCGGCACGCAGAAGCATAAATGCCCCCGACAGTACATCGACTTTATGGATTTCGTCCTTGTCGAGATATGTAAGATGATATTTACCAAACTTTTTCGACTTCGGGAAAAGTTTCGACAGACCGAAAATCTTGTAGAAAGCAACCTTCGGCGTAGGTAAGCCACGCTTTGATTCGGGCAGAAAACGTCCTTTGCCGTCAATCATCTTCACTCCAAGTCCGCCGGCATCGGGATGAGTGTCCATAAAGTCGCAAACCGACTTCAGCGTATCTTCTTCAATTACCGTATCGGGATTGAGCAGAAGCACGTATTCGCCGGATGATTCGCGTATTGCCTGATTGTTGGCGTATGAAAAGCCGTAGTTCTTCTTATTTTCGATAAGTTTTACCCACGGAAATTTCTCGCGGAGCATATTGCACGAACCGTCAACAGAATTGTTGTCAACGACAAAAACTTCTGATTCACAATGTTTTGCAGCTGCAGCAACCGAGTTCAGGCACTGCTCAAGAAAGTGCTTCACATTGTAGTTTACTATGACGACCGACAATTTCATTGGACCGCAAATGTAAGAAATATTTACGAATAAACTTCGTTGAGCTAAAGGTTACAATTTTAGATTGCAAATCTTACACCTTCGGAAACTCTTACCATTATTTCGCATATTCATCGCGATATCAGGCTAAATTAATATTTGAATCAGAAAGTTATAGGTTATTCTAAGACAAAAAACGGAGAACGCAAAATGCATTCTCCGTTTATATCAAATATAGTCGACTTATTCTGTTAGCTCCTTGATTCTTGCGCCCATCTGCTGGCTTTCCTCGTATTTGCCAGTCTTGTAGTACAATTCCTTCAGAATCTGAAGTACCTGCAAGTCGTTTGGCTTTATTGTCAATGCCTTTTCAAGGTGAGGCAAAGCCTTGGTCTGATATTCCTTTGCAATTTCCTGGTATTTTTCAAAAGTTGAAAAATCGGTAGGAGGGACATTTTTTTCTGCCCATTCCAAAGTGTCAGCAGCAGTATTGATGTACAAAGCGCCAAGACCATAAATCGCATCGTAATTGTTTGGATCGATTCCAAGAGCCTTTGTGAAATCTGCCTCTGCTGACTTATTGTCTTTCATTTCCTGCGATAATGTACCACGAATTACAAGGAACTGTGCATTGTTGGGATCATTCTCCATTGCCATGTTTATATATTCCTTTGCCTTCTCCGAATTACCAGAGCCTACATAGTAGTTGAAAGTTTCGATTACAAGCGGATAGTTGTCGTTCGGGAACTTTTTGATACCTTCATCAAGAACCTTAAGCATTCTTGTTGTATCGCCAGTTTCCTTCAATGCCATCGACAAGTTCTGGTAAACAGAAATTCTTTCCTTATTGTCCATACCGTAATCCATCTTTATAAGCATGTCGCAAATCTCGATTGCTTCGTCATACTTCTTGCATCTCATTGCTGCCAACGAGGTATAATAATATATGGTAGTGTCAAGACCTGCAAATGATGGAATACCAGATGCTCTACTCCATTGGTTGTAAGCAGACTCGAAATCGTTTGAACGCCAAGCTTCTTCGCCTTTTGCCTTGTAAACTCTCGACATTTCTGGGAACTTTTCGGCAAGAATCTCCATCAAGGCCTCTGAACTTTCAAAATACGATTCATTGCCTTCCTGAAGAACGCTAACGAATTTCATCAAACCCATCTGAGTTGTGAAATCAATGTCCTTATGCTCAGGTTTTACGAAATTTAACTTCAACGCCTTCATATACGAGTCGTATGCTACATCAATGCAATTGTCACACAATGCCTGGTACTTTTTGTTTTTGGTTGTTGACAAAGCAAGATAAATATTGCCCTTGAACCAGAACGTCTTATAACTATCAGCTGTCTGTGGATTTAATTCGGCTTTGTCAATTGCCTTCTTTGCGTCATCTAGGTAACCATCCTTCAGATAGCTCCACGCGCTTGTCAACATCTGCTTCTGAGCACTCATCGAAAGTGCCATAACCAATGCGACACCTATTAAAAAAAACTTCTTCATAATCTTAAAATTTAATTGTTATTCAACTATTCGTTTGTATTCTCGTTGTTATCTTTCTCTACAATTTCCGCACCATTATTCTCTTCCTGCGGAAGTTCCTCGTTTACAGGCTCTACAATGCCATCAGCCTCGGCTTCCATCTGTGCAATCTTTGCTGCTTCTTCCTCGGCAATACGTTCAAGCTCGGCACCACCTTCAATCTTTGCAACGGAGGCAATAATATCACCATCGCGGAGATTTATCAGACGAACACCCTGAGTTGCACGTCCCATAACGCGCAATGTATCAACAGCCAGACGGATTGTTATACCCGAACGGTTGATAATCATCAGGTGGTCGTTGTCGGTAACGGCGTTTACACTGATAAGGTTGCCTGTCTTTTCGGTGACATTCAAGGTCTTAACACCCTTACCGCCACGATTTGTAACGCGGTAGTCCTCGATACTCGAACGCTTGCCATAACCGTTTTCGGAAACTACAAGCACATCCTGTTCCGGACGGACGGTAATCATACCTATTACATAATCGTTATCGTCCAAGGTTATACCCTTGACACCCGTTGCCGTTCTACCAATCGGACGGACAATGTCGTGCGGGAAGCGGATTGTCTTGCCTCCGTAAGCGCCAATCATAACATTGGTCGGAGCTTCGCCTTCCACATCCTCGATGAGCGATGCCGTGAGAAGCATATCGCCTTCGCGGACATTGATAGCGTTGACACCATTCTGGCGCGGACGTGAATATTCCTCGAGCAAAGTCTTCTTGAACACACCGTTACGAGTACACATCACAACGTATGTCCTGTTGATGTAGTCAACATCCTTTAACGACTTCACATTCAAGTAAGCCTTTACCTCGTCTTCCTTGTCGATGTTAATAATATTCTGGATGTGACGGCCCTTCGACGTCTTTGTGCCTTCTGGAATTTCGTAAACCTTGAGCCAGTAGCACTTTCCGAGCTTTGTAAATAATAATAAGGTATTGTGCATCGTGGCAACGAACATGTGTTCCACAAAGTCCTCGTCACGTGTTGCCGTTCCCTTGGAACCGACACCACCTCTATTCTGCGACTTGAATTCCGACAACGAAGTACGCTTCATGTATCCGAGGTGCGAAATTGTGATAACAACCTCTTCGTTTGCGTAGAAATCTTCCGGATTCATGTCTTCGGAAGCGTAAACCACTTCGGTCTTGCGTTCGTCACCATACTTTTCCTTGATTTCAAGAAGTTCGTCCTTGATGACCTGCATTCTCATCTCGACGCTAGCAAGCAATTCCTTCAAGTATTCGATGCGCTTCATCAATTCTTCGTACTCGGCACGAAGTTTTTCCTGTTCGAGACCGGTCAACTGGCGGAGACGCATTTCAACGATTGCCGATGCCTGAATTTCTGAGAGCGAGAAACGCTGCATCAATCTTTCCTTTGCTTCGGTAGGATTGTCCGACGACTTGATATATTGTCGCTTGCTATTATTAAGCCCTGAACGATGTGTGCACGTTCCTCTGCCTTGCGAAGGTCAAATTCGGTACGACGGGTAACAACATCAAGCCTGTGTTCAACAAAGTAGTGAATCAAATCCTTGAGGTTGAGCACCATTGGACGACCCTTTACAAGTGCTATATTGTTGATGCTGAACGACGACTGCAATTCGGTGTATTTGAACAACTTGTTGAGTACAACATTGGCAACTGCATCACGCTTAATGTCGATAACGATACGCATACCAACGCGGCGGTCTGATTCGTCGTTGACATTAGAAATACCTTCAATCTTCTTGTCGGTTACAAGGTTTGCAATATGCTTGATAAGTTCTGCCTTGTTGACCATATATGGGATTTCGGTAACTACGATGCGTTCGTGACCGCGTTCCGAAGTCTCTATTTCGGTCTTCGAGCGGATGACAACGCGTCCATGACCTGTAGCGTATGCCTCGCGAACGCCGTCGATACCATATATAATACCACCTGTCGGGAAATCGGGAGCCTGGATTATCTTTCCAAGTTCATCGACTTCTATTTCTGGATTGTCTATATAAGCAACAGTTGCATCAATTGTCTGTGCAAGATTGTGCGGTGCCATGTTGGTAGCCATACCTACGGCGATACCGTTTGCACCATTGACTATAAGGTTAGGAATTTTTGTCGGCAAAACGCTCGGTTCCTGCAGAGAATCGTCGAAGTTGTTTACAAAATCAACGGTTTCCTTGTCCATATCGGCCATCATTTCGTCGGAAATCTTCGACAAACGGGCCTCGGTGTAACGCATAGCTGCAGGGCTGTCGCCGTCAACCGAACCGAAGTTACCCTGACCATCAACGAAAGTATATCTCATAACCCAGTTCTGGGCGAGCCTTACCATTGCAAAATATACAGACGAGTCGCCGTGAGGATGGTACTTACCCATTACTTCACCGACAATTCTCGCTGATTTCTTGTGAGGCTTACCCGGAGCAAGCCCCAAACCTTCCATACCAAAAAGGATTCTTCTCTGAACGGGTTTCAGACCGTCCCTAACATCCGGCAATGCACGCGAAACTATTACAGACATTGAATAGTCGATGTATGCCGACTTCATTTCATCTTCGACACTTATCGAAATTATCTTTGCTCTTCCTTCTTCTTCAAGCATTTTCTATCTCAATTTATTTCTAATATTCTTATAATCAAATCCTTGTGTTTTGCACAAAATTGTTGCTAAATTACAAATTTCCGCTGACATAGACAAGTCCAATCAATCAATTTTTTAACAAATTTTGTTTATAATTGTGAACAACGGCAAAGTTCGTTAACACAGAGGGTCTTCGGCAAAAATCGACGAAAAGGAGCCGCAGTTATTAACAAAATGTACAAGATATTAACAATTTGCATTTTATCTTATAAAAATGTTTGGAGGTATTAAGTGTTTTTATACTTTTGCTCAAAAATATCTATTAGTATCAAACACAAAAAATTTTTAAGATGAACAAAGTAGAATTAATTGAAAAGATGGCTGCAAAGGCAGGCATGACAAAGGCTGACGCAAAGCGCGCATTGGATGCTTTCATGGAAAGCACACAGGAATGCTTAAAGAAAGGTGAATCGTTGACACTCATTGGTTTCGGTTCATTTGGCGTATCAAAGAGAGCTGCTAGGACTGGTCACAATCCACAGAAGCCAAGCGAAGTAATTAAGATTCCGGCAAAGAACGTAGTTAAGTTCTCAGCAGGTGCAACTCTTAAGAAGGCTGTTAACACCAAGAAAAAATAAGCCGCTTTGCAAAAACGACATTAAAAGGGGGACATAATGTTCCCTTTTTTCATTATGGAAGCACAAGAAATAATAAAACTGCTTACAAATTATGTGACAGAGGAAAGGCTGTTAATTCTTAACAAAGTCCTTGACGAACGCACCAGTTATATCTCGGTTGTGCTGGAAGATATTTTCCAGACACATAATGCTTCGGCCGTGTTGCGTAGTTGCGATTGCTTTGGCATACAAAACGTAAATTTCATCGAAAACCGCTACAGCTATATGGAAAACAAGGATGTGGCAATGGGTTCGTCGCAATGGCTGAGCATTACCCGATACAACCAGAAGGAAAACAATACCTTAGATGCAATCAAGGCAATACGTAATGCTGGATATAGGATTGTCGCCACTACTCCACACACAAACGATGTCTTGATAAAAGATTTTGACATTACCAAAGGCAAATTCGCCCTATTCTTCGGCTCGGAAAAGCCAGGGCTTTCGGACATAGTAATGGACAATGCCGATGAATTTGTCAGGATTCCAATGTACGGTTTCACAGAAAGTTTCAACATTTCGGTATCGGCGGCACTTTGTCTATACGAGCTGACGTCGAAATTAAGAAACTCGGACATTGACTGGCATTTGTCACAGGAGGAGAGGACAGGGCTTCTCGCTCAATGGCTGAAACTGAGCGCACGAAGTGCAGAAGGGCTTATCTGCGAATATGAGAAGAGAAATATTTAAAAAGCCTCCTATAGATATTTTGCCAAGAAATTCTCCATTGCGTGATAAAATTCGAAACGGTTTTCTTCGTTGTGGAATCCGTGACCTTCGTTGTCCTTAACCATATAGTCAACTTCTACGCCTCTTTTTCGCAATGCCTCAACCATCTGGTCGGATTCTGCCTTGTTAACACGCGGGTCGTTTGCTCCCTGCGCTATAAACAACGGACGTACAATTTTTTCGGCATTCAAAGCGGGTGAATTTGCCGCAAGCATCTCCTTGTCGGCATCGGGATTGCCAACTTGCTCGTACTTCATTTCAAGCATTGGCTTCCAATATGGAGGAATGGTATTCAGGAATGTGAAAAGATTGGAAACACCAACATAATCAACGCCACAGGCAAATAGCTCTGGCGTTTTTACCAAAGCCTGCAAAGTGGCATAACCGCCATAGCTGCCACCGTAAATGGCAATGCGTTTCGAATCAACATATCCTTTGTCAATCAACCACATAACACCATCTGTAATGTCGTCCTGCATTGCCTGTCCCCACTGCTTGTACGATAGTTCCTTGAACTTGCGACCGAAACCTGTAGACCCACGGAAATTCATCTGAAACACAGCATATCCTCTGTTTGCAAGAAACTGAACTTCCGAATCGTAGCCCCAGTAGTCGCGCGCCCACGGACCGCCATGAGGAATAACTACCGCAGGGAGATTCTTTGCTGTTTCGAGCGAATAACCGTTAGGCAAGGTAAGATAGGCTTCTATCTGCAAGCCGTCGCGCGACGTGTAAACAACAGGCAGCATAGGCGACAATTCCTCCTCCTTCAGCCACGGCGAAAGGTCTGCAATCTTGCTTATCTTGTCGGCCTTGACATCGTAAAGGTAGTATGCGCCACGGGTACGGTCGTTGCCGACATATATAATACGCATATCCTCTGCCTTGTTAGTCGCTGCCGTACCGAACTTATGGTCGGGGAAAGCCTTTTTCAGACGTTCGTTTATGCGTTCAGCCTCGGCATCAAAGAAATGGCGGACAGTGTCCTTGTGTCCTGCATACGAAACCGATGTCAACTTTTTACGCAGATTCGACCACCCAACACCGGAAATGTCATAGCGATCATTTGTAAAGATTTCCTCAAGTTCCTCGGCTGTAGCAGGATTCATCAGCACAAGAGCCGACTTGTCGCGACCAAGGTTTGTGATGGCATACACATTCTTATTGTCGGCAGTGAAAACTATAGCCGACACATCCTCCTTGAACGAAGTGCGTATTACTGGACGGAAATCCTCGTCCTCGGTGTCGC
>CAJOEG010000171.1 GCA_905233405.1 uncultured Bacteroidales bacterium | reverse complement strand
CGAAGGCGTATGTCGTAAATGGTGTCGCAAGCAGTTTCGTGCGATACGGCAAATGTGTAGTTGCCAGTGGAATAGAATGTGTGGTCGCCAACGGTGACAAAATTGTTTACCACAGTATCGATGGCGTATGTTATTTCGCACTTAACGAAATCGGCAATAAAAGTGGAGTCGCTTGTAACCACAATAGTTCGCGGACTGGACTCGTCGCCATCGTTCCACGAAACAAAGTTATAACCGTCATTTGGCATTGCAAAGATTGCCAAAGTATCACCATCGTAGTATGTTCCGCTACCCGAAACGGAGCCGTATGCTTCGTTGCTTGAGAGAACAGTAATTGTGTATTGTTGTGCTTGTTCCGCCTCGAAGTTTGCCACAAATGTGCTGTCGCTTGTAACCGTGATTGTGCGCATATCGTCTGTGTTTCCATCGTTCCACTGCACAAAACGGTAGCCTTCGTAAGGCATTGCTGAAATTACAACAGAAGATCCCTCTTCGTAAGTACCACCGCCCGAAACCATACCGTATGCATCATTGTTTGAAAGGACGGTGATGGTATAGGATGATTCTGTAAGTACAACGATGTCGTTTTCATAGCGTGGCTTGAGTTCCCAAAAACCATCGGTTCCGAGCCAGTCAACAATACCTGTTACCGTATAAGATGTACCCACTGTAGGAGTGTAGGTAAGACCGAATACTACAATTGAAGTTCCGTCGCTAATTGTCCACTTCTTTGTTCCGCCAATGTTGGTACATGTTCCTGTTACTGTTACAAGTACGCTTTCGTATGCCTCACCTATTTCACTGATGCTTGCAAGTGTAAGTCCGTTTATAGGAGCTGATGAACCCTTGTTTATGATTTCAGTTGAAATGAGTTCTGTAAGACCATAGTTTTCTGATATTGTACCAGTAACTACAACACTGTCGTTGATAGAAGGAGTCTGAGACGAATTAGTATTATATATGTAAAGTCCGCTCCATGCAGCTTCGGCATCCTGAATATAGAAATTGTCGCTGTCGAGTGCGGTGACTATTCCTCTTACCCAAACGGTCTGGTTGCTCAAAGGAGAATCTCCGCTATTGTCGGCAGTATATTGAATGTCGCTTATTGCAGTATAAGCAGGTTCTACTAGATTTACGGTAAATGTCGTTGAAGTTGTTGCAACTATGCTCTGGTCGGTTGCAACAAGGCTTGCCGTGATAGTATGCTGTCCATTTGTAAGGTCGTTGAAAGTATGAGAAGTTTCAGTTCCTATAATCGCTTCTTCATCGTCGATTGCAAAAGAAATGTTGCCATCGATGCCAACCTCAAAGTTGAACACCTCAACGGTTGCACTTACCGACGAAGTGTAAATCGTACTTCCGTTAACAGGAGCAGTTATTGAGATTACAACCTCTGCTGGTTCAAAGTTCGCCACAAAAGTCGAATCACTAGAGACAACAATAGTTCGTGGATTGTCGGTGTTGCCATCATTCCAGTCAACAAAATGGAAGCTATCGTATGGAATAGCAGTAAGCGTAATTTCTGCGCCTTCATCGTAGGTGCCACCACCTGAAACCATGCCGTATGCATCGTTGTTTGAAAGGACGGTGATGTTGTAGGTATTTGCCTCGAAGTTTGCCACAAAAGTAGTGTCGCTTGTAACGATAATCGTACGTGGATTGTTGGTGTTGCCGTCGTGAAACAAATTGGTAGCCTTGGTTGGGTGCCGCCTCTATTATAGCCATACCATCAGTACAATCGGGTTGATGCGTAATATTTGTCGTTCCCATTGCTAGATTTGAACTTTCTATATGAAGCACATAGGGACGACGTTCTTGGATATTTGTAAAATTAGACCAAACATCTGTAGAAGCATAACTATCCGCAAATCCACAAGGTGCCCATAATGTTGCCGTTGTGTAAGTTGTGTCAGTAAATGAATCTTCATCATCAAGAAATGGCGGTGTATCGGCCAATATGTATATATCCGTGATATTTTCGCAACCATCAAAAGCGATAGCACCAATATTTTCAACAGAATTGCCGATTGTAACTGATGCAAGTCGCCTGCAATCTTCAAATGCACTGGCACCAATACTCGTAACAGAATTGCCGATTGTAACAGATGTCAGTCCAGTGCACCAAAAAAATGCATATTGTCCAATACTTGTCACAGAATTGCCGATTATAACCGATGTTAGTCCACTGCAACCTTCAAATGCAACATTTGCAATTCCCTTTGTTCCTTCTGCTGTTGTTAAAGTTCCCGTCGGGCTATCGCCCTTATATCCCAAACACCAACCATCCAAATACAGAATGCCATCGGGCTTATTATTGTACCAACCAGTCCAAGAAAAAGCATCCTCGCCAATGCTCGTAACAGAATTGGGGATTGTAACCGATGTAAGTCCGCTACATTCATAAAATGCATAACCTGCAATTTTTTGTATTCCATTGGGAATAGAGTATTCTGTAGTATATCCATTAGGAAAATAAATGAACCATGTTGTATTATATACAGGTTCTGTCAATCTACAATTCCCAAATACTGCATCGCCAACTTCTGTTACCGAATTAGGGATTGTAACAGATGTCAGACTGCTACAACCATAAAATGCCTCACTGCCAATGCTCGTAACTGAATTTGGTATTGTCAATGACTCTAGATGCGTACATTGTAAAAATGCCTTGTTAGGAATGTTGGTTACATTTTCGCCAATATTCAATGTTGTCAAAGCATAACATTCAATAAATGGAGGTAATCCGAATCCAATACTAGTACAATTAGTTGCATTAAAGTTGACCGTTGTTAGACTACTGCAAAAAGCAAAAGCCTCACCGCCAATGCTTGTTACCGAATTGCCGATTGTTACCGAGGTCAGTCCATTACAACCACCAAATGCCATATAGCCAATGTTTGTTACTGAATCGGGAATAGTTAATTCGCCAGACAGTCCGCTGCAACCATAAAATGCAGAACTGCCAATGCTTGTAACAGAATTGGGGATTGTAACCGATGTCAGTCCGCTACAACCAGAAAATGCAGAACCGCCAATGCTTGTGACCGAACTGGGAATGATTGTATTCTTGCAACCAACAAGCAATGTGTTTGTAGCTGTTTCAATTATTGCATTGCAATAATCCCGCGAATCGTATGTGGCATTTCCCGATTCTACAACTATCGTTTCAAGTCCGCTGCAACCGAAAAATGCTGAACCATAAATAAACTTGCAGTTGGTGTTAATACTGCAGGATGTTATTTCTGTGGAGACAGCCTTATACAATACAAAAAATGGATTATCTTCATTACCTAAATAATATGCATTGCCATATTCGTTGCCTTGCAAACTATTACAGCTATAAAATGCATCCCAACCAATGCTCGTAACGGAATTGGGGATTGTAACCTCTGTCAGTCCGCTGCAATCAGAAAATGCATCATCACTAATGCTCGTAACAGAATTTGGTATCGCAACTGATGTCAGTCCTGAACATCCCCTAAATGCATAATTGCCAATGCCTGCAACAGAATATGTAATACTATTATACTCAACCGTTTCTGGGATTTCAAGATCGCCTGTAGGATAAGTAGTGTAATACGGATCATCAGTATTTTCACTTGTCACTTCCACGGTATATGGTTCTACATCGGATGTAATGTTGTAATACAAGGTCTGTCCTGTACCGCATACGGCTGAAAAGCCGTAAGCCATTGCATAATTACAGACAATGGCGAAAAGTATTATTGTAAATAGTTTTCTCATTCGATTACTTTCAAAATTAGGCTACAAAGATACAAAAACTGTAGAAATAAATCATAAAACGCCATTCTTTCTCATTTCCTACTCCTTTACAACCTTATACACCGACGGAAGACTGCTCTCTTCACCGTAAATCCTTAAAATATACACCCCATCCACAAGTCCTTCCATATCGAATTCCGCTTCGTAGCCATTTACTTCCTTACGCATAACGAACTGTCCCGTAACGGAATAGAACTCAACTGCCGAAATGAAGCCGTCGGAATTGATGTTGAGAAGGCTCTTTGTCGGGTTAGGACCAATGTCGTACACTGGTTCGGCAAGGACACGAAGCTGCAAGTTCACAATTGTATCGCAACCGATTTCTACTGGTATAGCAAATCTGTAGTTTCCCGTAGAATAGAACGTGTGGTCGCCGATAGTGACAAAATTGTTTACTGTGGTGTCGATTGTTTGGACAGGAGAGGCTCCGAATTTTAGAGCTATAGTATCCGTTTCACTACACTCACCATCAGTGATGGTCCAGAATATCATGTAAGGATAATCGGCTTCGCCATTGCAACGCACCGTCGTATTATAATTTGACGGATCGTCGAACGAAATTACCTCGGGATTGGCAGAAGACCAAAGGCCTTCGCTTATTTCGACAGGAGTCGCACTCAACTCGGCATCAAAACCACAGAATTGAACACGATCAGAAACAATTTCACCGCTTTCCCCATTAAAAAACTCGAAATAAGCAATATATGTGGCATTTCTTGATGCATTTACAACGAGTGTACTATTAGTGCTGCCGTCACTCCATTCCTTGAACCGATAACAATCGTATGGAATCGCCATAAGTGTCACTGTATTTCCGCACGAATAATTGCCGCCTCCGCTTACAGACCCCTTGTTCTGATTGGATGATACCGCAGTTATGATATAGGGGTCATTACTACTGCTCATATTATAATTAAGCCGCCACCCATCAGAGACATTCTGCTCGTCAGTATGGAATTTTATTGAGACAACATCCGTGGACGACATTATTGTGCCACTGGGAGGATTGGCGTTGTCGTAGATTGCAATAATATCGGAAGAGGTTTCGTCTCCGTCATAAATATACACAATGTCGCCATCCGACAAATTAAATTTACTGAATCCAAGATTAACATACGGCGGGCATTCGCTTGTTCCGTTTTCTGTTGACTTTATGGTATAGGAGCAGTCCCAGCCGTTTGAATAATCGTATGCACGGCTTCCGTCATCAAAAGAGCCCGAAGTACCTATTATTGTAGTTGACTGGCAAGTAGAAAATGTATCGTCGGGATGTATGTTTATCACAGCCTGCTGCTCTTCGGAAAAGCTAGACATGCCAGCCATTGCGGACGGCAATAAATTGTCAAGAGTATAGTAACCGTCGCCAGTACCACCCCAGCCCCATTCCATGCGAAATTTTTCTACATCACCATTTATCTGATAGCCGTCGCAAGTCCATACATTGTTGCCAAGGTCCGGTGATGTGCCAGAATATACCATCGGGAACTTCTGGTCAATCTGCGCCTTTAGCATAGTGCTCCATTCGTCATCGGTATATGAGGTTCTTTGCGCAAGTACAACATCGGTAGAATATTTGAAATAATTTTTCAATGCAGTAGGAATTTCCGAAACGTCTGCACCAGAACCGTCTGCCGACCACGACATTTTAAGGGCAACTCCGACATGATAGCACACGAGTGTCAAGAATCGAATACCACCCGTATGTTTCGTTTCCGAAATTGACCGTTATATTACCATGTCCGCCATTTGCATTACTAGAATGTGTATAAGAGCCAGAACCAGTAAATGGCCAGTTCCAATACTTCATAATCTGACAAATTGCCATGGCAGTAGGTCCCACAGGAGCATGTCCGTTGTAAGATGCATCACCACCTGTTACGCTAGGGCACATCGAATTATAAGGCCATTCCTGACTCCATTGAATGCCATCAAGCAATATGGGAGAAGTCACAACATCACGCGTAGCCCTAGAGTATGGCTCAAATGTAATCAGGTATTCCCACTCGGCCCGATTGGCTTCCGCAAATCCTTGCTCTACATAATTTTTCACGGCATAATCGTTAGCAGCGCTATAATACCCAATGTATGATGCCTGACCTGGAGACATATTGTCAAGATTGAAGGGACAATCGAACGAATATGCGAGTATCGGCGTAATTTGATTATCAGTCGACACTACAATATGGCCTTCATTACCATTTACATCAAAGATATACAGGTTATACTTTGAGTCGGCATCGTCGGGATTAACAACGCACGACAGATAAATATCGTTCCATTCTTCAAATGAAGAAAAGAAACTCTTAACTCTATCAATACCATCACTATCCAATTTTGCTTCCATCAAAAATGTTAAGTTGTCCTCTCCTATTGTTGAATATAACAATCTTCCATCTTTGTAAAGACAAAAGAGAGGAACTTTACTCGCTTCTGATATATCTTTTCTAACTCCACCTTCGATATCAACAAAAACTATTATATCAGATGTTGGTGGTTTATATGCAGAAAATGCTGGCATATACGAAATAAAAACAAATAAAAAAATAAATGAAAGTGCAAATAATATTTTTTTCATAAAGAATCAACTCCCCCTACCCCTCCCAATATTTTTTCTCCCTCATTTATGAGGGAGCTTAATTGCTAAAAGGAGGGAACAAAAACTTAAACACTCAAAAAAAATAATTTTCAATTTCTCGCTATTTAAGAAAAAAATTATGTTGGTACAGATACTGAATTCATGATCTTATCAAGAAATGACGAAATAGAAGAAGAATCAGAATAAGATAACCTGATTCTATGCTCTAAAATAGGATGAACAACTTTTTTAACATCATCTGGAATTACATAATCCCTTCTTTCTATTGCAGCAACAGCTTTAGCAGCATGTTGAAGAGCAATAGAACCTCTTGGACTGGAACCTAAAAAAACAGAAGAATCCTCTCTTGTAGCTCTAACAAGAGAAATAATATATTTTTTTACACCCTCTTCTACATAGATATTTTCTACAAATTCCCTTATAGCCATTAAATCAGGTAGCGGTTCGAGAGGCTTAACCAATTTATCTTTTTGAGAATCTTTTTGATCTAAAATGGCAAACTCAGAATCAAAATCAGGATAACCAATAGATGTTTTTAGAAAAAATCTATCAAGTTGTGCTTCTGGAAGAGAAAAAGTACCTTCATATTCGATAGGATTTTGAGTTGCAATAATCATAAATGGTCTTGGAACTGGCATTGTAACACCATCTGAAGTAATTTGTCTTTCCTCCATACATTCGAGCAAC
>CAJOEG010000170.1 GCA_905233405.1 uncultured Bacteroidales bacterium | reverse complement strand
TATCCTTCCAAAGCGTATCTAATTGTAAAAGACTAATTTTCATCGGGTGTAGCATCAAAACAACCTTTGTGGCGACCTTCCATTTGTGCGTAAACCGCTTTCGCACGGTTCATAATCTCCTTGTCGTCGCCCGACATGTCGAGTTCGCACTTAATGCCCATCGAATGTGTCTTGTAGTCGATAAATCCGCAATACACAGGCACATTGGCGTTCTTGGCCATCTTTATGAATCCACGCTTCCAGTTCTTTACCTTCTTGCGAGTACCTTCGGGGCACATTACGAGAATAAAGTTGTCGTTTTTCTCGTATGCCTCCACAACCTGACGTATTTGTCCCACCTTCTTGCTACGGTCGATAGGTACGGCACCTAGAGCACGCAGGATTGGCGTCAGCGGCCATTTGAACATTTCGGCTTTCATCAGGAACTTTGGCTTGTAGCCGCAGCTCGAAAAATATAGTTTTCCATGTATGAAGTCAATCATACTGGTGTGCGGAGCCATAACGACCAAGGCTTTAGTCATTTCGGGGGCTTCCACCACGTTCCACCCGCGAATAAAGAACCGTGAAAATTTTCTTCCCATTTTCCTTTTGTTTTTATTTGATAATCCGTAGCGGCGCAATGCATTGCACCGCTACAAATTGTCCATTGTCAATTATCCATTGTCCATTTTGTTTATTCCAACCTTGTAATTCTTCGACAGTGCCTCGACCAGCGGAGCCTCAGCCGAAAGCTTTACCATAAATTCCAAACGGCAATCCTCGGTAAAATATTGTGCAACAATCTTTGCATCGAAATCCTTCAAGCATTTCATTACAAAATTTACCTCGTCGTAAGTGAATGTCAGCGAATACGATGCGTCAATCGTCTCCTCCACAATCTGTGCATTGTTCAACGCATCTGCGGCAGCTGTGCGGTATGCGTTTATAAGTCCAGGGATGCCAAGTTTTGTCCCGCCGAAGTAGCGAACCACGACAATCATCGTATATGTAAGCCCAAACGAACGCAACTGTCCCAGCACGGGCATACCCGAACTGTTGGATGGCTCTCCGTCGTCGCTGCAGCGGTAGGTGTCGCCATAGTCGCCAAGCACAAAGGCATACACATGGTGGCGGGCATCGTAGTATTTTTTCTTCACAGCCTGCAGGTTTTCCCTTACCTCATCCTCTGTACGCACCGGAAATGCCAGCGATATGAACTTGCTTCCCTTCTCGGAATAAAAGCCCTCCGAGTTGGAAACGATGGTCTTATATGTGTCGATAATGTCTGGCAAAGCTGAAAATATTTTTATGCAAAGTTATGAAAAAACTATCATTGTCCGATAAAACGATGCCGTCATTCCACAAAGCAGAGTGAACCAACTAAGGAACGTGTCGTGTGAACTCGCTTATGCGGAACGCTGCTTGCAGCCTCGCGAAACGAAGTGAGCAATCTCCTTGTATATTGCCGCACTTCGACATGCTCAGTGAGTGGCTTACAACGCTCTCTGCTCCGTATCGCGTGTTACGACTAGCTTCCGAAATGACCATTTATTATTCCTCCTCCTTGTAATACACCTTGTAAAACTTTCCCTTCTCATCCTCGCCCTGCTCTATAAGGTTGCGGTTGCCGTGAACGTAGATGTGGAAATTCTTGTCCAGCTTGATGACGCTCTTGAAGGCACGGCTCTGCTTCTTAACTGCCGAATCGGAAATGTCGAAGCTTTCGGGGATTTCAAAGTCGTTTTCGCGCGAAAAGGTATCCTTGAAAGTCTGGAACTGTTGTATTACTTCTGGCTGACGAATAACCGAATCCTCGAAGTTTTGCATCTCGAAGTTTTCGTTTTCCTTGAAAAACTTTACCGAACGGTTTAGCAGATCGGCCTGGTCGGCTTTCGACATCTCAAACTGTTGCGGCATTTCCTTGGTGACAAAGTTCTTGTACATCGACATCACATTCTGGGTGTTGTAATACTTGTCCTGACGCTGCTTTATGTGCAGGAAGTCGTCGGTCCAATAGTGCGCCTCGGTGCGGTTGGTATTGTCGATGACCTTGACCACAAAGCCGTTTTCGCGCTCGTGGTTGAACACTATGCAACCCTTGTCCATCTTTCGCGGGTTGATGCCACGGTCACACTCGACGCAAAAGTTTTCGCCGTCGCGCTTGACCTTGAGGAAAGTGTCCTTGTTTTCGGACTTGAATAAACCTACGGCATCAACAATCTCGCCATCGACCTCGCAGTCGCGGAAGAGCACCACATAAAATTCGCCCGACTTGATGTTGGGATGCGAACTTTTTTCGTACAAGTGCTTGGTAAGGTTTACCGACTGCTCGAAAAGCTGAGAACTATCATCGAAAATCTTGGCTACATAGTCACATACCTCGTTGTACGACAATTCGCTGTCGTGGTAGAAATTGTAAAGTTCGTCCGACTTAAACGACAAAAGGAAGTAGTCGCGCAATATTTCCTTCATTTCATCATCAACTTCCATTACCGATTTCGACAGGCTATAACCCTCGTCTTCAGCCTTGCTACCTACAATATGTATTGCAAAGGCTTCTATATTAGTGTTTTCGGTTATCATTACTACTATGTTTTTAGGTTGCAAAGGTGTTCGTTATACAACTTAAGCAATACCATACAATTACAACAAATAGTGTCCTTTGTTGCTTATGGTAGAGAAAAACAAATGTCATCCGTATTTTTAGTAGGATGACTGTTTATACCTTATTTCTTCAGTAAGAATGTAAAGTCCTCGGTTGGAGCAATTTCGCGGGTTTCTTCGCCATACTTGAAGAGACGGAGGTTGCGCTGACCGATTATTCTCATCTTGTCGTCTTCGACAACGAACATACAGCCTTCGCGAAGTCCTGCAACGTAAACGTCGCGGTTTACTTCGATGAATTCCAATATCCTGTCTTCGCGCGATTCGCCACCGTGACCTTCAACTTTCTTGTCGAGGTAGTGAGGGTTTATCTGGAACGGGATGAGGTTGAGCGCATCGAATCCAAGCGGGTCGATAATTGGCATATCGTTGGTTGTCATAAGGGTTGGGCAGGTTACGTTTGACCCGGCACTCCAGCCTATGTATGGTGTTCCGCCAAGAACTTTCTTGCGTATTGGCTCGATGAGTTTGTTGGCGTGCATATCGTGCAGAAGTTTCCAAGTGTTTCCGC
The DNA here is from genome assembly GCA_905233405.1 of uncultured Bacteroidales bacterium. GTDB lineage: Bacteria > Bacteroidota > Bacteroidia > Bacteroidales > ML635J-15 > Bact-19. The sequence continues at coordinate 665 of CAJOEG010000170.1, read as the reverse complement.
CACCGATTACTATGCAGTCTGCTTCCTCAACAGCCTTTACCGGGTCATCGAAATGGTGAATCGAAACGATGTCGTGACCGACTTCGTTGAAACGGTTCTTAACCTTCTTCTCGTAGTCGTCCCAGGTTACGGTTACGCCAGCGTAGGGAATAAAGAGGCATTTAACGCATTTTTCGCCAAGGAAATCGTGAATGTTGTGCTTTGGATAGTCGAGATATGCTTCGCCGGCATTCGTCGAATTGCTGATAAGTAATAGTCTCATAGTCATATTCTTATAAAATTGTTTTGGCAAAGATACAATTTTATTTACGATTTAGGAAGTACGAATGACGATTTTTTTACACCTTTATTCCCTTCTTAGCGGCATATTCCTTCCAACTTTTGCAGGGACTTTCGCCCGACACAATGCTGCCTTTCTGGTAGTAGTGGCACATGGCTATTGCAATGGCATCGGTGGCATCAAGTTTTTCGGGAAGTTCCTCTATTTTCAGCAGTTTCTGCAACATTGCGGCTACCTGTTCCTTCGAGGCGGCACCGTTGCCAGTGATTGCAAGTTTTACCTTTCGCGGTGCATATTCAAATATAGGTATTGTGCGTTGAAGTCCCGCTGCGATGGCTGCACCCTGAGCCCGTCCCAATTTCAGCATCGACTGCACGTTTTTGCC
>CAJOEG010000169.1:3377-7271 GCA_905233405.1 uncultured Bacteroidales bacterium | reverse complement strand
ACGTTATGCGGTCGTTGCGGGACTAATTGCCGACCTTGCCGGTATTATTGCCGCCATTTTTGTTGCATATTTGTTTTTTGGATAAAATTTAGAATAAGATGATACCATTTTCTCCACCACGCATTGACGAAAAGATTATTGCAGAAGTTGTTGATACTCTGAAATCAGGTTGGATAACTACTGGTCCAAAGACCAAACTTTTTGAGAAACGTCTAACTGAGTATACGGGCGGAAAATCAACGCTTTGTGTCAATTCGGCAACAGCAGGACTTGAAATCGCTCTTCGCTGGTTTGGCGTAGGGCAGGGCGACGAGGTGGTTGTGCCTGCATACACTTATTGTGCTACTGCAAATGTTGTTGTTCATTGCGGAGCAACGCCAGTGATGGTTGATGTCAATGCCGACGATTTCAATGTTAACGTAGAGAAGATTCGCGAAGCGATAACACCACGTACAAAGGCTATTATGCCTGTAGATATTGCTGGTTTCCCGTGCGACTATGATGAGATAATGTCGCTGGTGAAAGAGGATTCTGTAGTTCGCGAATTTTCTGCTAATAACGAAATCCAGCACCAACTTGGCAGAATTATGGTGCTTGCCGATTCGTCGCATTCCATAGGTGCGCTGTACAAAGGAAAACATACTGGTTCTTTGGCTGATGTTACCGTTTTTTCGTTCCACGCTGTTAAGAATTTGACAACGGCTGAAGGTGGTGCTGTAATTTTCAATCTGCCTGAGCCTTTCGACAATGACGAGATATATAAGTTCCTGTGTGTGCTTTCGCTGCACGGACAAAACAAGGATGCGCTAGCCAAGTCGAAGGGAAGTTGGAAATATGATGTCATTACTGCAGGCTTTAAGATGAACATGACCGACATAATGGCTTCGATGGGACTTGTCGAACTTGCTCGTTACGATGACGATACGCTTGTGAAGCGCAAGAAAATCTTCGATTTTTACACTTCGCAGTTCAAGGATGACAATAGGTTTGTGCTTCCTGTTTACGAAACTGCCGACAAGCGTACATCGTATCACGTCTATCTGCTTCGTGTAAATGGAGCATCGGAGGAACAGCGCAACGAAATCATCCGTCGCATAACCGCTCGCGAAGTCGCTGTGAATGTTCACTTCCAGCCATTGCCGTTGCTGTCGTTCTACAGCGGATTGGGCTACAAAATGTCAAACTATCCGCAGGCGTTCGATAACTACAAGTGCGAAATAAGTCTTCCTGTATTTTACGACCTTACCGACGAGCAGATGCATACTGTTGTTGAGGCAGTTAAGGCATCGGTAAAGGAAGTGATGGGTTAGACTTAATTTGTATAAAATAGTGATAATAAATCTTTGCAAAAGGTAAATTTTGTGTACCTTTGTGAAAAATGGTTCAGTATGACTTACGATGTTATTGAAATAGCTAAGAAAATCATTAGTAAGGGAATAGAGGATGAAAACGGAGAGTTGGTATCCAATATGAAACTTCAGAAATTGCTGTATTACGAACAGGGGTTTCATCTTGCATATTTCAATGAGCCATTGTTTAATGATGAGATTGAAGCATGGATGTATGGTCCTGTAGTACAGCGAGTTTATGATGAATTCAAGGAATACGGCAAAAAGGGTATAGAGAATATTGATTGTTCCAATATAGTGAAGTTGCAAGATGTAGAGGAACGTTTGTTCGACGAGGTATATCGCGTGTATTCTGCATACTCGGCTGTTGGTCTTATGGAAATGACACACAACGAGGCTCCATGGAATAGTGTACAGGTAGGTGTTGGAAGTGTTATAGACAAGGAAACTATCAGAAAGTTCTTTTTGACACGGCTGAAATAACAATGTCAAAGAAAAAACGCGATAATGAATTCATTCTTAATCCGTTGCCATTGCCTGATGGCATTGATATAAACTTTTACGACGAACCAGTTTTTTCTTTCAAATATTTGCAGAAAAAATCGTTAGAAGATTGCAAGGACATAAAGTTCCTTAGAGATTTTCTGTTTAGATTGAAGGATATTTCAGAGCTTGGTTGGAAAGGCGTGGAAAATTCTTTCAGACATGGATTAGGCATGGAAAAAATTCCACGTAGCATGATAAAACCAGACTTGCCAAGAATTGTAACGCCAGATGTAACTTTGGTGGCATTCCGTGCTTCGGGGAACAATCTTCCGTTTATTGGATTCCGTAAGAACCGAAATGTTTTCTATGTACTTTATATTGAAGCATTTTTCGGGGACATTTATAACCATAACTGATGTAAGGATTGATAAATTATTTACTTTTGCAAAAATTAATGTAAATTTTGGAACGCACTAAGATATATTTCGTTTCCGATGCGCATTTCGGCGTAGATTGTAAACTTTCTTCCGAAAGCCGTGAAAATCTGTTCGTTGAATGGCTAAATGCCATAAAGGACGATGCTTCTGAATTGTATCTTTTGGGCGATATTTTTGATTTCTGGTTTGAATATACATACGTTGTTCCGCGTGGATTCGTGACTGTACTGGCAAAATTGCGCGAACTTTCTAATGTTGGAGTAAAAATCAAGTATTTCACAGGTAACCATGACATGTGGGTGTTCGACTATCTGCCAAAGGAAATAGGTGCCGAATTGCATACTGTCCCCGAGGAACGTGAAATCGGTGGAAAAATACTTTACATTGCTCATGGCGATGGACTTGGCAAGTACGACCGCAAGTACAATATGATGAAGTGGATGTTCCATAACAAGTTTTTCCAGTTTATGTTTAAGTGGATACATCCCGACTGGGGCTGCCGTCTTGCATTGTGGTGTTCGCATCGTAGCCGTTTGAAACACGACTTGCCCGAAACTCCCGACTACGAAAAGGAATTCCTTGTAATGTATTCTCGCGAAGTGCTTGAAAAAAAACACGTTGACTATTTTATTTTCGGACATCGCCACATTCCGTACCAATATGCGTTAAATGACAAATCGCTGTTTACTAATATCGGTGACTGGCTGTTCAATTTTTCGTATGCGGTTTTTGATGGCGAAAATGTAAAATTGTTGAAATATCAGAATGAAAAATAAGCGGATTTTATTAAATTTGCGTGCCAAAATTTTTTAACCGATGCGGCTATATACAGAACAGTTAATCAAGCAATACGGCAAGCGAACCGTTGTTAAGGGTGTTGATGTGGAAGTCAACCAGGGTGAGATTGTCGGTTTGCTCGGTCCAAACGGTGCTGGCAAAACAACAACATTCTATATGATTGTAGGCTTAATAAAGCCAAATAGCGGACGTATTTTCTTGGATGACAAGGAAATAACACATCTGCCGATATATAAGCGCGCACGTTTGGGGATTGGCTATCTGGCACAAGAAGAGTCCGTTTTCCAGAAAATGTCGGTCGAGGACAACATAAAGTCTATTTTGGAATTCCGTAGCGACCTTAACCGCAAGGCTCGTAACGAAATGACTGAGCAACTTTTGGACGAATTTAGTCTAAAGCATATTCGCAAGAGCAAGGGCTTCCAGTTGTCGGGTGGCGAACGTCGTCGTACCGAAATTGCACGTGCTTTGGCAATCGATCCGAAATTCATTCTGTTGGACGAGCCTTTTGCTGGTGTTGACCCGATTGCTGTGGACGATATTCAGACAATCGTTATGCACTTGAAGAATAGGAATATCGGTGTGCTGATAACCGACCATAATGTTCACGAGACTTTGGCAATTACCGACCGTGCGTATCTGTTGTTCGAGGGCGGCATCCTAAAGAGCGGTACTGCAGAAGATTTAAGCAATGACCCGCAGGTTAGAAAGGTTTATTTGGGTGCAAACTTTGAATTAAGGAGATAAATGGATAATGGACAATTAACAATTGATAATTGACAATGGATAATTTGATAATAGTGGCGATGCGGCGTGCCACGTCG
>CAJOEG010000169.1:0-3372 GCA_905233405.1 uncultured Bacteroidales bacterium | reverse complement strand
CATCAAATTATCAAATCTGTTGAACCTTGAACTATAAACTTTGAGCCTAGAACCTAGAAACGTAAAACATTGAAACGGGCGAAGCCCATCAAACATAGAAACTAAAAAACAATTTGGTATATGTATAAGATTTTAAAGAAAGTTGACCTTACAAACGACACGGTACTATTCGACGTACTGGCTCCAAGAATTGCAGAATCGGCGTTGCCCGGTCAGTTCCTAATTGTTAAAATGGACGAAAAGGGAGAACGAATACCCTTGACTGTCAGCGATAACGATGCGAAGGCTGGTACTGTGACAATCGTCTTTAAGGTTGTTGGTAAGTCAACAAGGCAGATGGCAACCTACAATGTAGGCGACTGCTTCTGCGATGTGGTAGGTCCGCTCGGACGCCCGTCGGAACTTGTTCATATACCGAAAGATAAGCTGAAAGACTATCGTGTAGCCTTTGTCGGTGGTGGAGTCGGTATTGCTCCGATTTTCCCGCAGGTAAAATGGATGCACGAACAAGGTATCGACTGCGATGTAATAATAGGTGCAAAGACAAAGTCGATGCTCATATACGAGAAGGAACTTAGCTCGATGGCTGGAAAACTCTATTCGGTTACCGAAGATGGAACGTCTGAATATAAAGGTCTAGTGACCGATGTGTTGAAAAGCCTTGTAGAATCTGGTAAGAAATACGACGAGGTTGTTGCCATCGGACCTATGATAATGATGAAGTTCGTTTCGAAACTTTGTCAGCAACTTGGCGTCAAGTGTACCGTTAGCCTTAATTCTCTTATGGTCGATGGCACGGGAATGTGCGGTGCATGCCGTGTTAGTGTTGGTGGCAAGACTAAGTTCACCTGCGTCGATGGACCGGAATTCGATGCTTCGCTCGTTGATTTCGACGAAGGTATGAAGCGTCAGGCTATGTACAACAATATTGAAGGTCACAAGCAGCTCGAAGAAGAGGAAAAAGCTGAAGGTCACAAATGTCACATAGGTGGTATAATCGACGAGCCGCGCGATGCCAGCAAGCGAGTTCCTGTGCGCGAACAGGATGCAAAGGTGCGTGCAACAAACTTCGACGAGGTTTGCCTTGGTTACAATGCCGAGGAAGCAATGATTGAGGCTCAGCGTTGCCGCCGTTGCAAGAAGCCGATGTGCGTGTCGGGTTGCCCGGTATCAATTAAGATTCCAGATTTTATCGGAAAAGTTGCTGAAGGTGATTTTGCTTCTGCTGCAAGGATTATCAACGAGGATTCGGCTCTGCCGGCTGTCTGCGGTCGCGTTTGTCCGCAGGAAACACAGTGCGAGGGCAAGTGCATTCTCGGCATAAAGGGCGAACCTATTGCAATTGGTAAGTTGGAGCGTTTTGTCGGTGACTGGGCGCGCGAAAACAACTTCGACTTTGGCGTAAAGGTCGAAAAGAACGGACACAAGGTGGCTGTTATCGGAAGTGGACCGTCTGGACTTACCTGTGCAAAGGAACTTCTGACTATGGGCTACGATGTTACCATTTTCGAGGCATTGCACGAATATGGAGGCGTACTTGTATATGGTATTCCGTCGTTCCGTCTGCCAAAGCATACGGTTGTGAAGTACGAGGTAGAGAATCTGAAGAAACTCGGTGCTAAGTTCGAGAAGAATGTCATTATAGGTCGCTCGATTTCGATAGACAAACTTATGGACAAGGAGCATTTCGAGGCAGTTTTCATTGGTTCTGGTGCAGGTTTGCCGAATTTTATGAAGATTCCTGGAGAAAATTTGTGTGGTGTAGTTTCTGCAAACGAATTCCTGACTCGTAACAATTTGCTTTTCGCATACAAGGAAGGCTACGAAACTCCTAATTATGTTGGTAAGAAGGTTGCAGTTGTTGGTGGTGGAAATGTTGCTATGGATGCTGCCCGTACGGCATTGCGCCTTGGTGCAGAGGTACATATAGTTTATCGTCGTTCTGAGGAAGAATTGCCGGCAAGGGCAGAGGAGGTTCACCACGCAAAGGAGGAAGGCATAATCTTCGACCTGCTTTGCAATCCTGTTGAGATTGTCGGCGATGAAAATTCGTGGGTAAAGGCAATGAAATGCGTGCGTATGCGTCTTGGTGAACCCGATGACTCTGGCAGAAGACGTCCCGAGGTTATCCCAGGTTCCGAATTCCTGATTGATGCCGATATGGTTATAATGTCAATCGGAACATCGCCGAATCCGCTCATTTCGTCAACAACGCCTGGACTTGACACCAACCGTTGGGACTGCATAGTTGCCGATGACAAGGGGGCAACTTCGCGCAAGGGCGTATTCGCTGGTGGTGATGCCGTAAGCGGTGCTGCAACGGTAATTCTTGCAATGGGTGCAGGAAAGACGGCAGCAAAGGCAATAGACGAATATATTAAGAACAATTAGTAATTATTTGATGGCGATGTTATAAAACGTCGCCATTTTTTTCTTTAGAAATACTTTGAAATCTTGCCGATAGCATCAGGCAGGGCAAACAGTACAACGCTGTCGCCCTGACGTATTTGCGTGTCGCCCATTGCGATAAAACTCTTGTTGCCACGGACTATGCCGCCGATGATGATTCCCTGAGGAAATTTAATGTCTTTCAGCTGGTTCTTGGTCACAATGGCATCCTTAGATACGATAAATTCCAAAACTTCAGCCTTTGTTCCTGTAAGGCACTTTATCATAGCGACTTCCGCCTTCATCGTTAGAGCGTAAATCATACTGGCGGTACTTAGCTTCTTGTTTATTATGGTGTCGATACCCATACGCGACGCAACATCTATGTAGTCGAGGTTTTCGATTTCGGCAATTACCTTTTTTACGCCGTAACGCTTGGCCATCAGGCAGGTAAGGATGTTTGTCTCGTCGTCGCCAGTGACAGCGGTGAAAACATCGGTCTTCTCAAGACCTTCGTCGAGCAGATTGTCAATGTTGCGTCCGTCGCTGTTGATAATCATGGTGTTAGGTAGCATGTCGACTAATTTCCTGCTCTTTTCCGGGTCTATCTCAAACAATTTTATGTTCAACTGCGATTCAAGAAACTTTGATGTGCGGATTCCGATGCGGCTACCGCCAAGAATCATAATGTTGTGCAGTTCCAGTTTAGAAATTCCTATTGCGGCAAGAAGTTCCTGCATTATTTCTGGCAGGGTTATAATATATATGTAGTCGTTTGTTTGAAGTATGGTTTCGCCGTTGGGGATTATCGTCTCGAAGTCGCGTGTAATGGCGGCAATTCGGAAGTCGCGCAGGGTTGTCAGTGTCGAGAAGTTCTTGAGCATCAGGTTGCGCAAACGCGAATTTTCGTCGACCTTTATGACGAACATCGTAAGTTTACCGCCCGAAAATTCAAAAATTTCAGTTGTTCCAGTTTGCTTAATT
>CAJOEG010000168.1 GCA_905233405.1 uncultured Bacteroidales bacterium | reverse complement strand
AGTACTGCAATAATTCAAGCTATGGTAACAACGGATTTACCGATAATCTTACAACCCTTGAGGCTTCCGATGATGCTGACACAGCCAACTGGGGTTCTGGCTGGAGAATGCCAACTCAGACAGAAATGCAAGAATTGATTGATAACTGTACAGTAACTTGGACAACACAGAACGGAGTAAACGGACGCTTGTTCACGGGATCTAACGGCAACTCTATTTTCCTGCCCGCTGCTGGCTACCGCGACGGTAGTGGGCTCGTCACTGCCGGTTCCTATGGCTACTACTGGTCGAGTTCGCTCTACACGGACTATCCGAGCGACGCGTGGTACCTCGACTTCTATTCGGACAATTACGGCATGAGCAACGGCCTTCGCAACTATGGGCAATCTGTGCGTCCTGTCTGCGTGTCTCAGAACTAACCATTGTCAGCAGGAGAAGCGAGAATGGCGAGACAGGCATAATCGGCGGTGGGGCAGACGGTAGCGCGTGGCGCACACGGTAGTGTGCTACCCAGCCACGAGCGGACGGCTGTTGCACCGCCGATTAGAGTTTTGTTTTTTGGAAGAAAGCTGAATAATTACCGCCTGTGGGCGGTTTTTTTGGGGGGATTTTTACGGGCAGAAAGCTCTGCAAGCACAATAGGTTTACGATTTTAAATTTACGGCAGTCGGCAAAAGTCGGCTGTCGTTTTTTGAGTAAAATAATAAATCCCCATTTCAGACCTTGAAACAAGTTCAGGATGACGAAATGGGGATTTTTACTTTAGATATAGTCTATTACAATACCTTTTCTATTTCAGTCTTTGCTAACGAAATGGCATCGTCAATCTTTGAGATGTCCTTTCCGCCTGCGGTTGCCATAAACGGTTGTCCACCGCCACCACCTTGCATAAGCTTTGCCGATTCGCGGACAAGGTTTCCTGCGTTCAAGCCTTTCTCCTTTACCATATTGTCGGAGAATGCTATCGCAAGCGTCGGCTTGTCGTCGCAAACGCTGCCGACAAGGAAGGCAAAGTTGTTGAGTTCGCCACGAAGCTGTGTGCAGATTTCCTTAATGTCGTTTCCGTTGTGTCCGTCGATGCGCGTGCAGATGAAAGTGGTTCCATTGCGGTTTTCTGCTTTTTCAACCAACGACTTCTTCAGCGACTTCAATTCTTCCAACTTGTATGCTTCGACTTGCTTCTTGAGCGTGGCGTTTTCGTTCATCATTGTCTCGATTCCGCCTACAAGGTTCTTGGCGTTGTTGAACTTGGCCGAGATTTCGCTCAAGGTGTCGATTTGCTTGAAGATGTATTCCTGTGCTGCCTTGCCGGTTATTGCCTCGATACGGCGTACACCTGCAGCAATTGCGCTTTCCGAAATTATCTTGAAGAAACCAATCTGTCCTGTGCTTGCAACATGAGTACCACCGCAGAGTTCTATCGAGTCGCCGAACTTTATTACGCGGACAACCTTTCCGTACTTTTCACCGAAAAGTGCCATTGCACCCATTGCCTTGGCTTCCTCGATGTTTGCCGAACGGTTTTCTTCCTTTACGATGTTCTGGCGGATTAACTCGTTGACAATGATTTCGGTCTGGCGAATTTCCTCGGCAGTCATCTTGTTGAAGTGTGCAAAGTCGAAACGCAGGCGCTCGTCGTTAACCATCGAACCTTTCTGCTCGACGTGTGTGCCGAGAACAGAACGCAAAGCATAGTGCAGAAGGTGGGTTGCTGTGTGGTTGTTGGTGATTTCGGTACGGCGTGCAGCGTCAACAATAATTTCAAAGTTGCCGTCGATGTTCTGCGGCATTTCCTAGGTGACATGGATGCGAAGGTTGTGCTCTTCTATTGTATTAATAATAGGTATGCGCTTTTCACCGTCAACGATTACGCCCTTGTCGCCAACCTGACCGCCTTTTTCGGCGTAGAACGGTGTGCGGTCGAAGACAATGTGGTACAAAGTTTCGTTTTTCTGTACGACCTTGCGGTAGCGAAGTATGCTTGCGTTTTCGCGGAGGCTGTCGTAGCCGGTAAATTCGCAGTCGGCTTCATCGACGATTACCCAGTCGTCGGTGTTGACCTCGGCGGCGTTGCGTGCGCGTTCCTTCTGCTTTGCCATTTCGGCATCGAAATCGGGCTTATTTACGGTGTATCCTTTTTCGCGGGCAATAAGTTCGGTAAGGTCGAGCGGGAAACCGTAGGTGTCGTACAGCAGAAATGCCTGAACACCCGAAATTTCGGTCTTGCCTTCCGATTTCAGCTTGTCCATTTCGGTGTCGAGCATACGCAGACCGCGTTCGAGCGTGCGCAGGAATACGGTTTCTTCCTCGTTGATGACCTTTTCGACCAAAGTCTTCTGCGAAACGAGTTCGGGGAACGAGTCACCCATAAGGTCAACCAAAGTATCTACCAGCTTGTACATGAACGGTGTCTTGATGTCGAGGAATGAATATGCGTAACGGACGGCGCGGCGCAGGATTCGGCGGATTACGTAGCCGGCCTTGTTGTTCGATGGCAACTGTCCGTCGGCAATAGCGAACGAAACTGCACGAAGGTGGTCGGCAACGACGCGCAAAGCGATGTCAGTTTTGTTGTCCTGTCCGTATTTTTTGCCTGAAATCTTTGAGATTTCACCGATTATGGTTTGGAAAATGTCGGTGTCGTAGTTCGATTTCTTGCCTTGCAGTACTGCGCACAGACGTTCGAATCCCATACCTGTGTCAATGTGCTTTTGTGGCAGAGGTTCGAGTGTGCCGTCGGCCTTGCGGTTGTACTGGATGAACACAAGGTTCCAAATTTCAATGACTTGCGGATTGTCCTTGTTGACAAGTTCTGCACCAGCAACCTTTGCGCGTTCATCATCGTCGCGCAGGTCGATGTGAATTTCGGAGCAAGGTCCGCAGGGGCCTTGGTCGCCCATTTCCCAGAAGTTGTCCTTCTTTGAACCGTAAATTATGCGGTCCTTTGGGACGTATTTCAGCCAGAAGTTCTCGGCTTCGTGGTCAATGTCGAGGTTTTCCTTCGGGTCGCCACCGAAAACTGTTACATAAAGACGGTTCTTGTCGATTCCGTATTCCTCGGTAAGCAGATTCCATGCAAGGCGTATGGCATCTTCCTTGAAATAGTCGCCAAACGACCAGTTTCCAAGCATTTCGAACATGGTGTGATGGTAGGTGTCGTGTCCTACATCTTCAAGGTCGTTGTGCTTTCCCGAAACGCGCAGACATTTCTGCGAGTCGGCCACGCGAAGCGATTCGGGCTTGCGTATTCCGAGGAAAATATCCTTGAACTGGTTCATTCCGGCATTTGTAAACATCAGGGTGGGGTCGCCCTTTACTATCATCGATGAGCTGGGGACAATCTTATGTCCGTTTCTCTCGAAGTAACTCTTGAATCTTGCTCTTATCTCTTTTGAGTTCATTTGTTAATCCGTTGATTATCAATAATAATTTTCTGTATCGTTTCAAAAATTTTGCAAAATTAAACAATATTGTTAATTTTGCACCGTTTTTTGTTAAAAACTATTATCAACAGATGAGGTTGTTTAAGAAAAAATATAAGTTCAACCGCGAGTCGTTGCAATACGAGGAAGTGAAATTCAGTTTCAAGAGATTCCTCGCAAGGATGATTCCATATACAATTTCATCTGTTATCTTTGGCGCAGTGATAATGTTTCTGTACATTGTTGTGTTTGAGTCGCCTGAAGAAAAAATCCTGCGTTCCGAAAACGAATATCTGGAGAAGAATTTCAAGGATATGAGCCGCCGACTGGAACAGAGTGACAGCCTTCTGAACGAAATGGCAAAGCGCGATAATTACATTTATCGTTCTATGTTTGAGCAAGATACAATTCCTTGTACAATTCGTAATGCAGGTACTGGCGGTTCCGATGCTTATTCAAAATACGATGGATACGAGACTTCAGACCTTGTAAAAAGTGTTGCCAAGAAACTAGACCGCATCGAGTCGAAGATGAACGTACAGA
>CAJOEG010000167.1 GCA_905233405.1 uncultured Bacteroidales bacterium | reverse complement strand
CAGGGACAACCGCAAATGCTGTTTTGTAATGGGAGAAGGGCTATGGCGCTGGAGAATCTACGACTACAAGCAGTCGTCGAGCAACGAGAATTTCAACACGCTGATAAACAAGATTGTGCGTTTTACAATCACCAAGCAGCAGAAGAACAAGCTGAGTGTTGAAGCAAAGCGCCTTTACACCGACAACGAGAACATCATTATCACCGCCGAATTCTACAACGACGCCTACGAGCTTGTCCCTGACCTTGAAATAGAAGCCTCGCTCAAAGATAGCGCCGACAACGAGTTCAAGTACATAATGGAGCCCAACGGCAATGCCTACCGCATCGACCTCGGACGGCTTGCAAAAGGCTCGTACACCTGCAAGTTCGCCACCGAATTCGACGGAAACAAATACGAAACCAACATAGCCATAATGGTTAGGAATATGAACCTTGAAGCCCAAAACCTCACGGCAAACCACAATGTGCTTTTCGCCATTGCTGGTGCAAACGGAGGCAAGGTATATTATCCAACCGAAATGTCGAAGATAAAGGACGACCTATCGTCGAACCCTGACATCCAGAATGTTGCATACGAAAAGGAATCGTTGTCGTCGATAATGGATTTCTGGTATCTGTTCATCTGCATACTGCTGTTCGCTACGGCAGAATGGTTCTTACGTAAATTCTGGGGGGGCTATTAAAATTATGAGTATGAACTTCTTTAACTTCCATACGCACAACACATCGGAGACTTCGGGCATAATAAGCCTGAGCGAATACGCCAGCTTTACCGAAGGCAAAAAATATTCGGTAGGACTGCATCCGTGGTACTGCGACAAGAATTCCATACACAAGATGTCGGAAATTGCCAAGGCAGCCGAAAATCCACAGGTAGTAGCCATCGGCGAAACCGGCTTCGACAAGAAGTCGGGACTTGACCTTGCCGGACAGACCGAAATCTTTGAAGTCCACGTTGCATTGTCGGAAAAACTGCAAAAACCGCTGATTATACATTGCGTAAAGCAGTTCCAGCATCTGATTGCCGAAAAAAAGAAATTGCAGCCTACACAGCCGTGGATTTTGCACGGATTCTGTGGAAAACTCTCGCAAGTAAGCGGACTTATCGACTGCGGAATTTATTTTTCGGTGTCGCACTCGCTGCTGTCGAAGGACAAGAAGTCATCGAAGTTCTTCTCGTTCGTGCCAAAGGAAAGGCTGTTCTTCGAAACCGACGACGGCAATTTCCCTGTGGAGAATGTCTATAAGTCGGCAACGCGCTGGATGAACATTTCGCTCGAAGAACTCTGCGAAATAATTGACAAAAACCTGAAAACCATCAATCTATGAGTTGGCAAGAACGCACCGAACTGCTTCTCGGCGACGAAAAGATAAAAAAACTGCACTCGGCAAAGGTGCTTGTCTGCGGACTTGGCGGTGTGGGCGGTGCAGCAGCCGAACAACTTGTCCGCGCTGGCATACAGAACCTTACAATCGTCGATGCAGACTGCGTTTCCGAAACCAACATCAACCGTCAGCTAATTGCCACTCACGAAAATATCGGCAAACCCAAAGCAGAAGAATTTGCCAAGCGTTTTCGGGCCATAAATCCCGACATAAACCTAACAGTGATAGGCGAATATCTTCGTGACGAATTTCTTGAATCAACATTGAAAGACGGCAACTGGGACTTTGTGGTTGATGCCATTGACACGCTTTCGCCAAAATTGCACCTGATGCGAATCTGCCACCAGAACGGCATTCCGTCGGTAAGTTGTATGGGGTCGGGTGGAAAACGCAATCCGCAGTTAATTCAGATTGCCGACATATCAAAGACTTACAACTGCCGTCTTGCACTTATGCTCCGCAAGCGACTACACCGATTAGGTATATATAAAGGTATAACCGTTGTATTTTCGCCCGAGCTGGTCGATAAAAGTGCGATTGTGGAGGAAGAAAGCATCAACAAGAAGTCGAATGTAGGCACAATCAGTTATATTCCAGTAGTTTTCGGCTGCATGTGCGCGTATGCGTGCGTGGAATATTTGACGAATCAGTAAGGCAAGGTACGAAACCTTCCCTTACGATAGATCACAAAGCACTCTATTCCTTTATAAACTTCCGCTGACTGAGCATAGCCGACCCTTCGACTCCGCTCAGGGTGCGGATGCGTACTACATACACCCCGCTTGTCAAATCTTTCACATTGCAAACCACATTGTCTGTGTTTACTTCTATTCTCTTCACAACTTGTCCCATCACATTTACAATCTCGATTTCAGAAATTGTTTCGGGAGATGTGATGTTTAAGATGTCGTTTACAGGATTCGGGAATACTGCAATTATTGACGCTACATTGTCCTCAATATTGGACGGATCAAACGATGCTATAAACGTTTTATCTTCTGTTACAGTTATATAGCGCGGATTATCTGTATTGCCATCATCCCACGATGCAAATCTAAAGCCTTCGTTTGCAAAAGCGGCTATTGTAGCGACAGTACCTTCATTATAGGTTCCTCCGCCTATTACTGTACCGCGGCTTGAGTTCGCAGAAATTACCGTTATTGTGTATGTCTGAGCCAAAGAAGCTTCATCAAACGATGCAATGAAAGTTTTGTCCTCACTTACTGTTATATAACGCGGATTATCAGTATTGCCATCATTCCATGATGCAAACTGGTAGCCTTCGTTGGCAAAAGCAGCTATTGTTGCGACATAACCTTCGCTATATGTTCCACCTCCTGTAACCGTACCACGATTCGGGTTTGCCGACATAACAGTTAGTGTATATTCTGGCAAATAACCGTTGTCGACAATGTTGGAACGAGAAGAAATCTCGGCATCGCGTGAGCGAGTGTTCCTTACAACCTCTACCTGATAGTAGAATCCAGTATTGTCGGTAGCAGTGTTGTCTGTGTAGGAATTGAGGTTCGACGGCACTTCGCCAATCATTGTCATATTGCTCGGGTTTGTACCACGGTATATTCTATAAGTACCGAAGTTGAATCCTTCGTAGTGTGACCAGATAAGATTCCAAGCATTGCCAATGCCTTGATTTATGGTAAGGTGCATAGTCTTGTGATAGTCGCTCATTGGCGATTCTCCGCCACATTCGTCAACAGCCGTAATCTTGTAGCGGTAAGCACGTGCCGACGGGTCTGCGCTTTCATCCGTCCAGTAAGCCTGTGCCGAAGCCTCCACGATTGCCATAGGCTCATAAATGTCGGCAACATTGTTTTCGCGATATATACGGTAGGCGTTTACATTTTCGTTGCCAATTGATGACCATGCTACAACGTTGCGATTTCGACTATTCATACCGACTACCGAAATTTGTGGAGCTTCGGGAAGTGCATTACTTACACCGACATTTATCTGATCCGATATGCCAGGGCAGCCGTGAGCATCAGTAACCTCAACATAGTAGTACCCTGGTTCACTTATACTGATTGTTGCTGTTGTTGCGCCAGTAGACCAGTTGTAAGTGGCATAATTATCTGCAGAAAGAGTAACTGGTGACGGATTGCAGCCGTCGAGTATCCCCGATGCAGTAATTTCGGGCTGAGGCGTTGGATAGATCGTAAGCGTAAGTGTTACAATACTATCGGTGAAATTTGCTGTTGTAAACATTTGTTGGTATTCACCGCTTTGGGTATATGTGTTGTCGTTCCATGTGTAGCTGCCACAGGCTTCTGCCGAAAATGAATGATAAACAGTAGGTAAATTATAATAAAAGTTGGCAATATAAGTTGTATCGCCAGTTACCGAACCGTGATGTTGATCATCCGGGATTGCCGTTATTGTATAATACTCATCTTCAACAAAGTTGACATTTATTGTGTCTGAAGCATAGCAATTGCCTGAAGTTACTCTTACCCAGAAAGTATGATGTCCAATTCCAAAATCGGAGCCATTTACAGTTAATCTCGGCCCGGTATATCCAGTATTCCAAATATATGTCTCGAATACGGACGGAACACTAAGTTCAACTGTAGAATTGATAGATG
>CAJOEG010000166.1 GCA_905233405.1 uncultured Bacteroidales bacterium | reverse complement strand
ATGTTGCGTGGTATCTGCAAAAAAGAGAATTTTCTCGACCTTCTCGAAAATTTCATACTATACGACCATTCCGACGGCAGAACAGTAAAGATTATGGCTCGCAACCACCAGTATTTAGGTGTGAACCAGGCAGTCGAGATGTATCGTAACCGACAGTACCTAAATGGGAAACTTGGAGTGTTCTGGCATACGCAGGGAAGTGGCAAAAGCTACTCGATGCTGTTCCTCGCACAAAAGATACGCCACAAGTTCGAGGGTACGCCAACAATACTTGTGCTTACCGACCGCTACGAACTAAACAAGCAGATAAGCGACACTTTTGAAAACTGCGGGCTGCTGGGAAATGTGAAAGCCAAGAATTTTATTGCCAGCGACGGCGACGACCTAAAGACAAAGCTGAAAGGCAATCCGTCGTACATTTTCTCGCTCATACAAAAATTCAACGACCCCAAGGCTACGCCCATAATTCCCGACCACGACATAATTGTGATGAGCGACGAAGCACACCGCACACAGAACGGTATTTTTGCAGACAACCTTATGCATCTTCTGCCGACTGCTCATCGTATCGGATTTACAGGCACTCCCCTGTTGTCAAACGACAACATCACAGCGCGAACCTTTGGAGGCTATGTAAGTATATACGACTTCAAACGTGCTGTAGAAGATAAGGCAACCGTTCCACTTTACTACGAAAACCGTGGTGAAAAGCTGAAGGACTTGAAGAATCCCGAAATAAACGAAGAGATTGCTGCTGCCCTTGAACAAGCCGGCGACCTCGACGCATCACAGTCGGCAAAACTGGAGCGCGAATTTAGCAAGGAAGTGCATCTTCTTACAGCAGCGAAACGTCTGCGCTTGATAGCCAAGGATTTCGTACAACACTACAGCGACCTTTGGACATCGGGCAAGGCTATGTTTGTATGCTACAACAAGGTCACTTGCGTACGAATATACAACTATGTACAGGAATACTGGCAGAAGGAAATCAAACTGTTGGAACAGCAGATAGAAAAATTCTGTTCACAGCAGGAAGCACAGGAATTGCAACGCAAGCTGACATGGATGAAAGAAACCGACATGGCAGTAGTTATCTCCCAGGAACAAAACGAGATACAGACATTCCAAAAATGGGGTTTGGACATAAAGCCTCATCGCAACCGAATGGAAAAGGAAGAACTCGACAAGAAGTTCAAGAATGCCGATTCTAAATTACGCATTGTCTTTGTTTGCGCTATGTGGCTTACAGGCTTCGATGTAAAGACACTTTCATGCCTTTACCTCGACAAACCGATGAAAGCACACACCCTGATGCAGACTATTGCACGAGCAAATAGAGTATCAGAAGGAAAAACCAACGGACTTATCATTGACTATATCGGCATTGTTAAGGCTCTGCGTCAGGCATTGGCTGACTACACTGCCAATCCTGGTGGAGAAACAGGAGGCAACGACCCGACAATTGACAAGGAGGAACTAATCAAGCATGTAGCTGAAAGTATTTCCGCTGCGACAGAATTTCTAAAGGAGCACGATTTTAAACTGGAGGATTTGATTCACGCAGAAAAGTTTACGAAACTCGAACTGCTCAAGACTGCAGCAAATGCCATGTGCGAATCGGCAGAAACCAGAAAAACATATTGCACTTTTGTCACCACACTGCTTAAGTTGTGGAAATATCTCAACCGCGAAGACATTACTGCCGAAATGAAGCAGCAAAAAGACGCAATAGAGGCCATCATCAAGGAACTGCAGAAGAAACGCAAACATGCCGACATCACAGACCTCAGTGTTACCATCAATGAAATTGTGAACGAACACCTTGAAGTTGACACCAGCCAGATGATTGCGGCAGAGCCACGGCGTTTCGACATCAGTGGAATCAACTTTGATTTGCTTAGGCGCGAATTTGCCAAGAGCAAGGAAAAGAACTTGATGCTGAAAGACATTCAGGAACTGCTTCAGGAACGCATTGCCCAGATGCTGGCGGCAAATCCTTCGCGTGTTAACTTCTACGAAAGGTATCAGGAAATCATTCACAACTACAACGACGAACAGAACCGAGCCACAATTGAAAAGACTTTTGAGGATCTTATGAATCTTACCAGTCAGCTCACCGAGGAACAGAAGCGGTACATTAGGGAAGGTTTTGAAAACGATGAGCAGTTGTCAATATATGACATCCTAATGAAGGATAACCTGTCGAAAAATGACATCAAGAAGATTAAAGAAGTCTCGAAGGAACTGATTGAAAAAATTAAGGAACTACTTCATACTATGGACCATCCTTTCGACAAGGAAGAAACAAAGGCAACTATAATAGTTATGATTCGCGATACACTATGGAACAAACTGCCAGACAGTTATCCAGACGAAAGCATAAACCATTACAAGGATGCGGTTTATAATTATTTTAGCTTGCACTATGACAGAATAGCATAATTTCTTCTATCGAATCACCTCTCCACCACCATCCTTATATTCCCATAAGTATTCTTTTTCACATCATCCAATTCATTTCCGCCTACCCATTTCACCTCGGTTATATCCTCCTCAGTCTGCGGTTTGGTCGCGCCACAACCGACATATCTCATTTTGAACCAATGCGTAACCTTCAAGGCGTAACCTTCCTTGAAAGGATATATGTGATAGGTGGTCGTAAGCTTGCCATCGTTATGCAAGTCGACAATGTCGAGTCCACATTCCTCGCTGACTTCACGCACAGCGCACTGGGCAAGCGTTTCGCCAGCTTCGAGCCAGCCTTTTGGCAAATCCCAGCGACCAGAGCGGAAAATGAAGAGCATCCTACCCTGCTTGTCCGTCACTCGACCGCCCCCAGCCTCTATCACGGTGAAAACTTTTTTCAACAAGCACATTGCAGCATCGTCCGAAGCCCCAAAAATCACAAGGTTGTAGTCGGCGGATGAGTTCAAAAAAAGTTTTATTGCCGATTCGGTATTATCATCAAAATGTAATATCTTTGCCGATTGAATATCGGATGAAGTATCCTCGCAGAATGCCAAAATCCGGTCGTTGTAGAATATTTTTATCATAAAATTAAAATTATGAACGCAATAGCCAAACAAGTAGCTGAAAAACTTTTGCAAATAAAAGCAATAAAACTTGAACCGACAAATCATTTCGTATGGGCTTCGGGATGGAATTCTCCAATCTACTGCGACAACCGCAAGGCTCTGTCATACCCTGATGTACGCGACTTTGTACGCGACTCTTTCATCGAGGTAATAAAGGAAAACTTCGGTGAATACGATGTCATCGCAGGTGTTGCAACTGGAGCAATCGCACAGGGCGCACTCGTAGCCGACAAATTGCACAAGCCTTTCGTATATGTACGCTCGCAGGCCAAGGACCACGGACTAGGCAACCTCATCGAAGGCGACCTGCCCGAAGGCAGCAAAGTGCTTGTAATCGAAGACCTTATCTCGACTGGCGGCAGCAGCCTGAACGCAGTAAAGGCTCTGCGCGAAGCAAAATGCGAAGTGGTTGGTATGGCAGCAATTTTTACCTACGGATTTCAGAAGTCGGTTGACGCTTTCAAGGAAGCCAATGTAAACCTCGTAACCCTCAGCAACTACAATGTGCTTGTTGAGCAGGCCAAGGAAATCGGCTACATCAGCGAAAGCGACATCGAAGTGCTGAAGCAGTGGAGAACCAGCCCCGACACTTGGAAGAAATAACATAGAACAGCAATGAAGCCACTAGAAGCAGTCAGCAAAGTTGTAAAAATAAGCAACACCGACCAGCGCATTTTCGCCTATTGGAGCGACTTACGCAACATTCAGCGAATGATTCCGCCTGAAGCCGACGCCGAAATCAATGCCACCGAAGACACCTGCACCGTAACGGCAAAAGGACAGACATTTGTGGTAAGACTTCTCGAAAAGGAAGAATACAAACTGATAAAACTCGGCACCGAAGAAGGCACAAAGATGGGATTCACGGCTTGGATACAACTGAAATCGCTCAGCGAATACGAAACGGAATACGTCCGTGCATAACAATCCACGCCGACGTTCCGCTGCTTATGCGCCCAATGCTGAAAGGCAAACTAGGCGAAGGAATAAACAGACTGGCCGATGCGCTGAAGATGATACCGTATTAAGCAGTTAAAAGTTAAGAGTTAAAAGTTGAAAAACTGAAAGTTAACAAAAGACATAACGTAAGGTCGCGGCGCTCCACGACACAACCAGTAAAATCGCGCCATGGTGCGATTCAAAAGAAACCAAGATACTTGAAACCAGAAACATAGAAACAACATACACAATGAAAGCTTTAACAAAAACAAACTTCAATTTCAAGAACCAGAAAAGCCTCTACAACGGCAAGGTTCGCGACGTATATAACATCAACGACGAACTTATGGTAATGGTCGTAACTGACAGAATCTCCGCATTCGATGTGATACTGCCCAAAGGTATTCCTTTCAAAGGACAGGTACTGAACCAGATAGCATCTAAATTCCTCGACCTTACCGCCGACATAGTTCCTAACTGGAAAATCAGTTCGCCAGACCCGATGGTAACCGTAGGACACAAGTGCGAAGGCTATCCTATCGAGATGATTGTACGCGGATACCTCACCGGAAGTTCTTGGAGAGAATACAAGAATGGTGCACGTCAAATCTGCGGAGTGCCGATTCCCGAAGGAATGAAGGAACACCAGAAATTCGAAAAGCCAATCCTAACCCCTACCACTAAGGCAGAACTTGGACTTCACGACGAAAACATCTCGCGCGAAGAAATTATCAGCCGTGGCTTGGTTTCGGAAGAAGAATACTGCAAGCTCGAAGAATACTCGCTCAAGCTTTTCGAACGCGGCAGCCAAATAGCCAACAAGATGGGACTTATCCTCGTAGATACCAAGTACGAATTCGGCAAGAAGGACGGCAAGATTTACCTCATCGACGAAATCCACACACCTGACTCATCGCGTTATTTCTACCTCGACACATACCAGGCAAACTTCGATGCAGGAAAGCCACAGCGTCAGCTTTCGAAAGAATTTGTACGCGAATGGCTGATGGACAACGGATTCCAAGGCAAGGCTGGTCAGCAGGTTCCCGAAATGACCGATGAAATTGTAAACGGCATCTCGGACCGCTACATCGAGCTATACGAGAAGATTACTGGCGAAAAGTTTGTAAAGTCAGAATCTGACAATCTCGAAGAGAGAATCTTCAACAACGTAAACAAATTTTTAAACGAATACAAATAAATGAAAATAGCTGTAATAGGAACTGGCTACGTAGGACTTGTTTCAGGGACATGCTTCTCGGAATTAGGTGTCCGCGTGTCGTGCTTGGACATAGACCAGAAAAAAATTGACAACCTCAACAAGGGCATACTTCCGATTTGGGAGCCAGGACTTAAAGATATGGTTGACGACAATATGCACAAGGGCTTGCTGTCGTTTACCAGCGACTATGCCGAAGCACTGAAGGATGCCGAAGCCGCATTCATCTGCGTAGGCACACCTCCCGACGAAGACGGCAGTGCCGACCTGAAATATGTGCTTGCAGTTGCCCGCGAAATAGGTCGTAACATCAGCGACTACATTGTTGTTGTTACAAAAAGTACCGTGCCTATTGGAACTTCCGAGAAAGTACGCAAGGCCGTTGCCGATGAAATCGCTGCGCGCAATGTTGACATAAAGTTTGATGTGGCCAGCAACCCCGAATTCTTGAAGGAAGGAAGTGCCGTTGCCGATTTCATGAAGCCCGACCGCGTTGTCGTAGGTGTTGACAGCGAAAAGGCTAAGGAACTTATGACAAGGCTCTACCGTCCGATGCTGCTCAACAATTTCCGCGTGATTTTCACCGACATCCCTAGCGCCGAAATGATTAAGTATGCAGCAAATTCAATGCTTGCAACACGAATCAGCTTTATGAACGACCTTGCAAACCTCTGTGAACTTGTTGGTGCAGATGTAAACATGGTGCGCAAAGGTATCGGTAGCGACACTCGCATAGGCAGCAAGTTCCTGTATCCTGGCTGTGGCTATGGCGGCAGTTGTTTCCCAAAGGATGTAAAGGCTTTGATAAAATCGGCAAGCGACTACGGATATTCGCTCGAAATACTGACTGCCGTAGAAAATGTAAACAACCGACAGAAAGAGATTCTGTTCGGCAAGGTCTATAAGTATTTCAAAGGCGACCTCAAGGGCAAGAAGATTGCAATGTGGGGACTGGCATTCAAGCCAAATACCGACGATATGCGCGAAGCTCCGGCTCTTGTCCTTGCAGAAAAGTTCACAAGCATGGGAGCCCAAATATATGCCTACGACCCCGTGGCAATGGAAGAAGCCAAACGCCGCCTAGGAGACATGATAACTCTCTGCAAATCACCTTACGAGGCAACAGAAAACGCAGATGCTCTACTTCTCGTTACCGAATGGTCGGAATTTAGGGTTTTGGACTACAAACTGCTCGAAAAGATGAAACAAAAGCTCATTTTCGATGGACGAAATATTTACGACCCCAAAGAAGTAAAATCGTTCGGATTCCAGTATTTCGGAATTGGACGGAAATAGTTATAAACAAAGGTTAATAAATATTAACATAATTTTGTCTGTAAAGAATAGGTGCTTTGACAAAAAGCAACTACCTTTGCAGACAATTTGTTTTCTTATGAGAAGGTTAGTCATAGCAATATTACTCATTGCATCAATGTTTACACTTGGCATCAATGCTAATGCCCAAGTTAAGAATGGTGTACACAGCAAGCTCGCAAAGTATTTCGAGAACGAGCAGTGGGAAGACCTCGCTTTCAAATGCGACAAGATGATGGTACTGGAAAAATACAAGAACGATGCGGAACTTTACCTTTATTCTGCATACGCCTACGCAAAAATTTTCACAATGTGCCTCGACGACCCAAAACTCCTCGACAAGACTCCAGAATACCTACAGTCATACGACCTTGCACTGAGATACTCAGTCAACGCCAAGAAGAAAGATAAAAAGGCAAAAATCCTCTTCCCCGACAACGATGACCTACTGAAAGACATTGCCGTAATAGGAATGTACTATGTTGACCACTATGTCAGCGTAAAGAAATATTCCAAGGCAAATTCAAAAGTCAGAAAAATGCTGAAAACATATTCCGATGACAACTTCATAACACTACAAGGATGTCTTGCGGCAATAACAGGTGACACAGCTACTGCAAACCCAATAATGAGAAACCTTGAACTGCAAGCAGAAAAGGGTAAGCGCAGGGAAAAGGATACCGACTTCGCAATGATTGATGCTTTCGACATTTATGCCACGTGGTTGCTGAACAAGGAAACTCCCGACACCGATGAAGCCAAGAAAATCCTCGCTCTAGGGTTGAAATTCTTCCCAGACGAACCAGTTCTGGTATATGACCTTGAAATTGCAAAGGATCCGGAATACGCAACCGAACACGCAAAACCAGAAAATGCCAAGAAAGCTGAATTTATGGTTAAAGCATCAGCAATAACTGATGACGACGAAGATGACGATGAAGACGATGAATAAAAACATTATTGGAATAATAGGCGGTACTGGCCTCGAAAAAAGCAACATACTCGAGAATCAATCCTCGCAAATAATAACTACCTCATTTGGAGAACCATCTTCCCCAATAATTACAGGTAGCATCTGCGGGAAAAAAGTGGCAATTGTTTCACGTCACGGATTAGAACACACAATAACACCAAGCAACG
>CAJOEG010000165.1 GCA_905233405.1 uncultured Bacteroidales bacterium | reverse complement strand
TACCGTCAGCGTGGTTGATGCCAACAAGTGTACGTATTCAGCTAATGTAACGCTTAACCATAGCTACGAAGACTGCCTGAAGATACCGAATGTGTTCACTCCTAATGCCGATGGTATAAACGACGAGTGGGAGATTGGAAACATCGATATGTTCCCGAGGGCTCAAATTTATGTCTTCAACAGATGGGGACAGTTGATTTACGATGCAGAAGGTGCCGACGGCAACTGGAATGGCGATTACCACGGACATAAAGTGCCGGCAGGTACCTATATGTACATAATAGACCTTCACAATGGCGCAGAACCATACGAAGGAACGGTAACTATTATATATTAATCTTAGGAATGACATTGAGTGGGGATGGCTTTTGCTGTCCCTGCTTTTTTTGTTCAAAAATGAATCCTTGATTTTTCCACAGACGTTGCCCATAGCATCGCTACAATCATCAAACATAGAAATGGTCATTGGGCTAAAAGGCTAAAAGAAGAGAAGGCTAAAAGTCCAACAGAAGACCAGTATAACGGAAAACCAATCTATCTGTCTGATAAGCCTGTAAGTCCGTCAGCCTTCAAGCCTTTTATCCCTAGAAACCTTGAAACGCCGTAGGCACAGAAACGGACTTCTGCCTTTTAGCCTTTCAGCCTTTTCGCCTTCAAGTCTTTTCGCCTTTTCGCCACCATATATATTTCGTAATATCCTAAATCTTTCTTATTTTTGTTCCTGATTTTGAATTTGATATTTTAAACATAAATTTTAATAATGAGAAGATTATTCGCGATTTTTCTTTTCGCCATCCTCTTTGGCGGCTATGCATTTTCCTACGATTTTTCCGCAGTATGCGAAAGCGGGCAAACCTTGTACTACAATATTACTTCTAATGTGGAACCTTATACGGTGGAGGTGACTCGCGAATTTGAAGAATTTGTAGATCTTGGATATGACACATATCCTACTGGCAATCTTGAAATTCCAGAATCAGTTGAATACAATAGTATAACATATTCGGTTACAGGTATTGGCGAAAATGCATTTTATGGATGTAGCGGACTAACATCTGTTACAATCCCCAATTCTGTTACTAGCATTGGCAATGGTGCATTTTATTTAGTCAGAAATATAGTGTACAACGGCAGTGCAACAGGAAGTCCTTGGGATGCTTTGACGCTCAATGGATATATTGTAGGTTCTCTTGTATATTCCGATGAAACAAAAACTTATTTGACCGGATGTAATATACAGGCGGCATGGGTTACAATCCCTAGTTCTGTTACTAGCATCGGCGATTATGCATTTTATGGCTGCGATGGACTGAGTGAGGTTACAATCCCCGGTTCTGTTACTAGCATTGGCAATTATGCATTTGACGGCTGCTCCAATCTGACGAACATCAATTGCTTGTGTGAGAATCCGCCGATTAACGCTTCTACGACCTTCTCCACGTATGAAACCACAACGCTCAATGTGCCTGTCAGCAGTGTGGAAGCCTATCAGAGTGCACAGTTTTGGAATAATTTTGCCCACATCGAATTCTTACCTTCTGTCACCACTTGGACCGACAGCAACGGAATGGTATGGTCCTTTACAGCCAACGGAACGGAGGCAACGAACATCCAGCCCGCAATTTCTGATAAGAGCTATATCTATGGCGATCCGAATCATACCGAGCAAGTGCCTGTTGACATTCCCGCTTGGGAATATCCATCTGGTTGTTTCAGCAATACAGAAGGCAGGTGCTTCCCCTATATTTCTGATGAAGTTTACTTTGGACACAAGACTCTATTCTTTGATATTGTTGCAACAGAAGGTTCTGATTGTAAGATGAGTGTTATGAACGCTTGGTGGAGCAGATTTTATGCAGAAGATGTGCCTGTGTCGGTAGGTTTGTGGAAACTCCCAATCACCGGGGCTATTGCTAACGATTGCGCCCGTGGTGGTCGTGGTCTTGCTCATGACTTGACCATCATGATGATTAATGGCACTATCACTATCAAATCTGTTTATTATACTGCGAGTCCTATCTCTGTCCCTGATGTGATGGTAATACCAGAGAAAGTGTATGTCGGATCAACGGAATTGACCGTAACAAGCATCGGCGATTTTGCATTTTCCGATTGCAGCGGACTTACATCTGTTACGATCCCCTATTCTGTTACAAGCATTGGCAAGTCTGCATTTTATGGTTGCAGCGAACTTGAAACTATAACTGTAGAATCGGGAAATACGGTTTACGATTCGCGTGACAACTGCAATGCAATAATTGAAACTGCCACAAACAAATTGATTGCTGGATGCAACAACACAACCATTCCCAATTCTGTTAATAGCATCGGCGATTATGCATTTTCTGATTGCACTGGACTTACATCGGTTACAATTCCCAATTCGGTAACAAGCATTGGCAATTGGGCTTTTTCCGATTGCAGCGGACTGACATCTTTAACAATCCCTAATTCGATTACATCTATTGGAAATTATGCATTTCAGAATAGCGGACTTGAAACCATAACTGTAGAGTCGGGAAATACGGTTTACGATTCGCGAGATAACTGCAATGCAATAATTGAAACTGCCACCAACAAATTGATTGCTGGATACAAGAACACTACCATCCCCAATTCTGTTACTAGCATCGATAATTATGCATTTGAGAATTGTACAAGACTTTTTTCTGTTACAATTCCAGATGAGGTGGAGAGCATTGGGAATGATGCATTTTATAATGTTAAAAATATCGTATATCACCACGAATCGGCAACTGGTAGTCCGTGGGGAGCGCTGACACTAAATGGTTTCATTGACGATGATCTTGTGTATTCCGACGAAAGCAAAACTAATCTTACGGGTTGCAATCCCTCGGCAACATCGGTAACAATACCCAATTCGGTAACAAACATTGGCAGTTCTGCATTTGATGGTTGTAGCGGACTAACAGAGATTACAATACCATCAGGTGTTACAAGTTTAGGAGCAAGTGCTTTTAATTGCAATGGACTGTTAACTGTAAATTACAATGCTATTAATTGTAGCAATCAGGGAGGTGTAGGTCCTCCATTTGGTTGGGGTGGTAATCCTATTTCCTCAGTAAATATTGGCGATAGCGTGATTAATGTGCCAGAAATGACATTTTATGGACTTTATGAGCTAACATCGGTTACAATCGGCAAATCCGTAGAAAATATAGGTAGTAATGCTTTCGTGAATTCAGAAAACCTCATAGACATAAACATATTGGCAGAAAATCCACCTATTCTTGGTGCAGCAGATGTTTTCCCATCACAAATATACACATCTGCAACCCTTTGGACACCCTGCGCTGCCGATGAAGCCTACCGAAACGACAGCCTGTGGGGACAATTCACGGACATTCAGAATGATACCACCCCCCTCGTATTAACAGCGCAAACCGCCGACAGCGACATGGGAAGCGTAACCGGTGATGGTACATTCTCGTGCGAAACGGAGGCTAATATCGTAGCTACCGCCAACGAGCACTACCATTTTGTTCAGTGGAACGACGGTAACACCGACAATCCACGTACAATAACCGTAACTGGAGATACAACCTACACCGCTACCTTTGCCATTGACCAACACACGGTTATGGTAGTGTCGAACAACAGCACGAAGGGAACCGTAAGCGGCGGCGGAACATTCGACTACGGCGAGGAAAGGGAGATTGAGGCCATCGCCAACGAGGGCTACCGCTTCCTATCGTGGAACGACAACAACACAGACAATCCGCGCACAATCACGGTTTCGGGCGACACGCTCTACATCGCAACATTCGAGGTCGATGACACTCCGCAGCCCGTGTATGTCACCATAGCCGACACAGCATGCGGCAGCTACACTTGGAACGATGCAACCTACACCGAAACGAATTCATACTACCAGACATTTACGGCATCCAATTCCGCCGACAGCATTGTAAGGCTCGACCTTGTGATTTATCCGCTTCCGCAACCAGAAATCACCATTGATGGCATTCTCTCAACTGGCGAATACGAAGAATACAACTGGTCGACCGGTGAAAACACTGGCACTGCAACCGTAACCGCTCCCGGACAATACTATGTTGAGGTGGTTGACACAAACGGCTGCCGTGGATTATCGGAAATGGCGACGGTTGGCTACAGCTCGCTTCTCACGGTGGCTCCGCAGCTGAAATACGTGGGACTTAGGTACAGCGGCACCGCCAGTTGCAATATGGTACAGTGGACTTTGAACAATGCCGACACCGTTGGCGTACGCGGCTTTGAAATTTACAGGGAGGACACCGAAACCGCTATATATACGCTTGTCCAAAGGATAGCTAAGCCACTCCAGCGCTCGTGGACCGACCCGACCGCCGACTTTACGGCAAGGGCCTACCGCTACAAGATTTGCGCAATAGACGAGTGCGGAGGAATGTCGCCGATGAGCGAGCCGCACAAGACCATGCATCTCACAATAAACCGTGGAGCAGGAACTACTTGGAATCTAATCTGGTCGCACTACGAGGGAGTTGAGTTCGGCACATACGAGATTTACAGGGGCACAAGTTCGAGAAATATGGTAAGAATTGCTGTAATTCCGTCATCCATAAATTCATACACCGACAATACCAACACATTGGAGGAAGGAATGTTCTACCAGATAAAGATAGTTGGAAGCAGCGGTGCCAAGAATGAGGAATTTGAATTGTATTCCAATGTCGTTGCAAACGAATATGTTGAGGATTATACAATTAGCGTCTTCAGCAACAACGAGAACTTTGGTGTTGCGGCAGGAAGCGGCACCTATCCGGCAGGGCTTGACGTTACTCTTATGGCAATTCCGAACGACGGCTACGAATTTGTTTCGTGGAACGACGGCAACACTGAAAATCCTCGAACAATAACCGTGTCGGGCAATGCGGCATACGTAGCAACTTTCGGAGAGGCATCATCGTCTGTAACGAACTACACCATTACGGCAGTTCCCGCCAATCCGTCGCAAGGAACCGTAACAGGTGGTGGTATCTATCCGGAAGGTACGGAAATAACAATCGAAGCTATTGCAGCCGAAGGTTACGAGTTCATCTCTTGGAGCGACGACAACACTGAAAATCCCCGGATAATTACCGTGACGGCTGATGCAATGTTCATTGCTTCGTTTGCTCCTGCAACTGACATTGAAGAAAGTGTTACAACGGAAATCAATATCTTCCCGAATCCAGCCAAAGACATTCTCAACATCACCTCATCCGAAACAATTTCGGAAATAGCGATTGTGAATGTGATGGGACAGGTAGTAAGGCGCATTGAGGTAAATAGCGACAATGCGGTTTGCAATGTGGAAGAATTGAAGGCAGGGGTTTATGCATCCGCACGGCTTCGGCTACGCTCAGCCAACGAAAATTTGTAAAGAAATAAAAGTGCCCTAAAGGGCAGAACGGCGAAGCCCTCAACGAAGTTAAATTTGACAAATATGTTTCAAATTAAACAAATAAGATTTGTAAAATTTGTGTAGATTTGTAATATTTCTCGCGAAGCGACTGAAAAAATCAAGGACGGTTCAATGCCGTCCTTTTTTGTTGAAAAGCACATTGCAATTATTTTTTTTCTTCTGATTTGTGCAATGAAAAAAATTATTTTGTAATTTTGTGCATCGTTTTTGAAAAGTTAAATAAAATAAAAGTTATATGTCAGGACATAATAAATGGTCAACGATTAAGAGAAAGAAAGGCGCATTGGACGCTAAGAGATCAAAGATTTTCTCAAAGTTAGCAAAGGAAATAACAATAGCAGTAAAGGAAGGTGGAGGAACCGACCCCAACTATAACGCAAAATTGAGGCTTGCTGTCCAGAATGCAAAGGGTGTTAACATGCCTAAGGACAATATCGAAAGGGCTATCAAGAAAGGTGATCAGGACGGTGCAAACTTCATGGAAATCACTTTCGAAGGATACGCAGCTCACGGTATCGCTCTTTTCGTTGAATGCTTGTCAGACAACAACAACAGAACCGTTTCGTCGGTACGCGCAGCTTTCAACAAGTTCAACGGTACTCTCGGCACTAACGGTTCTTTGAGTTTCTTGTTCGAGCGCAAGGGCGTTTTCGAGATTCCAATGTCAGATTCAATCAGTATGGACGATTTTGAACTTGAAATTATTGACGCTGGTGCAGAAGACATCGAAGCAGATGAAGAAACCATCACAGTTACTTGCTCGTTCGAAGATTTCGGCAACGTAAACAAGAAGTTGGAAGAAATGAATATCGTTCCTACTTGCGCCGAACTCAGAAGAATCCCGAACGACACCAAGGTTATTTCTCCTGATGACGCAAAGGGCGTTTTGAAGCTCATAGACGTTCTCGAGGACGACGATGATGTTGTAAACGTATTCCACAATATGGAAATGACTGACGAAATCATCGCTTCAATGGAAGAATAAGGATTTTTTTTCAAATATGTAAGGTCGGAAATACAAATCCGACCTTTTTTTTGTGTGAATTGTAGAGACGTGCTATGGCGCGTCTCTACAGATTACACACATGTTTAATTCATCGCAACGCATTGCAAACCGTTGCAAAGTATAATGTATAATTATTGGTGTATAATCTATTGATTTATAGATGTTTGAATAGGTTGACATCTCAAAAACCAACATTTTTTCAAAAAAAATGAAAAAACATTTTGCCATGTGAAAAATACGCACTATTTTTGCAGTCCCAAAACGATGGGAATTTTGGTCCGATCGTCTAATGGTTAGGACGTCAGATTTTCATTCTGGTAATCGGGGTTCGATTCCCCGCCGGACTGCAGAAAGCCACTGAAATTCAGTGGCTTTTTTGTTTTTGTGCACTATGAATGCCTTCCAAACAAGCTGACATTTTATTTGTAGATTGTATTACCACAGAAGTATATTACAAATACCAACAACTATATGACTTTGCAAAGAAAACTTGTTTTTTCATCATTTTTGCTTACCTTTGTGGCATGAATAGATGTTTGTTTTTGTTTTTATTGTTTCTATCCGCCGAAATCCTTGCTCAGAATAACGCACGGGTTTCGGTGGATACTTTATCTACCGCCGACAAATATGTAAAGATTGTCATCTACGACAATATGACTTGGGATTCTCTGGTTATGCCAAAGCCCAAGCATGTAAATTCGGAACAATACGATTCCGACTGGTTGACCACCGACCATAATTCGTACAGGAATTTCGACATTGCAACTCTTCCCGATACCATAATTCTGCCGCTCATTGAAGATTCTACTGACTTTTGTATGCCGCGTGTAGGTTTTGTGTTCTCGAAGTACGGCTGGCGTCACGGACGTGCGCATACAGGCAGCGACATACCTTTAAATATAGGTGACCCTGTGTATTCGGCTTTTGAAGGCAAGGTTAGGTATACT
>CAJOEG010000164.1 GCA_905233405.1 uncultured Bacteroidales bacterium | reverse complement strand
CGCGCACAACGGTAGAAGTCACAAGCAAATGCGGAAGTCCCAATATCTTACGGCTCTCGTTCACGAGTTTCATTTCCTCTTCGGTGTAGCCGTTTTCAAGGAATGCGCCACCGTGAGGCAGGCAATTAAGGTCTATCTGATGCGGATAAGCAGGTTTTTCAACAGGTTTGCCTTCGCGCTCGCACATAAGCTGGTTAACACCTTTGAAACCCGAACCGCTTACCGACTGGTAGGTTGAAATAACAAGGCGCTTCAGTCCGTACTTTTTCAACGGAGCGAGTGCAACCATAAGTTGTATTGTACTGCAATTCGGGTTAGCAATAATATGGTCGTCGGCAGTAAGTTCCGAAATGTTTACCTCGGGAACAATGAGCTTCTTGTCGGGGTACATTCGCCAAGCCGACGAGTTATCGACTACGTATGTGCCAGTTTCGGCAAACCTTGGAGCCCACTCGAGCGAAACATCCTTTCCTGCCGAGAAAATTGCGAGGTCGGGACGCATTGCTACAGCGTCCGAAAGTCCTACAACTTTATATTCCTTGCCCTTGCAAGTTATTGTACGTCCAATTGAGCGTTCTGATGCAACAGGTACAAGTTCATCGAAATGAAAGTCGAGTCCCTCAAGAACCCTGAATATCTGAGTGCCAACCATTCCAGTGGCTCCAACTACTGCTAATCTCATATTTTGTAATCTTTTAATTAAACAATCTACTTCTTTAGGGAGATTTCGGATAGCCGTCTTCACACAGCTCAACTCCGTATCGCTGGTTCAGTCTGACTTCCGAAATGACTATTAATAAAGTCATTCCGCAAGACTGAACGAACAGCATAAGGAACGCTGCTTGTGAGTTCGTTTATGCGGAATCTCATATTTGAATTACTTATAATCATTTATTACAATCCTAACTTTGCCGAAACATCAAGCATCCTCTTTATCGGACGGTAGGCCTTTTCGCGAACATCCTCGGGAATGGTAATTTCGGGCATTTCGTATTTCAAGCAGTTGTATAGTTTTTCCAAAGTATTAAGTTTCATAAAGTTACAATCATTGCATCCGCAGGTTGAATCCAATGCAGGTGCAGGAATCAAGGTCTTTTCGGGAACAGCCTTGCGCATCTGGTGCAGAATGCCCGATTCGGTAACAACTATAAATTCCTTCGCATCGTTGTTCTTGACGTACTTCAGCAAGCCAGCCGTACTTGCTACGAAATCGGCAACAATGACAACCGGCTTTTCGCACTCGGGATGAGCAATAATCTTTGCTCCGGGATGCTCCTCCTTGAGTTTCAGTATTGCCTCAAGGTCGAAACGGCGATGCACATGGCAGGCTCCGTTCCACAGCACCATAGAGCGTCCAGTCTGAGCGTTGATGTAACCGCCAAGGTTTTTGTCGGGACCGAAAATTATCTTCTCATCGGCTGGCAGACTTTCGGCAATCTGCTTTGCGTTGGAGGAAGTCACTGTAATGTCGGTCATCGACTTTATGGCTGCCGTGGTGTTGATGTACGAAACAACAGTATGTCCCGGATGTTCGGCAATAAACTTGGCAAACTCGTCGGCAGGACAAGAATCGGCAAGCGAGCAACCAGCATTGAGGTCGGGAATTATAACTTTCTTGTCGGGACAGATGATTTTTGCCGTCTCACCCATAAAGTTAACGCCAAGGAACACAATTATTTCGGCATCGGTCTTGGCTGCCATCTGAGCCAACTGGAGGCTGTCGCCTACATAGTCGCTGATGTCCTGCAATTCGGGATTTATATAGAAATGCCCAAGTATAACGGCATTCTTTTCCTTTTTCATGCGGAGAATCTCCGATTTCAAGTCAATATTGCTGTCGATTGGCTGGTTTACAAAGCCAAATTTCCTTACATCTTCCTGTGCTGTCATCTTAAAATTGATTTATCTGTAATTCTTTGTTTTCGAATGCGTTACCAACAACAATTATGTCGGCTCCTGCATCGTATTTTTGTTTTATCGTTTCAATGTTCCTAAGTCCGCCACCGACAATCAGCGGAGTTTTCGTGCTTTTACGCACCGCCGCAACCATCTTGTCGGGCACTGGATTCAACGCACCGCTGCCAGCCTCCAAGTAAGTCATCGAAAGGCCTAGCATTTCGCCAGCCACGGCAGTTGCAACTGCAAGTTCGGGCTTGTCGGCAGGAATTGGTCGCGTATTGCTTACATATTCCACCGAGGTTGTCCTGCCACCATCGACAAGAATGTAACCAGTGCTGATGACCTCGATGTCCATCTGCATAAGTGAAGCAGCCGCAACCACATGGTTTCCAATTAGGAACTCAGGATTGCGTCCCGAAATAAGCGATAGCAGCAGAATTGCGTCCGCCTTTTCGGAAATATGGCTTGCGTGTCCGGGAAAAATAATGACCGGCTTCTGCGTGTTATCCTTTATCGCTTCGATGCATTTGTCAAGGTTTCCGAGCATATAGCTGCTACCCACGAACACATAATCGGCACTCGAAGCCTCAATTTTTCGAGCAAACGCTACAGTTTCGCTCACCGACTGCTTGTCTGGGTCTATCAAAACTGCAAGTTGTCGCTTGTGCTCTTGGCAGTTCCGCAGTATAGTACCGTATATATTACCGTTTAAAATCACAAGGGCGAAGATAGTAAAAATTTTGAAATGAAAAATACGAATTCCGCAATCAAAAACTACAGCGGCGTATTTCCCCTATCCTTCTCGAACAACTCTAGATTCTTTACAACACCATTTTCAATATCAAAACGCACGCAAGTCATTGTTCGATGTATGCCCATGCGACCAGCAGCACCAGGATTGATGTGAAGAAGATTGTACTTCTTGTCATTTACTATCTTCAAAATGTGCGAATGACCAGAAATGAAAAGTTTTGGGGGCAAAACCTTCATTATCTCGTTTATCTTATATTCGTAGCGCCCAGGATAACCGCCAATATGAGTCATTAACACATCAAGACCTTCGACAGTAAAACGCTCTATTTCTGTGGTACGCATGCGGATTCCCCAACCGTCGCAATTGCCAAATACTGCCCGTACTGGTTTGCGTGCTTCGAGTGCATCAAGGACATCCTCGGTGCCAATATCTCCAGCGTGCCATACCTCATCTACAGGCTCGAGAAAATCAAGCACATCATAGTCAAGATAACCATGCGTATCCGATAATAAACCAATCTTTTTCATATATGTATACAAAAAAATCTTGAGTGATACGGGGAATACCACTCAAGACCAATTAAAACCTTTATTATGAAAAATTTATTAAGATCCTTATTCAGTCACTTCTTCGGTGAACGGAAGAACCGAAACATACGACTTGTTGTCTCTCTTCTTCTGGAACTTTACTTCACCGTCGCAAAGAGCAAAGAGGGTATGGTCTCTACCGATACCAACGTTGTTGCCCGGATGATGAACTGTACCACGCTGACGAACAATGATATTGCCAGCGATAGCAATCTGACCGCCATAAACTTTAACGCCTAATCTTTTACTTTCGGAATCACGACCGTTGCGCGAACTACCAACACCTTTTTTATGTGCCATAACTTTACTGTTTTATGCGTTAATACTTTCAATTTCAATCTGAGTCAAAGCCTGTCTGTGACCATTGAGGGTCTGATAGCCTTTTCTTCTCTTTTTCTTAAACACCAGCACGGTTTCGCCTTTGCAATGCTTGATAACCTTTGCTGATACCGATGCGTTATCAACTGTCGGAGCACCGACCTTAACGCTGCCTTCATTGTCAACAAGAAGAACACGGTCCAACTTGACACTGCTGCCTTCTTCGCTTGCCATACGGTTTACGAAAAGCTTTGTGCCCTTTTCAACCTTGAACTGTTGACCTAAAATTTCTACTACTGCGTACATTTCTCTATTTCTTAAAAATTTGGACTGCAAAATTAATACTTTCAAAAAAACTGGCAAAATTTTTTGAACAGTTTTTGTTTATTGCTTCCAACTATACAGATAACACATTGTGTATACATAACAGCAAACATTGGTTTTCAACCATATTTGTATGCCATACCTTATTATTAATAATGTAGGATATGATATAAAACTGTATAACATCAAATATAACCGATAATTCTTCTGTAAAAACACTAAATTTATACTTCAATTTTTGCTAATAATAAAAAATATGTATCTTTGTTCCAACAAAATAAATAGATATGAAGAAACTTGTACTTTTTACAACAGCATTGCTTCTGGTAGCTACAGCCATCTGCCAGACTATCACGGTCAAATTCACAGGTCGTGACCAGAACGGGAATTACCACCCATTCTCATCCGTGTACATCCAGAATGAGACACGTGGATGGAATCAGACCATCAACTATCCCGACACCACGCTCGTCCTAAACATTATCGGCAATATTGCAGACGAGAGTAAGGGCGAAAACGGACTTTCTGCCGTAGTTCCAAATCCATTTTCTGGCAATGCCACAACAACACTCTCGATAGCCGAGAATGAAAATGTAACTATTGAAATAATTAGTGTAAACGGACAGAGTATTGTTGCAAGGAATTTCGACCTACCGGCAGGCAGCCATAAGATTGCAATCTCGCTTGCCGAAACACAGGTGGCCTTCCTAGTGGCAAGCACTCCTACGCAGCGCTAGACGCAGAAAATCATAAACAGAGGTAACGGCAGCACAAACAGCATATCCGTAATAGCCTCATCGGATTACATTGCCAACGCCAAAGCCGTTGCTGAAGGCGAGTTCCAGCTGGGCGACCGGATGAGCTATACAGGAAGAAGTGCCA
>CAJOEG010000163.1 GCA_905233405.1 uncultured Bacteroidales bacterium | reverse complement strand
AATAGTGATAATGATTATACATTGTACATACCAAACAATAAACAAGGAATTAAAGCAAAAACGACAATAATCATCGTTCGCTTCATGTCTATTGCATCGCGGATATGCGAACCGTTTTCGGTAACATCCTTAGGCACGAAGAAGAAAGTCTCGAATGCCTCGAAAGTCGAGGTCATAAAAGGCATCTTCCCTAGCACCTTAGGCTTTATGTTGTCAATAATTTTTCGTATCGGATTCATAATCAACTATTCCATTTCTTTACGTACTAAATCCAAGCCGTGACGAATCGTCTGCTGAACTGCAATCTTCGAGGTGCAAACAAATTCGCACAATGCCAAGTTCTTCCATCTTGTCGATATCGTCGGTCATTGCAGCTTTTACAAGCAGTTGCGGATAAATGTCGAGCGGACAAACCTTTTCGTACTGACCAGTAACGACGTATGCACGTTCTTCGCCGTGCATGTTTGTGTCGATGTTGAAACGTTTCCACGGCATAAGCATCGAGAGGAAAGTCCGCGAGTTGCTGAACTTGTTTGCACCAGGCAACATCCAGCCGAACATTTCGTATTCGTCGCCTTCGGGGATTACCGAAACCTGCATTTCGTTGAAACCAAGATACGGATTATCAGTAACATTTATACCGGTAAGCACATTGCCGGAAATTATGCGGACATTTTCGGACAACAGCATTCCGCCACGCAACTGCGACAAATCGGCACCTATGCGAAGCTTGTAATACTGCGGGGCAACTACTTCTGCGCCACATACAGCGACAGTCTTTTCCGGCTGATATTCACCATGTTTCAGCAGACGACCTATGATTGGCAGGTTCGATGCGCTGATAGTCCATACTGTTTCTCCCTTGTTTATTGGCTTTAGCTTGTTTATCTGCGTACCGACAAGTCCAGCAGGATGTTTACCGACAAATTCAGTCTTAACGATTTCGGGGTCATCGGGCATAAGCATCGCAAGGCGCGAATCCTTACCGAACGACAGATAAACGTTTCCGCTAGTGAAATTATACAGCGACCGTATTGCAAGTTTCAGATACTCAACATCATCCTTCAGGGCGAACTCCAAATTGCAAGCAAGCGGAGCCGTATCGAGGAAAGAGATGAAAATGTCGCGTGGAGTTAAGTTTGGATTGGCGACAATCCCGTAAGGACGCTGATTTATAAGCGGATAAATGCCAGCCTTTGAAAAAAGCGTCTTTAAGTCTTCATTGGTGTCGAAGGTTACAGCCTCGTCGCTGCCGTCAGCTTCAATCTCAACCCTTAGAATCTTGCGTTTTTCGCCACGCACAATATTTTTTAAGATACCAGAACATGGAGAAGCAAAGCAAATTTCTGGCACGTCCTTGTCGTGGAAAACGATAGTTCCACGTTTCAGACGGTCACCTTCCTTGCAGTCCATCTTGGGTGTTATACCATGAAAATCCGTTGGTCTGATGCAGTATCGTTTAGGTGTCAACTTACTGGAAACCAATTCCTCTGCCACACCTTGCATCTTGATATCCAAACCTTTTCTAATCCTTATAGTTTTCAAAATACAATGATTAAAAAATTAAATGGCAAATTTAAGCCTTGCCTTGCACTATATCGGTTAACGAAAGGTTAATTTATAAACAAGTTATCAAACAAAAACAACCGAAAATCGCCAACTACCATCAATCCATTGGCTCAATATGTATTGTCGACTCAACACCCATTCTTTCGCGCAGTTGCTTTTCAATTTTGTCGGCAATGCCGTGACCTTCGAAAATCGACATTTCTGGCGGCAACTTTATGTGGAAAGTCAGTTCGCTGTGCGTTCCGTAATTATGAATATGAAAATGATGCGCTTTTATGTCGTAGCCAATAGTATCGGAAATTATTGCATTGACTTTCTCAATAGTTTCCTCAGGGACATTCTGTCCCATAAGCTTATCAACTGCCTCACGTATAATATGGTACACGGCAACCATAAGAATTATCGATACGCAAATACCAAGCACAGCATCTATCCACCAGAAATAATCCTGCAGGAAAATTCCAGCCAACACCACAATTGACGACAACGCATCGCTGCGATGGTGCCAACCATCAGCTTTTACAGATGTACTTCCAGTTTTGCGAGCCACATAAAATGAAAACTGCGCCATCAATTCCTTCACAACAATAGACACAGCCGTCACCACAATTGCCAGAGTTCCAAAAATAGCCTTAGTGTCGGGATTGCGCAGTTTGTCAACCGATTCCATTACAAATTCGTAGGCGACAATTGCCAGCATCACCCCTATGAGTATTGCAATAAGGTTTTCGATACGACCATGTCCAAAGGGATGTTTCTTGTCGGCCTTGCGTGATGAAAGTTTCACGCCAATAATCACCGCCACCGAACTGAGTGAATCGGACAAGGTATGCCAAGCATCGGCGAGCAAAGCCACTGATCCCGACACTATGCCAGCCCAATATTTCAACGCAAAAAGCAAGGTGTTTACCACAATGGAAACAATTCCTGCGGAATATTTAAGCCGTTCTGAATTAGAAGTTTGCAAGGTTTTGTTTTTTTACTTGTAGAGTCGTTGCGCGCAACGACTCTACATATTGTACATTATCAATTATCAATTGTTAATTTTCCTTTTAGTTTCCCATCTCGCAGATGAATTTCAGTCTGACAAGCCTGATTTCCTCCTCGGAATAGTCGTCTCCAAATTCACGCAAAGCCTCATCAATGGTTCCTTCTTCAGATTCTTCGCGGAAATAGGTATATATATCTTCAATGTCTCCCTCGTCAAGTATTGAGTTCAGGTAGTAATCAATATTAATAGTAGTACCAGAATCGACAAACGCTTCAAGTTGCTCGATGAGTTCCATAAGCGTCATCTTCATTCCATCAGCAATGTCATCGAGCGACATACGGCTGTCGATATTCCTGATAATCATACGTTTGGACTCGGAACTTGAACCGACTGACTTTATCACAAGGTCTTCGGGACGGTCGATACCATTGATTTCAATGTGCTGCTTGATAAGGTCAACAAATTCCTGACCGAACTTCTGAGCCTTGCCCTGCCCTACCTTCTGGCAGTTTTTCAATTCATCAATGGTTATCGGGTACTGAATTGCCATATCCTGCAACGACGCATCATCGAAAATTACGTATGGCGGCAGATTAAGTTTCTTGGCAATATCCTTACGCAAATTCTTGAGCATATTGTAAAGTTCCTCGTCGGCAGCGGCAGTTCCACCATATTCCGACTCACGCTCCTGATCTTCAATGGCTTCGTAGTCGGTATCGCGGGTAAGCATTATCGAATATGGATTCTTAAAGAACTCGTATCCCTTTTCGGTAACCTTCAACAAGCCATAGTTTACAATGCCCTTTTCGATGAATTTTGCAATAATCATCTGGCGGATAACACCCTTCCAGTACAACGGAGTTTCATCGGAGCCAATTCCGAAGGTCGGCAACTTGTCGTGCTGGTAATTTGAAATTTCCGAAGTAAGTTTTCCCGTCAGGATATTGATGAAATGGTCGGTCTTGAAGCCGTCCTTTACTGCAATGATGGTCTCGAGAACAGTTTGTACATCTTCCTTGCCCTCGAAACGTTCCTTCGGGTTAAGGCAGTTGTCGCAGTTGCCACAGTCCTCGTTCATCTCCTCACCGAAATAGTTGAGCAACTGACGCACACGACAAGTAGTTGATTCAGCGTACGATACAGTCTCCGCCAATAGTTGCTTGCCAATCTCCTGCTCGTTCATCGGCTTGTTCTGCATAAACTTCTCAAGTTTCTGAATGTCGTCGTAGGTATAGAAGGCAATGCACTTTCCCTCGCCACCGTCGCGACCGGCACGACCAGTCTCCTGATAGTAGCCTTCGAGGCTCTTTGGAATATTGTAGTGGATTACAAAGCGAACATCGGGCTTGTCGATGCCCATACCGAAAGCAATCGTTGCCACAATCACATCAACTTCCTCGTTGAGAAACATATCCTGATTGCGCGAACGTGTTGCAGCGTCCATTCCTGCGTGGTACGGCAAAGCCTTAATCTGGTTTACGACAAGCATTTCGGCAAGTTCCTCAACCTTTTTGCGACTAAGGCAGTAGATAATGCCCGACTTAATACTTGATAATCTGCTTGGTAGCATTAATTTTCGGACGTACCTCATAGTAAAGGTTTGGACGGCGGAACGACGACTTGAAGACATTTGCGTCGAGCATATCAAGGTTCTTCTGAATGTCGTGCTGAACCTTCGGCGTTGCCGTTGCGGTAAGCGTCATAAGCGGCGCACGACCTATCTCGTTGACAATGGATCGGATACGGCGATATTCGGGACGGAAATCGTGTCCCCATTCCGAAATACAGTGAGCCTCGTCAACGGCATAGAACGAAATCTTGAATTTTTTCAAAAACTCGAGGTTTTCTTCCTTGGTCAGCGATTCGGGAGCAACATAAAGGAGTTTCGTCTTGCCCGACATAATGTCGTCCTTCACAGCATTTATCTCCGCCTTGCTTAAAGTAGAGTTCAGAAAATGCGCAACACCCTCCTCCATACTGAAACCGCGCATAGCATCGACCTGATTCTTCATCAAGGCAATAAGTGGAGAGATGATGATTGCAGTACCTTCGAGCATCAGCGCAGGCAACTGGTAGCACAACGACTTACCTCCGCCAGTAGGCATAAGCACAAAACTGTCCTTGCCATCCAAAAGACTGAGAATCACCTCCTTCTGCTGACCTTTAAAGTCGTTGAACCCGAAATATTTCTTCAAAAGTTCGTATATTTTTTCTTCTCTTGCGTCCATAAAATTTCTTTTTGGTACAAACCGCCGAAACTGCCGACGGCACACGCAAACAAAGATAAGTTTTTTTTGTCATTAAAATATTAATTTTGCAAAAATTTTTTTTATGCAAGATTATCAGGACATAATAAGCATTGGCAAACGCACAGTTATGCACGAAGCGAATGCCATACAGAAGATTGTCGACTACATTGACGACAGTTTTGCGGAAGCCGTAACAAGAATCTCGCAGTCGAAAGGTCGCGTTGTAATCACGGGCATCGGCAAAAGCGCTGCCATCGGAACCAAGATTGTCGCCAGCCTCAATTCCACAGGCACACCTGCAATATTTATGCACGCCGCCGACGCAATACACGGCGACCTCGGCATTGTGCAGGACGACGATGTGGTAATCTGCATATCGAAAAGCGGAAACACACCCGAAATAAAAGTCCTTATACCTTTAATAAAACGTAACAACAATCTGCTCATCGCCATTGTATCCGACACAGAATCGTTTTTGGCTAAATCGGCAGACATAGTTTTGCGTTCTACTGTCGATTCGGAAGCCTCGCCACACAACCTCGCCCCAACTTCGAGCACAACGGCTCAACTAGTTGTCGGCGATGCACTTATGGTTGCCCTGCTCGAAATGAAGGGCTTCACCCCTGCCGACTTTGCAAAGTTCCACCCAGGCGGCTCGCTCGGCAAGAAACTATATTTAAAGGTAAACGACATCTACGTGCAGAACGAGAAGCCACAGGTTTCGCCCGACGCAAGCATAAAATTTGTGATTTCAGAGATTTCGAGCAAACGTCTCGGTGCTGCGGCTGTGGTCGATGAAAACGAAAAGGTTCTCGGCATCATCACCGATGGCGACATCCGCCGTATGCTCAACAACTACGACAACATAAAGGACATAAAGGCCGCAGATATTATGACCAAGTCGCCAAAGTGCATACAGGAAGGCGAACTTGCCGTCAACGCACTACAGATGATGCAAAAGAACAGCATAACGCAGGTTTTAATCGTCAATGGCGAAAAATATTTAGGTGTGGTTCATCTACACGATTTAATGAGAGAAGGGATTGTATAGCAATATTTAATCAAAAGCAAACAACCATGAAAACTGACAAACTGAAACAACTTAAAAATCCGATGAAAAACTACTTCGTAATGCTCATCGGACTTGTAATATATACTTTTGGTTACTCGGCATTTATGCTGCCAAACAAACTCACAGGCGGCGGAATCGCCGGTCTTTCCACAATCTTGTACTACGGTACCTCCTGCCCTGTCGGTATCAGCAACTTCGTGCTAAATGCAATACTTATTCTTATAGGTGCAAAGACTTTGGGCAAGCGTTTCGCCATCAACACTATTTTCTGCACGGCAATAAGTTCGGCATTGTTCGGACTATTCCAGTCAATAATAACAGAACCATTGATTG
>CAJOEG010000162.1 GCA_905233405.1 uncultured Bacteroidales bacterium | reverse complement strand
AATAACGGCAACGGCAACGGTTTCAAATTAGGCGGCGGCAGCACGCTACACAATGCCGTGGTGCACCACTGTCTGGCCGTGGCCAATCATGTGAAGGGCTTTGACCAGAACAGCGACGCAGGTACTTTGTACCTGTATAATAACACCGCGTATATGAACGGTTCGGCGGACGGTGGTTCGGACTACGGTTTCTACAACGATAACGGTTGTGCGCTCTATATCCACAACTGCATCAGTTTCAAGACCGTCAACAAGAATCCGGATGTAGCACTCAAGCAGTGCGAACTTCTCCACGACCTAGAGCAGGAAGCCGATGAAATTTACGAGAACTTTGTAAAGAAACTTTTCGAGGAAGAAACAGACAACAAGGAAATCATAAAGAACAAGGAAATCGTACAGCACATGGAGCGAACCACCGACATGGCAAAGCACGTGGGCAAAATCATCAAGACTATAATCGTAAAATACGCATAACATGGGCTTTCTTATTACGATTATCATCTTAGCAATTATCTTCGACTTCATAAATGGATTTCACGATGCAGCCAACTCAATAGCCACTGTGGTATCGACAAGGGTGCTCTCCCCTACCCAAGCCGTAATCTGGTCGGCATTCTTCAACTTCGTAGCATTTTTCATCGCCGAATACATTCTTGGATTCAACATCGCCAACACCGTACAAAAGACCGTCGAGGAAGCATACGTAACAATGCCTCTGCTTATTTCAGGTCTGGTTGCAGCAATAACTTGGAGCCTTATAACTTGGTGGAAAGGAATACCCTCAAGTTCGTCGCACACACTTATTGGCGGACTTACAGGTGCAGCCATAGCCGCCAAAGGATGGGAAGCAGTACACTGGTCAACAGTAGGTTACATTGCAATGTTCATATTCTTTGCACCGCTTATCGGTTTCATTGCAGGCAACCTTATAACAATACTTCTGTACTGGATTGCAAGAAAAGCAAAGCCCCACAGAGCAGACAAATGGTTCAAGCGTCTGCAACTTCTGTCGTCTGCCTGCTTGAGCATAGGTCACGGACTTAACGACTCGCAGAAGGAAATAGGTCTTATAGCCTGCGCAATGGTAGCCTACGGCTCGCAATACGGCTTCGACGGACTTAACGAATGGCTTCTTCCCGACACTATCACCAATGCCGGCACAAATGCC
Source organism: uncultured Bacteroidales bacterium (assembly GCA_905233405.1). GTDB lineage: Bacteria > Bacteroidota > Bacteroidia > Bacteroidales > ML635J-15 > Bact-19. Next base: position 2,990 of record CAJOEG010000162.1, on the reverse strand, counting down.
AACCTCACTGGTGCTCCAAGTTGGATTCCAATCGTCTGCATAACCGCAATAGCAATAGGAACAATGTCGGGCGGATGGAAAATCATCAAAACCATGGGTAACCGCATCACAAAAATAACACCAGTTGAAGGCTTCTGCTCGCAGACGGCAGGTGCAATAACGCTTTTCATCACCCAGCATTTAGGCGTTCCTGTAAGCACCACACATGTAATTTCGGGAAGCATCATGGGCGTAGGCTCAATAAAACGTCTCTCGGCAGTGCGCTGGGGCGTTACCCTCGACCTTATTATCGCATGGATTATCACAATTCCAATCAGCGCAGCAATAGGTATGGTAACATACTATCTGATGGCGATATTTATGTAAGGTTTGAAGGATTTGATAATTCGAAGATTTGATGATTTGAAGATTCTATCTGCGGAGTGCTGAGACGCCCCCTGAGCTTCGCATACCGCGGTGCATTGAGCGAAGTCGAAATGAGCCTGTCGAAGTATCGAAGGGTTGATGAAAGCATGGTCGAAGGGAAATCTTCCAACCTAAAACATCAGTTTCAAAACATCCTCATTAGTAATGCCAAGGAAATAATCCTCCGCATTTACTTTTGCAAGTTTTTCCGATATTGCCTTTTCTTCGTGCGGTAAACCAAGCAACAATTCCTCAAATTCCGACACATCCTTCTTTGCAAAGAAATCGCCATAAATCTTGATTCCTGCAATAGCACCCTTCTCTATATTCAAATGAATTTCAATATTTCCACCTGCAGTCCTTATCATCTTCGAATACGAATATTTAGGTGAATGTCCGAAATTCCAGTCCCAAGTCGAATACTTTTCATCACGAAGCTTGGTTATTGCAGCAATATCTTCATCAGAAAACTCATACATTTGACAATTTGGCTTTGTATCCATGATATGCTTCATCACCAAATCGCTGAACTGCAAAACAGTAAGCGGTTGATTCAGATGTTCGCTGATATTTGTCACACGCTTGCGCACAGATTTCACTGCCTTGTCCTCAAACTTGAGCGGATTCACTTTCAATGCATTAGACATATCGGTCATTGCCGTATCGAAAAGCAAAGTTCCGTGATGCAAAATACGTCCATTGCTAATACATTGCGCATTACCCGAAAACTTCCGTCCGTCGATCATAAGGTCGTTGCGCCCTTCGAAACGGGCATCGACGCCAAGACCGTTAAGCACTTCGAGTATAGGTTGCGTAAAAGTACGGAAATTGCCTGTGCTATTGCTTTCACAAAAAGTAAAGTTCAAGTTCTGCAAATCGTGGAACACAGCGCCACCTCCTGTCAGACGACGAACGACCTTAATACCTTTTTCCTTGACAAAATCGAGATTTATCTCGGCAAGCGAATTCTGGAATCGCCCCACAATAATCGCCGGCTCGTTGCGCCATAGCATAAAAATATCTTCAGAAAAATGAGTAAAAACATATTCCTCAACAGCCATATTAAAATAGGCATCGTTGGAATTATTGAATATACAAAGCATAAGACTTTTTTTTGCAAAAGTAAATATAAATCTAACAAAAACAAGCTCCGAACACAAAAAAAGACTCTTCCCCCTTCATATAAATACCTAGAAATAAACATCATAAAGTTACATTTCAAAAATTTAAACATTTTTTGAAATAAAATTTTGCCAGTTTCAAAAAATGACATACCTTTGCAACCGCAAAATTGACTGGTACCTTAGCTCAGTTGGTAGAGCACAGGACTGAAAATCCTGGTGTCCCTGGTTCAATTCCAGGAGGTACCACAATTCTAGAAGGTTGCTTAGGCGACCTTTTTTATTTTATAATTCTCAATATGAAATTAGCTATCATATACCTTATTATTGTAAACATCATCGCAGCTATCCTTTTCTGTGCCGACAAGCGCAAAGCACAAAACGGAAAACGCCGCATTCCCGAATCCATACTTCACCTGTTTGAACTCATCGGAGGCATTTTCTCTATAATTCCACTAATGTTAATAATCAGGCACAAGACCCAGAAATGGTCGTACAAGTTAGTGAGTTTCACAATACTTGCATTGTGGATATTTTTTATTGCAGTCGCGCTATTCCGCTTGAACTAAATGATTAAATTTGCCGTCCAAATAATAAACTTGACTTTTTCAAGTTATAAGTTCGGGAAAATATTTGAATGAAAGTACTAAAGTACATATCAATATTGCTGATTGTCACGCTAATAGCGGCAACTGCAACGGCTCAGGAAAAGAAACTGCGCCGCGCAGACGAGAGCTTCGAGGCCGAGGAATACTACAAGGCAATGGAGGAATATACCGCTATCTTGAAGAAAATAAAGAACAAAAACGACAAGATTGAAATCTACTACAAGATTGGCGAATGCTACTATATGGCAGGATACTATAAGAAAGCCCGCTCCCCATACAAGCGCGCAGCCAAGTCGAAAGGCTTTGAAGTGCCAGCCAAAAACCGTCTTGCAGAAATAGAAATCCAGGAGGACAATTTTGAGGCTGCTCTTGAATTATACAACCAAGTGCTTGAAGTAAAGCCAAACGACACTGTTGCTCGCAAAGGAATAGAATCGGCGAACTGGGCTATCGAGCAGACAAAGAAGCCAACCCGTTGGGTTATCGAAAAGGCCAAGCACCTTAACTCCAAGGCAAACGACTTCTGCCCCAGCATCGACGAAAAAGATGGTTTCGACCACATTTATTTCAGTTCAACGCGCGAAGAATCAAAGGGTAAAAAACTTAGCGGTATCACCGGTACAAAATTTTCCGACCTTTTTGTCACCAAATGCGACAGGCACGGCAAATGGGAAGACGTAACAGCCCTCGACTCGCTCAACACTCGTTTCGACGAAGGTTCGCCCTGCATTTTCGACCAGGGACGTAAGTTCTACTACACATCGTGTATCGCCGAAAAAGGCAAGAATACAGGTTGCCAGATATATGAGGCACAGAAAGTTGAAGGCGAATGGATGAACCCGGCAAACCTCGGCAT
>CAJOEG010000161.1:4662-5955 GCA_905233405.1 uncultured Bacteroidales bacterium | reverse complement strand
ACGGAAATTCTCCTCGTGAATCTTCGAAATCTCACGCGATACGCAAGCCTGCCTTTCTTCACCCAAATACTGGGCAAAAAGTTCCAATGTCTTCACCAGACGGAAAGGCGACTCGTAGAAAATCATAGTCCTCTCCTCCTCCGCCAAATCCTGCACCTTCTTGTTCTTGCCCTTCTTCTGCGGCAAAAATCCCTCGAAAGAAAAGCGCTCGCAGGGCAAACCCGAATTTACCAAGGCAGGCACAAAAGCCGTAGCCCCGGGCAGACATTCAACCTCCACGCCCTTCTCAACGCAAGTGCGCACAAGCAGGAACCCCGGATCAGAAATACCAGGCGTACCAGCATCGGTTACAAGCGCAATATCCTGCCCGCCAAGAATCCTTTCGGCAACGCCTTCGGAGGTCTTGTGCTCGTTGAACTTATGATGGCTAACCAGCGGAGTAGTAATGCCATAATGCTTCATAAGCACCGCCGATGTGCGTGTATCCTCGGCAAGTATGCAATCCACCGACTTCAGCACATTTACAGCCCTGAATGTCATATCCTCTAGATTTCCGACCGGCGTTGGCACCAAATACAATTTACTCATATCTCTCCACAAATTTAGTTAGCAGTCCGAACAAACTTCCGTAGCCCGTAAACGACAAGGTTTCGTATTTGTCCTTCACATTATGATAATAGGTGCCAGGTCCCATCGTATAGATGAATATAAACTTGACATCCTTGCGGTTGAACGAATAATGGTCGCTGTTGGCAGCCGCCTTGCGGTCCTTTATGGTTTCAAAATATTTGTTATCGCTATGTTCCGTATTTATGCCATTCAACAGCCAGAATATATCGGCATATTTCTCTTCGCCCAGATTTACACCAGTTATTCCTTCGTCGCCAGTACCGACCATATCAAGGTTCACGCCCATAACAATCTGGTTTAGCGGAAACAACGGATGCTCAACATAGTACGACGAACCGAGCAAACCTGCTTCCTCGCCGAAGAAGAGCATAAACACCATAGTATATTCGGGCTGATGCTTAGTATAGTAGGCTGCAAGGTCGAGAACCATAGCCGTTCCAGATGCATTGTCTTGCGCACCGGGGAAATAAGCGTCCTTGCCAAGTGTACCCAGATGGTCGTAGTGACCGCAGAAGACAAAATATTTGTTCGGATTTTTGCCTTCCACATAGCCAATGACATTCTTTGCTGCAAAATTCTTCTTCAGTTTGGCGGTTATGTCAATCGACACCGTCTTAGCCGACCGGTCAAATGATTCACGCTTCAACTTGATTACTGGATAGT
>CAJOEG010000161.1:0-4656 GCA_905233405.1 uncultured Bacteroidales bacterium | reverse complement strand
TAAATCCTGCAAACCCGGCAATTTGCGGATGTTCGAATTTTTCTCGAGATACGCGACATTCGTTCCGGTACCCAGGATAAAGCCGATGTAGGCGGAATATTTCACATCCTTTTCGGTCGCCTTTCCGGCAAGAAGCGTCGCAACCGTATCGTTCAGCAGAAGCGAATCGGGCAGAAAAAGTTCGTAAGATGCTTTTGTAGTAGGCATCATCTGCCCCACTACGAAGTCGGTTCCGGGCTGCATTTCCTTTCCGTCGATTGATACGCTCATCTTTGCAGGAAAAGTATTCACATCGTAGGAAAAGTTCTGGAAGTACGACTTACCGAACGGCTTTACACCCAGCGACTTGAACTCATTGGCGATGTACTTGGCGGCCTTGTCGGAACCACCGAAAGTGTATCCGCGTCCGTGAAATTCGGGCGACGACAAAGCCTGTATATGCTGCCTTACCCTGTCGAGGTTCTGCGCCGAACGGAAAGCAGAAAAACAGATAAAAATGTAACAAGAAATTCGACCCTTCGACCCTTCGACAGGCTCAGGGGGCGAAGTTTAGAGCACGAATTGGGCAACTCTGAAAGCGAGAGATTACCGGAAATCATACTATTCTCGTTCTCCCAACATGTCAAATCTATATGACAATTTCTGTTTAACATATTCTACAAGTATCTTCTGCGAACAATGTTCATGAAGTTGACGACCGTTGGCGACTCCATATCCCAGTTAAAGTTTGCGCGGATATAGCCTTCTGCCTCCTCCATACTCGACATTCCATTGAGAGCAGCCACGGTTGACTCAAAAAGGGCTCCGCTTCCCGAAAACAGCGTGCGAGTAAACAAGAATCTTTCGCCCAGTGGTATCGACGATTTGATGTCGGAAATTGGCTTAAGACCTATGCTACTCGAAAGGTCGGCGGACTTGTTGTTTGCAAATTTGTCATTCAACGACTCCTGCCTCGACTGACCCAATTGTTCGCCAAGGGTAATAACCTTTTCTGGTTCCGATTCCTGATGAATCGGCTCGACAACTATTGTTTTTTCCTCAACTTGTGGTTCTGGAATTTCTTCTGGTTGTTCATCGGCAACAGGTTCAGTTGGTTCTGCAAACTCTTCGGCTACTGGCTCTTCAACGGCTTCAGCAGGTTGTTCTTCAACAACTTCTGCATGTTGTTCTTCGACAACTTGCTCTTCTACAACTTGTTCTTCTACCTCTGCGACAACTTCTGGCTCTGTATTTTCTTCAGAAACAACATCTTCGATTTCGTCGGCAGATGATACCGCTTCATCAAAATCGGACGAAACAGACTCGCTTTGAGTAAAATATTCATTTTCAAGTTTTGGCTCTTCCTCTTCAACGGGTTCTTCTTGAGACTCAGCAACCTCCTCCTGAGCTTCCATTTCAGCAGGTTCATCTACGACTTCTGGAGCAGGTTCATCAACAACTTCCTCTGGATTATCTGGTTGCGACGGCTCCTCAGCAACAGGTTCATCTGCTTGTTCAGCCTCATTGTTCACATCAAGCAAATCGTGAAAATCGAAGTCACCCGCGTCAAAAGGAATTGCTATAACTGGAGGTTCTGTCGGCTTTTCTTCTTCTTGAACAGGCATTTCTTCCACAACCTCTTTTTCTTCCTCTGCGGCAACTTTCTCTTCGGCAGAATCACCGACTTTCGTCACCAATATATCCGAGTACAATTCCCTTACCGCCTGAAGCAAAATATCTTTTTCAATCTGGCTTATCTGTTCATCTTCAAGGTATTCAACAATTGTTGAGATTTTTGTCACTTTTGCTTTCAAATCACTTGCCGTTGCCATATCAATATTCTTTTTTTGAAAATTTGTTGGCAAAAATATAAAATATTTTTCGCTAAAATTTTAAACAGAAAGCGATTTTATCAACACTTAATAACACATAAATGTTTTAAAGTTTCAATGCCTGCGGCGTTTCTAGGTTTCAATGGCTTCGCCGTTTGAATGCCTGCGGCGTTTCTGTGTTTAACTTCTTTGTGCTTATGTAACTTCTACGAGATTAATGTGTTATTTCAAAAACCAAAGCCTCTCACTTCAATTCAGCAGTAAAGGTTGGAGCATTTCTTGGACCAGCAGGTGTAGAAACCTTAATTCCGATAAATGCTATTGAAGAACCAGAAGATTTCTTCTTTATATCCTTCAGTATATCTGCTGGTATCTTATTTCCAGTTACAACATGCGACGATGTTATACCATCTGCTTCTTTCATATAAGTAAATTGAGTCACTGTATATTCAATATCCTTGAACGGAAAGTTTACATCGCCTATTACAGCATCAAGTTGTGTAGAGCTTGTAAAAACTGACTTGGGGATTTCGCCACCGCTCCAATATTCTCCAATTTTAATTGTCGGCACAGGAAGCTCCAACACCTTAAACTGTGTAGAGACCTCTCCCACACTTATTGTCACCGACTTAACATTCGGATCGGTTATTTCAACTACATATTGGCCATCGAACCCAGGAACATTTCCTGAATATATTTTTGCCCCACTTGATATTGATGGTACACCATCGTTTGCACAAGTTACTATCGAAACAGGATTCTTTACGCCTCGATATAACACATCAACTGCACTGTTTTTGACTTGAACACTCTGCGCCTTACCTGTCATAAAAGAAAGACAAAGTAGCGCCATCACTAAAATTACACTTTTTGCTCTCATATTCTCTATAATTTAAATTAGACTTTCATATTATTAAGTTATAATAACGATGGGACAAATTTAATGATATTTTTTATACAAGGAATAAAAGCAACAAAAATTTTACAAAAAAAGTCGCTCCCTTTCAGAAGCGACTCGTCGTAAACCGATTAAAAGGATTTATAAAAAACTAAAAATCTTACAAGTTATTCAAAATGTAATTGGTCATCTTGGTGTAAAGGTGATGGCGAGTGTTGCCACCGTAAATGCTGTGGTCCTTGTTTGGATAATACATCAGGTCGAACTGAACGCCAGCCTCTACAAGCTTGTCAACCCAATCTACCGAGTTCTGGAAATGAACATTGTCGTCGGCAGTACCGTGAACCAACAAATATTTGCCTTTCATCTTCTTTGCGTGGTTGATTGGAGAATTGTCGTCGTAGCCAGCGGCATTGTCCTGTGGCAGACCATTGTAGCGCTCGGTATAGACCGAATCGTAATATCTCCAAGTGGTTACTGGCGCAACAGCGATTCCAACCTTGAAATAGTCGGCACCAACAGTCATACAAAGGCTCGACATATATCCGCCGTAGCTCCATCCAAAAATACCAATCCTGTCCTTGTCAACATAACTCAAAGAGCCAAGATATTTTGCTGCGGAAATCTGGTCTTGTACTTCGTACTTGCCTAATTGTCCGTAAGTTGTCTGACGGAAATCGCGTCCACGATAGCCAGTACCACGATTGTCAACCGATACGATTATGTAGCCATTCTGTGCAAAAATCTGATACCAAGGCATCGAACCGTCCCAAGTGTCAGCAACGGTCTGCGAACCAGGACCACCATATACATACATGAATACAGGATATTTCTTCTTTGCATCAAAATTCTGTGGCTTTATCATCCAGCCGTTCAGTTCGTCACCATTTTCAGTCTTGAATGTGAAAAATTCCTTTTTAGTGAACTTGTACTCATCCTTGATTTTTTCAGCCAGTTTCTTGTTATTTTCTAGTTCGCGGATAACCTTACCGTTGTTGTCGCACAAGGTTATTATTTGCGGAGTGTTAGCATCGCTAAATGTATTGATGAAATACTTGAAGCTATTACTGAATACAGCCGAATTTGTTCCCTTGCCCTTGCTCAACTCCTTGATTTTGCCTTTTTCTGCATCAACGCAGTAAATTTCGCGGCGCAACGGAGAATTCTTTGCTGCCTGAAAATATACAACTCCCTTGTTGTCAACACCATAAACCTCTGTTACTTCCCATTGTCCGTCGGTAAGTTGGCGAACAAGGTTTCCATTCATATCGTACATATAAATATGACGATAACCGTTTGATTCGTGCGAAGTTATGAAATGCTTGTTATCGGGAAGGAAAGTAAGATCGTCGTTGATTTCCAAGTAGTTCTTATCTGTCAAGGTCTGGATTATCTTCGAAGAACCGTTAGTTGCATTGATAAGGAAAAGTTCGTACTTATTCTGCAAGCGGTTGAGTTTCACTGCGGAAAGCGTATTGGGGTCGTTTGTGAATTTAAGACGCGGAATATACATGTCGTTAAGGTCGCCCATATCTGCAACGGTAATCTTACCACTCTCAATATCAACAATATGCAACGAAACCTTTGAGTTCTCCTCTCCTGCCTTCGGATACTTGTATTCGTAGTTTTCGGGGTAAAGTTCACCGTACATTGTCATTCCAAACATCTTGACGTTGGATTCGTCGGTACGCAGGAAAGCTATTTTTTTCCCGTCAGCCGACCAGTCGTAAGCCTTGTTGTAGCTGAATTCCTCTTCGTAAACCCAATCTGGCGCACCATTAATGTTTTTGTTCCATTCGCCATCGGTTGTAAGCTGTATTTCCTTGGCATTCTTGTCGGTTATATCCTTCACATACAAGTTGTTCTTACGAACAAAAGCCACCTTCTTGCCATCGGGCGAGAACGAAGCCAACTGCTGTTTGCCGTTTTCAGAAAGAATGTATTGAT
>CAJOEG010000160.1 GCA_905233405.1 uncultured Bacteroidales bacterium | reverse complement strand
AAGCACAACGAAAAACAAAGAATATCAGCCTACTACGGTTCATTGGAACGCTACAAGGCAATCCCCGACTGGAAACACCAGGACCTCTCCCACCCGAGCGAAACAGACATCGTTAAAATTGACCATGGTTACGACGAGCAGAAACCGCGCAGCGAATGGACTATCGACGATATGCGCAAGGCTGCCGAATTTCGCGGTGGCAAATGCTTGAGCGAAACAATGGCAAAGGGCGATTTCCGCACTCCCCTCGAATGGGAATGCCAGTTCGGTCACAAATTTAAGGCATCGCCAGTTTTGGTACTCGAAGGCGGGCACTGGTGTCCAGAATGTCTGCCATCGCCGTGGAACTACGATGAAATTGCCAAGGGAAATCCGTTCTTCGCACAGGTATGGAAACCGCTTCACGGCGAAAACGAACACAACGTTTATGGCGAAGAGATATTTGACGGCTGGGAGTAAAATATTTTTTGTGCATTCGACAAAAAGATATAATTTTGCACTCACATTTGATCTGTTAGCTCAGTTGGTTTAGAGCGCTTGCTTGACAGGCAAGAGGTCACAAGTTCAAATCTTGTACAGATCACTTTTCTTTTTTTGGTCTGTTAGCTCAGTTGGTTCAGAGCGCTTCCTTCACACGGAAGAGGTCAACAGTTCGAATCTGCTACAGACCACACGAGCCCAGCAATAGTTGGGCTTTTCATTTTCCCTACGTCATTCCGTAAGACAAAGCGAACAGGCACAGGAACGAGCCTTGTGAGCCTGTCTATACGGAATCTCCATTATGGAAACTTGCGATATGACTTTACTCCAGCATTTCCGCCAGTTCCAACCAACGCATTTCCTTTTCGTCAATACTATCAATGAGTTGCGAGTATTCCGACGACTTTGCGGCAATCTCAAATGGAGAAAGCCTACCAGAATTAAGTTCTTCCTCCATTGCGACACGCTTGGCATTCAGTTCCTCGATTTCCTTTTCAAGCATATCGTATTCGCGCTGGTCCTTGTACGAAAGTTTCTTCTTGGGCGCATTTGCAGGCTTGCGAGGCTCGACATTCGCTTCTTTTGCAGGCTTTTCCTCCTTGGGTTGCGTTGTTCCCAAATATCTTATGTAGGCATCCGAATCGCGGAACTGCGTATAGTTTCCCGGAAAATCGGATATCTTACCATCGCCCTCGAACACAAACAGATGGTCAACAATCTTGTCCATAAAGAATCTGTCGTGCGAAACAATTATGACAGTCGCGTCAATCATCGTCAGATATTCTTCCAACACCTGCAAAGTAGTGATGTCCAAGTCGTTGGTTGGTTCGTCCATTATCAGCACATTTGGCTGCTGGATAAGCACCGTGCAGAGATACAACCTGCGTTTTTCGCCACCACTGAGCTTGCGCACAAGCGTATGCTGCATATCGCCAGTGAACATAAAGTAGTTGAGCAATCCCGATGCCGAAAAACTCTTGCCATCGCGCAACTTCACATCGTCGGAAATCTTGCGGACAATGTCAATGGGTTTGTCATCATCGTTGAAAGCAATGCCGTCCTGGGTGTAGTAGGCAAATTTCACCGTTTGCCCAATTTCAATGTGACCGCTATCGGGAGCAAGATTGCCCGTAATCAAGTTCAAAAAAGTCGTCTTCCCAACACCATTGCGCCCGACAATGCCAATCTTTTCGCCTCGCGTAACCTTATACGAAAACTCATCAATAATTTTCTGCTCTCCGTACGACTTTGAGATGTTGTAGATGTCAATGATTTTCTTGCCTAGACGCTGATTTGCAACATCAAGTTCAAGTTTTCGGTTGTCAATCCGTTGCGAAGCCCTTGCCTTCAGGTTTTCGAACTCGTCAATGCGGTATTTTGCCTTGTGGGAACGCGCCTTTGGCATACGACGTATCCATTCCTGCTCGGTACGCATCAGGTTTTGCGCACGCTCAATGTTTGCTTGCAAGTTTTCAATGCGCTCGGCACGCTTTTCCACATAATAGGTATAATTCCCTGAATGTGAATATATTTGACCTCCATCAAGCTCGATTATCGTATTGCATATACGGTCAAGGAAATAGCGGTCGTGCGTTACCATAAATATTGTGATATTGGCTGCCGAAAGGTAATCTTCGAGCCACTCTATCACATTAAGGTCCAACTGGTTAGTAGGCTCATCAAGTATTAGCAACTGAGGTTCGCAAATAAGCAGCCCTGCCAATGCAACACGCTTCTTCTGACCTCCGCTCAGAGAGCCAATTTTCTTGTCAAAGTCGTGAATATCAAGTTTCCCAAGGATTTGTTTGATTCTAGATTCGTAATCCCACGCATTTAGGGCATCCATCTTGTCAAGCAGAGAAGGGAGAACCTCGTGCGATTCGGAGTAAAGACAGTCGTTGTACTGGCGGATGGTCTGTGTAATTTCATTTTCAAGCACAAACACCGCATCGAGCACGGTCTTTTCCGAATCCATTTCGATTTCCTGCGGAAGATATCCAATCCTCACATCGCGACGACGGCTTAAGCTTCCTCCATCAGGCGAGTCGGCATCTGCAAGAATGTTCAGCAGAGAGGTTTTTCCCGTGCCGTTCTTGGCGACAAGAGCGATTTTCTGCCCCTCGCCAATGCTGATGTTTATATTCTCGAACAGCAGTTTGTCGCCATACCGCTTGCTAATGTTTTCCGCCTGAAGAAGACTTTCCATATCGTTGCGTGACTTTTATTTTGCAAAAGTACGAATAATTTGCCAGAAATTCCTTTAAAAATAAGATATGGCTTACAGACTCGAAGGCTAACAGGCTTAAAGCCAATTTTGGACTTTTAGCCTTCTCTTCTTTGAGCCTTTTAGACACATTGTTTCTATGGCTACGCCGTTGGAGAATTTGATGATTTGATATGGCAATAAAAAAATTTGCATTATCTTTGTGTCTCATTTTGGTACACAAAAAAGTAATGTTATGGAAGTAGTTTCAACGAGGGAATTCAGGAACAATATGGCGACATATTTAGGTCGTATCTCATCAGGTCAAGAACTTATACTGAAGACAAGAGACAAGGGCAGTTTTGTTATCCGCAAGGTCAAGGAGGATGATACACTTATGTCGAAGGAAGAGTTTTTCGCCAAAATAGAAGAATCCGAGAAGCAAATTGAGAGGGGTGAATATACCGTTATAAACACCAAGGAGGAATTGGATAACTTTTTTAATTCGTTGTAAATGTATTCGTTATTTTTGACAGACAAGGCAAAAGCAGACTTAGCCATACTAAAGAGGAATGAACTTGCAGCGTATAAGAAAGCGCAAAAGTTAATTGTAGAATTGATGGAACATCCAACCACTGGCACTGGTCACCCCGAGCAACTGAAAGGCGACAAAGTCGAGAAATGGTCGCGACACATAACGAGTAAGCACAGACTGATTTATGAAATTAAAGAAGATGTTGTAATTGTAAATGTCCTAGCAGCTTACGGACACTATGGGGACAAATAAATAGAAAAACAGATTTATTGCAATTCGATGCAACACTTTTGCTTATTATAAGCACGTTGCAAATTTACCTGAAATTTCACAAAACTAATTTTCAAATCAACAATCACTTCTACAACTTGCTGTAGTCGGGCGAGAAGGTGTCGCCATCGTTGATGTTGCCGGTGGTGATGCCTTTCTTGAGCCAACGAGAACGTTGAGCCGAGGTGCCGTGGTTGAACGATTCGGGAACGGTGTAGCCTCTTGCCTGTTTCTGCAGGTAGTCGTCGCCGATGCGGGCGGCAATGGCAAGACCTTCCTCGATGTCACCGTCTTCGAGCGAATTGAACATTGCATTGTCCCTGTTTGCCCAAACGCCTGCGTAGAAGTCGGCCTGCAGTTCGAGGCGAACGCTAATCTGGTTGCTTTCGGTCTTGCTTACACGGTTCATCTTTTCGTGTGCATCGCCAAGAGTGCCTAGGAGATACTGGACGTGATGTCCAACTTCGTGTGCAATGACGTAGGCGTATGCAAAATCGCCAGCCGTACCGAACTGCTGTTTCATAGTGGTGAAGAACGAAAGGTCGATATAAACCGTCTGGTCTGCCGAGCAATAGAATGGACCCGACGACGATGATGCGCCACCGCATCCCGACTGTACTGCATCGGTGAAAAGTACTAACTTGGGCGCTTTGTATGTCTTGCCCATCTTCTTGAATTCGGCTGTCCACACGTCTTCGGT
>CAJOEG010000159.1 GCA_905233405.1 uncultured Bacteroidales bacterium | reverse complement strand
CAAGTACGTTTGAATCTTCCGAGTTGGTAACGGCAATGAAAAGGTCGCAGTTGGCAACGCCGGCTTCCTTCAGCACCGAGAACGAAGTGCAGGAACCGTAGAGCGAAATAAGGTCGTACGAGGATTCTACTTCCTTGAGAATCTCCTTGTTGGTGTCGATTATGACAATGTCGTGTCCTTCCTTGACTAATTTCTTGGCAAGGTATCTACCTACATTTCCCGAACCTGCAATAATAATGTTCATCTTTTAGTATTTTATGTTTTTGTCCAACACTTCATTTATTTTTTTCATTATCACCGAATAATATCCGGGATATTTGTTTGGGTTCTCCATAATTGTATGGTATCTGTCGAACTGCCAGTATTTCAGATACTTGTAGTAGGGCAGGGGGGCGGCGAGAAAAATTCTCGGGTCGCGTTTCAACTGTAGTTTATTGTCGATTGCGAATATTGCGCCGTGCTTCGACGGTATATTTGAGGCTTTTGCCAAATCCAGGTTCACATATCCTATTTCAATTGCACGTCCATTTTTTGTAGGTATCAGTACAGGACGTATGTTAATACCATTTTCTTGGCAAACTATTAGGAATACGAGATTTAGCAAAGAACTTGGCAATGGCTTGTTATCGTTGGAAAACAGTCCGTTAAGCAGAGTCTGTCCTGTTTCGTCGGCGAAAATGTTCTCTTCTTCAAAGACATCCCTTATGACCCTCAATGTTTCTATGCTGGTGTTGTCGCTGAGGCGTAGCCATACTCTTCTCGAAAGTTCGCGCATATAGTGTGAAAATTCAAGTGCATCGAAGGTGTTGTCGGCAATCTTTTCAATCATTACGGTGCCTGCAAGCAACGACGGTTCCGGCGTAAGTCTTGCCGTGTAGTTTTGGAATTCGTTTAGAAAAATCCTTGATATTGAGAGTTGTGCGACTTCTGCAATCCTCATTTTTTCGATGTCGCCGCATTCGCCGGAATAAAGTCTTTTGGTGAGTTCGTTGGAAAATTCGCCGAAATTTTCCACAATCACGCTTTTTATCCCTTCAAATACCTGATTGTCTGGGTCTTCAAGAAGACTTATTATCGATGCAATTTCCGTTCTTTCCATATTATTCGCCTCTTGATACTTTTATGACGCCTTCTATTTCAAGCATCTGGTGGATTAGATTGTCAAGGTTGTACTTGTTCTGTACGAAGAGCCTGATTTTTCCAGTAAAGATTTCTCCGTTCGTCTCGAAGTGCAGCATATTCGAGTTTACGTTTGCTTCCTGCGATATTAGTTTGGTGATGTTGTACACAAGTCCCAGATGGTCAATGCCTTCGATGTTGATTTGCACTTCGTACGACTGTCCCTTGTAACTTTCCCATTCGATTGTGACGATTTTTTCGCCGTGGGTTGCGGCAAGTGTTTTCAGTTCGGGGCAGTCTTTCTTGTGGACGATTACGGTGTTGGTCGGAGTGATGTAACCAACGACTTCATCGCCGGGGATTGGGTTGCAACAGGTTGCAAGCGAGAAACGTTTCTCGGCATCGTTTATCACGAAGGTATTCTTGTGACTGATTTTTTCGTTCTTGGGGCTGCTCGACTTGCCGAATCCTAGTTTCCAGAACTTTGTGAAGAATCCGTCCTTGTTGCCTTTCTCCTTTTCGAGCATTGTCATCAGTTCGGTAATGTCGTTTTCCTTCAGTTGGCCCGAGCCGAGTTGGTAAAAGAATTCGTCGTCGGTGCTGATGTCAAGTTTTTCGCGAAGGTGACGTATATCCTTGCTTTCGAGAGTGAGGTTCAGTTCCTTCTGTTTTTTCTCATACATTCGACGTCCCTTGTCGATGTCGGCGCTCTTGTCTGCTTTTAATGCCTTCTTAATCTGGCTTTTTGCGTGTGCCGACATTGCAAAGTTCAGCCATTCTATCTTTGGATTCTGCTTCCTTGATGTTAGAATTTCCACCTGGTCGCCGCTGTAGAGCGTTTGCGAAAGCGGAGCCATCTTGTGGTTGACTTTTGCTGCTATTGCGTGGTTTCCTACGTCGGTATGTATGTTGTATGCAAAGTCGATGACCGTAGAGCCTTTGGGGATGTCAACAATTTCGCCCTTCGGTGTGAAGATGTGGATTTCTTTTGTGAATATGTCAAGTTTGAAGTCGTCGAGGAAATCAAAGGAACTTTCCGTATTGCTCAATGTTTCCTTCATATTTTCAATCATTGAGTTGAGCCCGGGGTTGTTGCTCTTTTCTCCAGTCTTGTATTTCCAGTGCGAAGCGATTCCCTTTTCGGCGATGTCGTCCATCTTGCGGCTGCGAATTTGTATTTCCACCCATCGTCCCTGCGGACCCATTACGGTGATGTGAAGTGCTTCGTAGCCATTTGGCTTAGGTTTTTTCACCCAGTCGCGTATTCTGCCAGGATGGTATTCGTACACATTGGTTATCAACGACATAATTCTGTAGCACTCTTCACGAGCTTTGTCGTCTGTAATGTCGTCGGGGTGGTCGAATATTATTCTTATTGCGAAAAGGTCGTACACTTCTTCGAACGGAATGTTCTGCTTTTGCATCTTCCGCCAGATTGAATAGACCGATTTCAGCCTACCCTTGATAGTACAGTCGATGCCGTTTTCGTCCATTATTTTTTTCAGCGGCACAATGAAATCGTCTATGTACTTGTCGCGGTTTATCTGGGTTTCGTTTATTTTCTTTGTGATTTCGTTGTAGGCTGTCGGGTTTGTGAACTTCAGCGAAAGGTCTTCAAGTTCTGTCTTGATGCCATAAAGGCCAAGGCGTTCGGCTAACGGAGCGTACACGTTGCTAGTTTCGCTGGCTATTTTCACCTGCTTGTATTCGGGCATTGAATCGAGGGTGCGCATATTGTGCAGACGGTCAGCCAACTTTATCATTATCACGCGGATGTCTTCCGACATAGTCATAAGCATCTTGCGGAAGTTCTCGATTTGCTTCGAAGCGTCCTGGTCGAGGATGGTGGAAATTTTGGTCAGACCTTCAACAATGCTGGCAATCTTTGGTCCGAACATCCTTTCGATGTCGGCTACTGTGTAGTCGGTGTCTTCGACCACGTCGTGCAGAAGTGCGCTGGCAATGGCTTTTCGGCCAAGTCCGATTTCGGAAGCGACAATCTTTGCAACGGCTATCGGGTGGATTATGTATGGTTCACCACTTTTGCGTCGCATCTTCGAGTGGGCTTCGTTTGCCAGTTCGAAAGCCTTGCGTACGAAGGCAATGTCATCTTCGGTCTTCAGCCGTTTTGCCGACTTTATAAGGTCGTCGTAAAGTCCTTCTATATAAGTTTGTTCTTCTGCTGTAAGTGCCATTGCTAATATGGTATTAAAAACAAGCAAAGTTACTGCTTTTGATGAAAAAGCGCAATGGAAAAATTAGATGTTACTAACTTTGAATGTTAAAAAGCATAGGTACATTTTGTCATATTTCATTAGCAATACTAAACATTCAAACAAGATTTCTGGTATTTCGGAGTGTCATTTGTCCTTAAATCTAAATTGTTTACCTTTGCACAAAATTTCTAATAATGATATTCGGAACAACAATATGCGCCATATCGACGGCTTCGGGAGCGGGAGCAATAGGCATCGTAAGGGTTAGCGGTGCTGATTCGTTTGCCATTGCACGGAATGTTGTCGTGCGGAAATCCATTTTCGAGGCAGAAAGTCCGCGTACTATGCTTTTTACTGGCATAGTTGACGAAAATGGCACTCTGCTCGATGAGGCGATGGTGGTAAAGTTCGCATCGCCGGCTTCGTTTTCTGGTGAAGATATGGTCGAGATATATTGCCATGGTTCCGAATACATCGAGCAGAAAATTCTGGCTGCGCTCACGCATTATGGTGCGGTGCTTGCCCGTCCTGGTGAGTTTACGCAGAGGGCTTTCCTAAACGGAAAGATGGACTTGTCACAGTCGGAGGCGGTTGCCGATTTGATTTCAAGCAGTTCGGCGGAGTCGCATCGTGTGGCAATGTCGCAACTGAAAGGTCAGGTATCGTCGAAGATTTCGGAACTGCGTGGCAGAATGCTGGAACTTACATCGCTGCTTGAACTGGAACTCGATTTTTCGGAGGAAGACGTCGAGTTTGCCGACCGCACCAAGTTGGTTTCTCTCATTGACGAGATTTGTGCTGAAACTGAAAAACTTATCCGCAGTTTCGAATATGGAAACGCAGTGAAGTCGGGAGTA
>CAJOEG010000158.1 GCA_905233405.1 uncultured Bacteroidales bacterium | reverse complement strand
ATTCCTGCAACATATAAAAGAAAAGCCACAATAAAGTGGCTTTCCGTTCATTATCAATTAGATATTACAATCCAAATTCCTTTTTTACCTTGTCAACGTAGTCAAGTTTTTCCCAAGTGAAAAGTTCGACTTCCTTTTCAATCTTCTTGCCGTCGGCAATAAAGCATTTCTTTACAACCTTTGGTTCACGACCGAAATGTCCGTATGCTGCCGTTTCTGCGTAAATCGGGTTCAAAAGTTTCAAACGCTTCTGTATTGCAGCAGGTGTAAGCGGGAAAAGTTTCTTTACCTTCTCGGCAATTTCGGCATCGCTCATCTTAACCTTTGCTGTTCCGTAGGTATTGACGTAAATTCCAACTGGCTCAGCAACACCGATTGCGTATGCAACCTGAATAAGGATTTCGTCAGCAACACCTGCTGCGACAAGGTTCTTTGCGATGTGACGTGCTGCGTATGCTGCCGAACGGTCAACCTTCGAGGGGTCTTTTCCGCTGAATGCACCACCGCCGTGTGCTCCCTTGCCACCGTATGTGTCAACGATAATCTTACGACCAGTAAGACCGCTATCGCCGTGGGGTCCACCGATGACAAACTTTCCTGTCGGGTTTACAAACAACTTAAAATCCTTCTTGAAAAGTTTTTGTGTGCGTGCTGGCAAATCGGCAATAACCCTAGGTATCAGAATTTCACGAACATCCTTTTTTATCTTTTTGAGCATCTTGTCTTCGTTCTTGTCGAAATCGTCGTGCTGGGTAGAGATTACTATTGTGTCGATTCTTACTGGGTTGTGTTTCTCGTCATATTCGATTGTTATCTGCGACTTTGCATCGGGACGGAGATAAGTCATTTCCTTGCCTTCGCGACGGATTTCGGAAAGTTTCTTCAACACCCTGTGAGCAAGGTCAAGTGGCAAAGGCATATAATTGTCGGTATCCTTGCAGGCATAACCGAACATCATACCCTGGTCGCCAGCACCTTGTTCGGCTGCGGTTTCGCGCTCAACACCCTGATTAATATCGGGTGACTGTTCGTGGATTGTTGACATCACACCGCAGGAATTTCCATCGAAACGATATTCGCCCTTGGTGTAGCCAATTCCGTTTACAACCTTGCGCACAACGCTCTGAACGTCAACGTAAGCCTTTGATTTAACTTCGCCAGCAACAACAACCAAACCAGTTGTTACAAGTGTTTCGCAGGCAACTTTTGATTTCGGGTCCTGAGCCAGAAATTCGTCGAGTATCGAGTCCGAAATCTGGTCTGCCACTTTGTCGGGATGTCCTTCCGACACCGATTCTGATGTAAAAAAATAGTTCATCTGTCAATAAGTTTTTAAACGTTAATAACAGGAACGATTGGGATGTAACTTGGAATTTGTGTTTTTAGCATTTTTTTCCGTGGTTGCAAGCATCCAAATCTTTCCACAAAATTTCGACCGCAAAGGTATTGCAATTATAGCAATGTGCAAGTTAATTTTTTGCAAAAAAAATTAACAACCTAATGTTTGCCAGGAATCTGTTTGATAATCATTATTGTCCACTATATCCTACCATGTCATTCCGAAAAGCAGAACGAACAGCAAAAGGAACGTTCCTTGTGAGTTCGCTTATCCGGAATCTGTTCTATAATAATCCGGTAATAGATTACGGACAGCAGTCTTCACAACGCTCACCGTTCCGCATCGCGTGTTCCGACTAGCTTCCGAAATGA
This sequence comes from uncultured Bacteroidales bacterium, assembly GCA_905233405.1. GTDB lineage: Bacteria > Bacteroidota > Bacteroidia > Bacteroidales > ML635J-15 > Bact-19. The sequence goes on along the minus strand of CAJOEG010000158.1, from coordinate 2,484 downwards.
CGACTCTCTAAAAAATTTTACGTAACTAATTCAATTTAAGAGTTGCCAATGTATTATTTATTTTTAGCGAACAACAATAGCTATTTCTTATCCTTCGTTGCAACGGGTTCTGTTTTACCTTTTTTCCAGTACTGCCTAATCACAAGCACGATTCCGAATATTACAAAAGGTATGCTGAGAAGCTGTCCCATCGTAATCGGTGCATTCCAGATGAATTCCGCCTGCTCGGTCTTGGTGTATTCAATGAGGAAGCGGAATCCGAAAAGTACAATGAGGAACCAGCCGAGGAATGTCCCGTGCTTCCACTCTTTAACGAACTTTCTGTAAATCAAGAAGAACACGAAGAACATTGCGATATAGAAGAAAGCCTCGTACAATTGGGTCGGGTGACGTGCCACCATATAATCCGACAGACAGTCAACATTAAGGTCGGGACAAGCGCCATTTGCCGCAACGTATGCATTATCAAGGTCTTCCCAGTTGCGCATAAACTTAACGCCCCAAGGCAATGTCGTCGGAATACCAAGGATTTCGCTGTTGATGAAGTTTCCTACACGAACGAAAGCACCAGCCAACGGTACAACGACAACAACCTTGTCAAGTGCAGCGAAATACGGCATCTTGGCACGACGCGAAAACAACCATATTGCCAGCAAGATACCCAATGCGCCACCGTGACTTGCAAGTCCGCCTTCCCAAACCTTCAAGATTTCCAGCGGATTGGTCAGATAGTAGCCCGGATTATAGAATAGGCAGTGACCAAGCCTTAGACCAACAACGCAACCCACAATTATATATATTGCGAACTTGTCGGACAATTTCTGTTCAAAGCCTTCGCGTTTCATTATCCTGCCAAGCACAATGTAGCCAAGCAGAAAGCCCACAGCCAAAAGCAGTCCGTACCATCTTATTCCGTGTTCGCCGATTTGAAACATCACAGGGTCGGCATCCCATACAAAATATAAAAGGTTCATCTGAATGAATTTTTGCGATGCAAAATTAAAGATTTATTCGTTAGGCAAGATTAAGCGCCAATGTTTTTCTTCCACCACCACTGGAACACAATTAACGCCCAGACTTTTGCCGCAGCGTCACCTACATTGTTACTGCGAAGGCGATTCTTAAGTTCCAATACTTCCTTGTAATTGAACAGCCCCTGCCCTTCGACAAACTTTTCCGATAGCAAGTCGTTCTCTATCAAGCTGTAAAGTTCATTATTAAACCACTTCAACAGCGGTACTTCAAAGCCATGCTTACGACGGCTGAGAAGTTCTGGCGGGAAAAAATCGGCAAAAGTCTCACGCAAAATCTTCTTACGCGATTGAGAATCAATTTTGTACGCTGCTGGCAAACACGACACATAATTGACAACCGTATGGTCAAGGAATGGTACGCGCACCTCAAGGCTATTAGCCATCGACATCATATCGACCTTTGTGAGCATATCTCCCTGAAGTACAAGGTGCATATCAGCATAAAGCACATCATTCATGTCGGAAAAATCCTTGCCTATGCACTGCGACTTACGTTCATCGAAGACAGTTTCGTCAACCTTGCACTTCAAAAGTCGGTCTGTATACGAGTTGTCGCCAATGCTTGCCCACCGCCAGTAACGTTCCGAATCGGAAAGATTGTAGCCAGAAGCAAACCTGTCAAGTTGACGGAATGTGTTGGCAATCTTCGAATTGCGTGATTTTGGCATAATCTTCCACACGGGTGCAAATGCAGCAACAGTCTTTTCCTTCAATCCAGCATTCATAACACGCAAATGCGCCGAATGTTTGTTGTAGCCAGAAAACAACTCGTCGGCACCATCACCGCTAAGGGCAACTGTAACCTTGGTGCGCGTCAACTTGCTGAGTATGTCGACCGCAAGAGCCGACGAATCGGCAAACGGTTCATCAAGATAATCAAGAGTATGCGAAATATTGTCGAGCAAATCCTGACTGCTAATCTTGAATGCAGTATGGTTTGTACCAAAACGTTTTGCTATGATTTCGGCGCAGTCGGTCTCGTCGAAATACTTATTGTCTGAAAAACCGACAGAGAAAGTATTCAACTTTGACGTAAACTGCGAGGCAAGTCCCGTAATTATCGAAGAATCAATACCTCCACTAAGAAAACAACCCAAAGGCACATCGGCAATCAAGCGGCGTTGCACCGAAGCCGACAACAATTCACGAAGCCTTTTCTTTGCGGTTTCGTAGTCATCGTCAATAGGACTTGTGCGACGGTTTGGAATGCTGTAGTACGAATGCTCCTCAACCCCATCTGGCGTAATGCGCAGGAACGAACCGGGACGTAATTTGCGTGTATTCTTGAAAATGCCCTGATTTGTAGGAATGTAGTTGAGTTGGAAATATGTTTTCAGAGCCTCGTTGTCAATCTCCTTTGGAATTCCCATCGCAATGAGAGCCTTCATCTCTGAAGCGAACATAATTTTCTCATCGTCGCGATAGAGCACTACTGGATTGATTCCCATAC
>CAJOEG010000157.1 GCA_905233405.1 uncultured Bacteroidales bacterium | reverse complement strand
TACCTCCATCTTTCGAAACATATAGCGACCCGTCGCCACTTTGCGCAGTTGCCGTTCCCGCATACCAGCCATTGTCCGCGTTGCTTAAATTCCAGCCTTGAAGATGTTAAACCGGAAGACATTGATGAAAACGCATCTTTGTTTGGCGACGGATTGGGATTGGACTCTATCGATGCATTGGAACTCATAGTGTTGATGGAAAAGAACTACGGAATCAAGTTGAGCGACCCCAACCAGGGAAAGGAAATTTTCAAGTCGGTGGCTGTAATGGCTGACTACATTTCAAAGAACCGTACCAAGTAGGAATGGAGCAAATCTGGATTACAGGCGCAGGAATAATATCTTCGATTGGCGTAGGAAAGGAAGAAACTTGCCGTTCGCTGCTGGAGGAGCGTTCGGGTATCGGAGAGTTGAAATACTTGAAGACCGAGCATCACGAGTTTCCTGTCGGTGAAGTAAAACTTACCGACGACGAAATGTGCCAGCGGTTAAATATCGACAAGTCGGTGCCCATGACGCGTACTGCCCTTATGGGTATGCTTGCCTTGCAGGAGGCTATCGCCGATGCTGGTCTGAAGAAGGACGACCTGAAGAATGTCGGCATAGTGTCGGGTACTACGGTTGGAGGAATGGACAAGAGCGAATTGTATTATCTCGACTTTCTTGAGAACGATACGCGCAACGAATATATCCGCACTCACGACTGCGGTGCCTGCACCGAAATGATTGCCGACCACTTTGGATGCTTTGCATTCGTCACAACCATATCAACGGCTTGTTCGTCGGCTGCCAATGCTATAGTGCTTGGTGCCGATATGATAAGGAACGGCGATGCAGAATGCGTGATAGTCGGTGGTAGCGAGTGCATTACCAAGTTTCATCTCAATGGGTTCAACTCGCTGATGATTCTCGACAAGGAGCATTGCCGTCCGTTCGATGCAAGCAGGGCAGGACTAAACCTTGGCGAAGGTGCTGCTTTCATAGTGCTTGAGTCGGAATCGCACGCCCGTCGTCGCAATTGCACGGCAAAGGCTGTGCTTGCAGGATATGCAAATGCCTGCGACGCATTCCACCAGACGGCTTCGTCGCCCGATGGCGAAGGTGCGTTCAAGTCGATGACTGCGGCCTTGCAGATGGCTGGACTTGACCGCACTAAGATTGACTACATCAACGCTCACGGCACCGGCACACCCAACAACGATGCAAGCGAAAGTTCGGCAATCCGCAGGATTTGGGGAGATGTCGTTCCACGAATGTCATCAACCAAGTCGTTTACTGGGCATACTACAAGCGCCTCGGGTTCTATCGAGACTGTAATCTGTCTGCTGGCTATCCAGAACGGATTTGTGCCTGCAAACTTGAATTTCGGTACCGAGGATGCACAATGTATTCGCCCGGTGGAGAAGACTATCCGCAACGTGAAACTCAATAATGTGCTGTGCAATTCGTTCGGATTTGGCGGAAACGACACTTCAATAGTCATTTCTTCGCCAGAGTCAGATTTTAAGTTTGCATTTGCAGGAAAAGACTTGCAGTTGCCATACATCTATTCGGCAAGCCAAATTTCGGTACAAAGTGCTCTGACCGACGAGTGGTTCGATTCGCCAGTCGCTATCGACGAGCCATACAGGCGTTCTGTTGACCCCGATTTCAAAACCTACATACCGCCGTTGGAGGCACGTAGGATGGGTAAAATTCTGAAGCGTGCTATTGTTACTTCTATGTCGGCACTGGAAAATTCTGGTTGTGAGAAGGTCGATGCAATAGTCACTGGTACTGGACTTGGCTGTATCGAGAATACTGAATTTTTCCTTGACGCGCTCAGCCGCGATGGCGAGCAGTTGCTTAAGCCGACATACTTCATGCAATCGACCCACAACACAATTAGTTCTCTTGTTGGCATAAAGATGAAATGCAACGGCTACAACATTACCTACGCACACAAGGAATTGTCGTTCGACTCGGCCATGTACGATGCGTGGCTGCAGCTTCGTCTCGGAATGATTGATTCGGCTCTGGTCGGCGGTCACGACGAGATGACACCGTCGTATTTCAAGTTGCTTGAAAAGGCAGGATATCTGGGACAACAATCTGAACTTGCTGGTGAGACTGCTGTTTCGTTTGTAATTGGCTCGAAACCAAATGACAAGCATTTGTGCAGATTTGGTGGCATTAGGATGATGTATTGCCCAGATAAGGAAGAGATTGGTTGGCAGTTGCACGAATTGCTCGATTCTGCCAACATCCCCATGAGCGATGTTTCGGGCGTATTGACAAGTATGAACGGCAATGCCGAACACGATACATATATTTCTGAATTGTGCGGAAATTTGTTTGCTGGCATTCCAGCCTTGCGCTACAAGCATTTGTTCGGCGAAAGCTATACTGCATCGGGACTTGGTCTTTATGTGGCAGCAACCTGCTTGTCGAAAGGGCGTATTCCAGAGTCGCTTTATGTTGATGCAAATGCTTGTAAGTCGCTTAAACCAAAAGCGTTGCTTCTGCTCAACACTACCGACGAAAAGTGCTGTTCGCTTATGCTAGTTACAATTTAAACGCAAGAATTATGGTAAGGTTGCTGATATTTGTGCTGATACAGACGATTTTCCTTTCTGGTGGACAGGTTCTGCTTAAACTCGCTATGGATAAGATGCCGTCTTTCAGTTGGACGTGGGGTTATTTCAAAGTGTTGCTAACCAACTGGTGGCTACTGGCTTGCGGTGTAAGTTTTGGCATTGCTACAGTCCTTTGGCTTTACATTTTGAAGCATTTCCAGTTCAATCAGGCATATCCGCTTACGGCACTGGGTTACGTCTTCGGTATGATTGCGGCAATCTTGATTTTTGGAGAGCACGTTCCTGTGTATCGGTGGATTGGTGTGGTTCTTGTAGTAGGTGGCTGTATGTTGATTATGAAATAAAAACGTTTTGTGATGAAAAGGGTTTTGTTGTACATAATTTGTCTGCTGACCGTTTTTTCTGCCTTTGGACAGAATAGCAGGGAATTGGTTGGCGAACAGCGGTTGAAAGCTATAAATGAAATAACAAGGAACACCGTTGGAATACAGTCGTTGTCGTGCCAGTTTACACAGACAAAGCAGTCGTCTTTGCTTGTCGATAATGCTGAAGCAAAAGGTAAAATGAGCTATTCGCGTCCCAAGTCGATGCGTTGGGAATACATTACGCCATATAGTTATGCTCTTGTTGTCGAGGGCGATTCGCTGTCGATGACTGGCAATGGTACTGCAAGTACAAATCAGAAGGCCAACAGGATGATGAAGGAAATGTCGTCGCTGATAATCGGAAGCATAAACGGCGAGAGGCTGTTCGACGAAAGGACTTTTTCCGTAAACATTTACGAGGAGACCGGTTGCTATAGGGTAAAGATGAACCCAAAGCGAAAGGATATGCAGCGTATGTTCCAGAATATCACGTTCTTGTTTGGTAGTGACGATTATACGGTACGTTCGGTAGTGCTGACCGAAAAGTCGGGCGATGCGACAACCATCAATTTCGAGAACCTAACGATTAAAAGGTAGTTTGCAAGATGAAACTTATTGACAGTCTGTTCACTATACACGAAACCAAATCGACCGACGACGGCTTTTCTGCCGAAATGTCGCCGATTATGGATAGTTGCATATACAAGGCTCATTTCCCTGGCTTTCCCATAACCCCCGGTGCTTGCCTGATACGTATTGTAGGTGAACTTGTTGGGAAGCACGTTGAAAACGATGTGGTTTTAAGCACAATAAAGAACGTCAAGTTCTTGAACGTTGTGATTCCTTCCGAAAATATGAAGCTCTTTGTCGATGTCAAGGTCGATTCGCAACTGAAGGTGCAGGCTGTAGTACGCGACGAATCTTCTGTATTTACCAAAATGTCATTGCAATATAGTTTGAAATGAATTTCTGTACTCTGATACCGACATATAACAACGGCAAGACTTTGGGCAACATAATTGAGCGCACATTGACGGTGTGCAACGATATTGTCGTGGTGAATGACGGAAGTACAGACAATACAGCAGAAATACTCGGTACCTTTTCAGAAAACAAAAATATCACGGTAGTAAGTTATCCGAATAACAAGGGCAAAGGTTATGCTCTGCGCCTTGGTTTACAGAAGGCTCGCGAACTTGGTTTTGACTATGCTGTTACGGTCGATTCCGACGGACAGCATTTTCCCGAGGATATACCGCTGTTGCTCGAAGCGGCAAAAAATGCCAACGGGAGCAGAA
>CAJOEG010000156.1:4350-4888 GCA_905233405.1 uncultured Bacteroidales bacterium | reverse complement strand
ATTTTTACCATCAATATCCAGAGTCTTGCCAGTAGCAACAGTAATGGCCTTGGTTAAGGTAAAGTCTGAAGTTGCATTCAGTGTAGCGTTGCCACTCACAGTAGTTGGACCATTCAGGTTGCTACCACCAATATTTATTGTGCTACCCTCGTTCAAAATAAGGCCGTTTGTTGTAAGTGTACCGCCCATTGTGAGAGTGCCATTGTTAGTAACAGCAGCGGCAATCCCCGACACGTATGCGCCGTGCTGGTTGCTGTTGCAGTTGTGTGGTATCTGTGCATAATTGTTGTCGTAGGCAAAGTTCCAACCTTTGTAATTGTCAACAAAGCCGTCGTTATCGTTGTCAATGCCATCGGGCAAATCATCGTAGTTGAGCTTTATGTTACCCTCAAGATCGGGATGCGTTAGACCAGTTCCCGTATCGGAAATACCAATAACAATAGATGTATCGCCCTTACAGATGTCCCAAGCCTCGTACGAGCGCACATTCCTTGTCCAATACTGGTAAGCACCATCGGCATTTGCATTTTCCGGAAGT
>CAJOEG010000156.1:0-4261 GCA_905233405.1 uncultured Bacteroidales bacterium | reverse complement strand
CGACATCTATATCGCCATGGAAAACGAGCCTGTAGATAGTAGTAATATCAGACATTTTGTGGCCATACTTATTATATTCTGTTTCCGGACGCACTGCATCGGGGAATTCCTTTTTATATGCAAAATCGCCAAAACGAAGACGCATACCGTCAATGTACGACGACTTGAAGAAATTATCCGAATTTGTTCGGTTGAGTTTTACGATAATCGTATTTGGCTCATAGTTAGTATTTTGTGCAACAACTAGAGAACATATAAACAACATTGCTACGGCAATGGATAAAATTCGTTTCATATTCCAAAAATTTTGCGAAAGATAATAAAAAAGTTTAAAACATTTGTTATTCGTATTGCAACTATGCTTATAATAACTAGGTGCTAATAAAAAGCACAAATCACCTAACAAGACCATTTATAATAAAATCGCAAAGGCTAAGATGGATTACACTCTTGTTGGTCATACACAACAAAAAAAATGGTGAACACTGCAATCAATGTCCACCATTTTTAATAGGTATTATCGGAAATTACAAACCGAGAACTTCTGCTCCCTGATGGTAAACGATGTCCTTAGGAATGCCAGCGCCAGCAATCTTGTCGAGGCTCTTCTGAAGGTCTTCGGTAACAACGCTCTTTTCCTTAATCCACTTGTCAACTTCGGCCTTGTTGCCGTCGCCCTGAAGAACGATAACCTTTGTAACGAAAGATTTTACAGCTTCCTGCATCTTTTCAAGGTTAACAGAATACTTTCCTGTTGCTTCGTCGAAATTGAAACCGCCATTTTCCTTGATATATGCAAATTCCATCATGTTTGCCTTTCCGTGAGCTTCGGCAGCACCGAAACGAACCGAACGGAAAATTCCAGCAAGGAAAGTTACATAGTTGTTCATCAAGTCCTGGTCCTTGATTTCGCCCATTTCGTGGAGCATTGTAACAAGGTAAAGACCAAGCATATCGGCCTTAGCCTCCTCGATTGTGCTGTACGAATCACCCAAAGCATCGCGAACCGACTTCTTGTCTGGGTTAATTGTGAACTTAACACCAAGTCCGTGAGCTACTTCGTGGAACATTACATTCTGGAAGAAAGCATTTTCGAAGTCGATGTTCTTCTGCTGGTCATCAGCGATGAGAATTTCTGCAATAGGAACAAGAATCTGGTCGAATTTCAACTTCATGGCATTCTTAAGCTGCAACTTGCGCGAACCCTTTGCTGCGTGAACATTCGGATCGTTAGGCAGGTTGATAGCGATGTTCTTGCTTGCCGAGTTGCAGTCGCCAGCAGAATAAACTACATCATAAACATTCATATCGCCCGAGTTTGTTGCGCTTTCGGCCTTGTACTGCGGTTCAACAGGCAAATTCGACTGCAAAGTCTGGAGAATTGCATTGTAGTGCTCAATCTTGCGTGTCCATTCCATATTCTTGATAAGAATCTGTCCCGAATGTGCAGCACGCGAACCGTTAATTTCATCCTCGTAGCTTTCGATAGGACCAACAACAAAGTCTATCAGATTGGTCTTCATATCCATCCAAGCGCAGTCGCTCTCAAAATAGTTGTCGGTACGGAATGCTTCGGCACGGAGTTTCAAATATTTCTTGAAACCTTCGTCTTCAGCAAGTTCGGCAGCCTCGTCGAGCAAGTCGGCAGCCTTGAGCAGTTCCGGATATTCCTCGTGGTAAGGAACTTCCTTGAGCGAACCATCTTCGTTGCGGCGAATAACCGAATACCAGCCATTGCGAACTTCTTCTGGAAGTGCCTGGAATTCTTCATCGGTCATGTCGGTTGGGTAGAAGCAAGCACCCTTTGGCTTTTCGCCGTAACCTTCGATGAAAGCCTTGTTGCCATCGAGACGATCCCACGGTCCATAGTTGATTTCGGCATACTTGCGAGCATCTTCGTCCTTAATCGACGAGAGGAAAGCCTCTTTTTCACCGATAGCTTCCTTCCAGAAGACCTGTTCCATAATGTCAGCCACCTCGATAAGCTTCTTCAGCATCTGCTTCTGGTTGTCAGTCAGTTCCGATACCAAATCCGACTTCAAATCGACAACGGCATAATTGTTTACCAAAGCCTGCATTTCTGAAACTTCCTGCTTAGGCTCTTCTTTTTTCTCTTCCTTGTTGCTGCACGACCATGCGAACAATGCAGCAGTTACAATCAAAATACTGATTTTTCCTTTCATGATATTTAATTTTAATTACGATTCAAAATATAATTATAGTCAATCATTTAGGAGATTCCGCATAAGCGAACTCACAAGGCTCGTTCCTACGCCTGTTCGTTCTGCTTTGTGGAATGACACCTTTATTATGATTCAAAATATTGATACAAATAAAAAATTCCAACAAGCACTGCGATTATCGCCAGTACGAAAAGCGTAATCTTCCACCAGCACCACGGACGGTCGCCGGCAACCTTTCCAGTACGGCCATTGACGATGAAACGGTAAACCTTGGCGTTGAACCTATAGGCACTAATCCAAATTGGCAGCAAGGTGTGCTTGAAAGTAGTGTCGGAGAACTGAATGCTCAGCGATGTAATCTTCTGATGGTCACCACCTATATCGCGACGAACCTCAGCCCTGATGCCCTGCTCCATTATGACCTTTGCATCTTCGTAGCCTTCCTTGAGACCTGTCTGATAAGTTTCGGTACGGAAACCCGAAAGGAATTTTTCTTCGTAAGGCACAAGGTTTTCCAAATCCCAAGGCTCGAGTTCATCCATCTTCTTGCGGTTCAAAGTCTTGGATGCAGGAATAAGCACATCGTCGAAGAACAGTCCGATATGTCCCGAAACTGGTGTCCAGCGCGTCTTTACAACGGTACGGGTTTCGGTCTTGCCATTTACAGTTACGGTAATGGTATCGGTGTAGTCGTCACCACGCAAACCGCGGTAATCAGATTCGGTCTGTGCATCGTAGGTCCAGTATGGCAGATACATACCAGCCAGCTTCTCGCACTGGGTTGCATAGGTCTTGAGCTTGGGCGGTGCAAACCACAAGCCTTTTATCCACTTGCGGTACGAATCCAATGCTTCTTCTGATTTCACCTTGAAAGGTAGCACCGACTTCGGCTTTATCATCTTCTTGGTCGATTCGTTGGCGACAACCAATTTAGTTCCACAGAACGGACATTCATCAGAAACTATGTTTGCATCGAGGGTAACAACAGCACCGCACGAACTACAAGCAACGGTGGAAACTTCTTCCAGCGAATTGCCGTCGCTAGTTTCGCCACCAGCTTCCAACTTGGCAAGATAATCTTCTAGGTCAAGTTCCTCGATTACCTCATCGCTTATTTCAATTTCGTTCTCAGCACCGCAATACGGACATTTCATCGATGTGGTTCCAGGTTCAAACACCAAGGATGCACCACAATTCTTGCACTTAAATTCCTTTTTCTGAGAGATTTCAGGCTCCTTGAACTCGTTGTCAACGTACTGAGACTCGTCAAATTCTGCCATAACTTTATCTATTTAGCGTTATTCAAATTCAAAACAAACGCAAAGATAAGAAAGATTTACGAAGTACGAAGTACGATTGACGAATTTATTTTTGCCTGCGGCGTTTCAATGTGCTACGCACGTTTCTGAGTTTGAAGGCTAACGCCGTTTGAAGGTTTCTATGGCTATCGCCGTTTCAAAGTTTGAATGGCTAAAGCCGTTTAAGGTTCAAAGTTCAAGAGTTCAACGTTCAGACTTCAAAGCAGATAGGCTGTTCTTCCGTTGGACTGGTCCTCTTTTAGACAGGTCTTCTGCAAGACTTTTAGCCATTCCCTAGTCAAACGAAACGCCAGTATAGTTGGCAGCCTCAATCATAGCCTTATATTCGTCGGCCGTAGGTGTAATCATATACCTGAGCGGATTTACCTGCTTGCCGTAAATCAGAACTTCGTAGTGAAGATGCGGACCTGTTGACATACCTGTGCTACCGACCTTGCCAATCAGTTCGCCACGCTTAACTTGCTGGCCTTTCTTCACCAAAATTTTGCTAAGGTGAGCATAACGCGAAGAAAGTCCGTCAACCTTATGGTCGATTTCAACCATATTACCGTAACCGTGATTGTTGCCGTCGGCAGTAACAACAACACCATCGCCAGCAGCATAAACAGGAGTGCCAGTTGCAGCGTTCATATCGATGCCAGTATGCATACGCAAGAAATGAAGAACAGGGTGCATACGATAACCGAAGTACGAACCGATGCCAGTCAAGTCACCTGGTCGGATAGGCTGGAATACCGGCAGAGAGGAACTTATCTTCTC
>CAJOEG010000155.1 GCA_905233405.1 uncultured Bacteroidales bacterium | reverse complement strand
TCCTCCACCTGGCCCGCCAGGACCACCACCAGGATTGCCACCAGGACCGCCACCAGGACCGCCACCGCTTTCGCCAGAATAGGAAGACAGCGAAACTGACGTTCCTCCGCTTACAGAACACCCCACAATCATCATTCCATCGAAATACGAAGTACCACCAGAAACAGTAACACCAGATTGCAAAGTTGGCGACGACGATGCAGAAACCACCATTGCCGTTCCTCCACTTGCCGGAGTTTTATAGGCAATAGTTTCTGACCCAAAGTTAAGTGAATACCAGGTATTTTTCTGCCACGACGATGCCGAATAACAATTTTGAGAAAGCGAAGACCCTCTTTCGAGACCACCAATTGCCACGATAGTACCGCCCGTCACATACAACTTATAGCCTCCTTCGGTATTTGCATCGACAGCAACTTCGGGCGAACCAGAACCGATTGCATATACAGTTCCGCCACTGATATAAAAATTACCATTGGCATCAAGTCCGTCATTTGAAGTCGCATAACCGCAGACATATCCGCCCGATATTGTGAAATCGCTCGACGAATTAATAGCATCGTCGGCAGCCGAATGCGCATAGACCGTGCCACCAGAAATTGTTATACATCCCTTTGACTCAATGGCTTCGTCGGCTGAACAATTTACAAGTACATTACCTCCCGTAAACTTGAGGTCGCCATCAACCTTAATGCCCTTGGCTGATACGCTTCCCGACGTATAGTTTGAACCTGTTGTAGTCACCGTAACAGTTCCTCCGTTGAAATATCCAGCACCATCGGCACTTATACCCTTGCCGCCTTGTCCGGAATTTGTTATCGCAAGCGAACCAGCATTCATTTTGAAATATAAGTCGGCTTTAATGCCAGCCGTACCTGCATATTCCCTGTCTTCATCATCGTAGGCAGCACTACCTGTAACTTTTATGACAATAGAACCGCCACCAACCACAACATATCCATCCGAACAAATGCCTTTTTTCCTGTTTGCCGACACTTCAATGTCCAGATTTCCATCGGACACCATAACGAAATCCTTACCACGAACGCCGTGCCCAGCCGACGAAACAACCTTTACCACAGGACTTGACATAAAGCGCACATAATCGTCTGAAACTATGCCCGCTTTACCAGAAGCATTGATTGTCAACGAACCTGTTCCGCTAAAGACAAGTTGTCCCTCGCCAAACAGCACAGCCTTTTCATCTTCTCCATTTGGAGTATCGGTGTACGAAGTCCCATCCGACAAAACATTTGTCCCGACAACCACCATAAAAGTACGTTTTCCTTTACTCGGCGACGACTTTGGTCCCTGCACGTTTACTGCAGCACCATTGGGATTGGTAATACTAGCATCATTCAGTGTTATTCCCAGCCTCTTTCCACTGTAAAGTTTGAAAAAGCCATCGGTAGTAGAGCCTGAAAGATTATACATAACATACTCATCGCCAGTATATTCAATAGTAACATCGTTACCTGATACACTTACAGAAAAATCCGACGAAACTTCGCTTACCGTAGCATTGCCGTTAGCAGAATACACAACATTTACTGTACGCGCAAACGTAGTATTGGAAATATAATCGTCGGCATCGTCCTCTTCCTGCGGGTCAACCAACACAATATTGTCCTTGGCGCAACCAATATACAGCAACAGGAAAATTATACCCAACGACATATATGTTAAAAATCTCTTCATAACTGCATAACAATTCATTCTCAACAAATAACGTATTAATTTTGAAATTATTATCCTATATGAACCAAATAATCATATCTTTTCCCACACCTTTTCCACCAATTCAGGCTCGAATCCCCTACTATATGCGAAACGAAAAACAGAAGCCTTGACCTTGTACTCGTCGTCACCTCGCACAGACTTTAATTTCGACTTTACCAAACTTTCCAGCAGCGACATATATTCAGTTTCATCAATCTCGGATAGCGGTTCTGCCATAATCTTGTCGGAAATTCCTTTTGCCAGCAAAGCCTGACGTATTTTCAGCCGTCCCCACTTGTTAAACTTGAAAGCATCGGACACAAAAGCACGTGCATAACGCTCATTATCAACGAACTTGTCTCCCTTCAGGCTATCAACAATCTTTTCAATTGTTTCCGAAGCAACATGCTGCTTATATAAATAGGTACGCACATCGCTTTCGCACTTCTCGGCACGAGAGCAATACGATTGAGCCTTGAGTAAATATTTTTCAAAATCTTCTGTTTCCATAATTTTCTAAATCTTTGGGGTTCCGTACATTCGACCCTTCGATACTTCGACAAGCTCAGTACGCCGCAGGCTCAGGGTGCGGGAAACGATAGAAACCCTATTTGTTCTTCACGTTCAAGCCGTTAATGATTGGATTAACATCATCTTCCACAGGCAGATAGTCAACAAAAATCTTTTGCATCGACTTGAAGATATTGTGCCTTGCATCTGGAAAACGTTTCTCAATATCGGCAATTATCTCTCCTGCCTGACGACGTTTGGTCTTGTCCTCAAACGGACATTTCGCCCTTTCCGTCGGGAAGCCCATAATATTTGCAAACTGACGTATTTCATTGTTTGTCAACAATATGAGAGGACGGATAAGTTCCACCCGACCGTCAAACATCGGCAATTTAGCAGGCATCGAACTTATGCTGTTGTGATAACACATATTTATAAGCAGCGTTTCTACCGCGTCGTCGAGATGATGACCGAGAGCCAGTTTGTTGCAGTTGTGTTCGCGCGTAAGTTCAAACAGCCGTTTGCGACGGTGCCACGAGCAGACGAAACATTTGGACTTGTTCGGGTCCTTCTCGAAGTCAACGTTGATGTGTTCGCACACAAATTCCACTCCGTTTTTTGCACAGAAGTCTGCAATAAAATCAGTATCAGCAAGATATGGCACATTCTCCACATCAACGTGTACGGCGACGATTTCGTAGTTTTCCTTTCCGAAACGCCTCCGAGTAGCCAACGTAGCCAGCAACGACATCGAATCCTTGCCACCACTCACGCCGACCATAATGCGGTCGCCATCAGAAATAAGGCCGTACTTGTTGACCGCCTGCCCTATCTTTGAATAAACGTGCTTGACTTTCCGTTTGTCCGAAATTTCCGACATATTAGTTCACCCTAAATTCAACATTAAGATACACATACGATTTCATAATATCGGTATTATACTTAGGAAGCCAACCCTGATAATTTATTGAAAGTCGCACATAATCAACCACTTTCCAGTCGCAACCAGCCACCAGAGCCATACCGTCGCCAGCCACATACCACGAAGGCACAAAACCATCGCGGCACCACGAGTCAAGATAATCGTAACGAGCAAACAAGTTCAACTTGTCCTCAAGGAAACCATAAATAAGATAGGCACTTGCACCCTGCTGCATTATGTTTCGCGGCGAAAACTTTGCATTGTACTCGGCTCCAAAACGCAAATGCGGAACAATATTCCACCCCACAAAAGCACCAGTTGTAAACAGGTCGTCGTTCTGGAACGAATACGTAGAATGGACTTTCATCTGCAATTCCTTCACTGGCTTATAGTTAAGCGACAACGAATAGTAATATTTTCCATACGACACACTATCGTCCTTTATCGTTCCTGTCATCATTCCGAACTCGAGGGACAAATTGTCGAGAAAGTCGTAGCGACCATTGAATCCGAGGTCGATAGCAGGGATGAAACGATACTCGTCAAGATACGACTTGAAAATATAACGTGCACCCCAGAACTTCTGCTGCGTCATGTGCTGCATATTGTCCACAAGACCAGTATTCAGAAGAAATTTGCCCTTCTTCCACGAAATGTACATCGCCCGCAAGTATACATTCACCGTATTGTAGTTTTGTCCGAGCGGCTGATTCGGACTGACATCGAGACGAATTATCGACGAAAAGCCCTTGGGTACATGAAACTGACAGCCCAACGTAGCACGCTTTATCTCGAAGTTAGGTTCGTGAGTATCACCGCCAATGCCCTGATGGAAATTGGAGAAAAGCATTATTTCAGGGACAACCTTGTACTTTGACGAGTCCGGAAGAAATCCTATAGATGCAAAAGTACTTCTTGTCGAAAATGCAATCAGCAAAAATAAAAGCAAATATTTGAAAATCCGTTTCATCTGAAAATTATTGAGCGCAAATTTAGTTTTTTTTTAGCATTTTTAGTTATTACAAATCCAAAACATATTATTTTTGCAACCGATACAAAAAATAACTTCAATGAAGAAGACGATAACGACAATAACCGTTCTGCTGATTTGTGCTGTCGCATTTGCACAGACCAAACT
>CAJOEG010000154.1 GCA_905233405.1 uncultured Bacteroidales bacterium | reverse complement strand
AGAGTTTATCTTGTCGGGCAACTTTTGTGGTTCGCTCCATCCGTCGCCATTTCGGGTACACATATAAATGTATGTGTTGCCGTTTGCAAAGTCGTCGGTAATGGAAAAATACATCTTTTTTCCGTCGTTGCTTATGTATGGATTTGAAATGTCGGCAGGAGAAAGTACGTCGATGTCAATACTGGCTACATTTGCAAAATTATCGACCTCTGTACTGTATATCTTTGATGTATAAGTTTTTCCCGAATCACTTTCGGGACGAATTGACGAGAAAAGCACCTTGCCGTCCGAAAGCGAGGCTCCAAAGTCGCTGTAAACAGAGTTCATACCATCGTCGGCGTGCTTTATTTCCACTGCCTGCGGATGGTTCTGCTGTTTCCATGCGTATTCGCAGTTTAGGATTTCCTGTTCCGCTTGCTCTGCGTAAGTCTTGTCACCTTTGAAGCCATCCTTTTTTGACAGTGTTATGAAACGTTTGAAAAAGTACTGCGCCCTCATAAAGTCCTCGTTCGACTTCAACATCTGGGCGTAATGGTAGGTTGCATTCGGATATTTGTCTTCTGCCTTGTCAACCAACGTTTTATAATGTACCAAGGCGTTGGCGTAGTCGTTGTCCATACGGTAGGCTTCGGCTGTTTTCCACACAACATCGTACATCTTGCTGTCCTGCTTCAATGCTTCTTCGTAGAGTTTTGCTGCACCATAGAAATTTTTCTGTTTTACGGCATTATCCCCACTGAAAACCAAATTGTTGACATCTCGGTTCTGAGCCATTGCCACGCACGAAACGAGCACCAACAGACATATAATGCCTGCGCGTGCATATCGCTGAAAACGTTTCATTACATAAATTCGGGGCATTTCCTGTAGTATGGGGTTTCTAGTGGTTTAGGCTTTGAGAAGATGTACTGGAGCGAAAATTCTATACCTCCGTTTCCACGGCTTATGCGCGTGAGTTTCGACAGGTTGATGTCGTAGTTGACTAAAAGTCTGACGTTGTAGTACTGTACGCCGGCGCAAAGTATTCCGGCATCGCTTGTGCGAGCAAATATTCCGAAGAACACGGCTTGCAGTCCCACGGGGTTGACTTCCATTCTGCCTAGTGCACCCACGTCGAACTCAAGGTATTTCTGTTGTACCATACTGAAGAACATAGGTTGAAGCCAGAACTCGTCCTTTACGTTTATGTCGGCGGTTGCGTGGACAATCCATTTTGCAGGCAGTCGCGAATCGTCGGAGCCAAGGAAAGTCTTTTTCGGTTGGTGCGGATGTACGACCGAGAATCCTGCTTCGGCCGACCAATTTTCCTTTAGTCTGAGAATCAGGTTTGTACCTATTGCGCAGTCGAAGTAGCCGAAAGCGTTTTCCTGCCATTGTTCGCCAGATTCGCGCGTGGGGTCGTAGCCGTCGTTTACATACTGGTTGCCGAAGTTAAGTTCGTCGATATGGACATTGTGGCGTGCATATCCTGTCGAGAATCCGACTCCTGCCAGTAGTTTTTCAGACAAGAAAGGATAATAGTAGGCGGCGTGGAGCATTATCTGTGTGGTGCCGAATTTTCCGTCGCCGGCAATGTCGCGGTTGATGACTAATCCAAGTCCCGACTGGTCGCCATTGGAAAACAGTGACTTATGCGAGTAATCGACACTTCCAGCAAAGGTGCGGTAGGCGTTTGTGAAACTGTTCCACTGGTTTTTGTTGTTGAGTATTGCACGCCAGTCGCCATTGAAATTGCCTGCGTTTGCTGGCGATGTCTGCATAGGGGTGGAGTAGAACTGCGAGAAATGAATGTCCTGTGCGAACGCTGATGCCGTCGCAAATATGATGAATGTCAGCAATATGAAAAAACTCTTGCCCATGCAAACGACAAAAATAATGAAATTATGGATTAGGTGTTAGAAAAATTGGAAAAATTAATGAAAGTTCAAAGTTCAACGGTTCAATGGTTCAAAGTTGTTAGATGGTTTAATGTTGTTTATGGTTGTTTGAAATTGTTTGAAAATTCGATGATTTTAGAATCGCGCCATGGCATGATTGTACATAAAAAATCAAGAATTTAAGGATTTAGCTTCGCTGAGCTAAAGGTTGGCTACGCCGAGCTAAAGGTTGAAAATTTGTAGAAACGTTGCGTGCAACGTCTTCTGTATTTGAATGGTTTGAGATTGTTTATGGTTGTTAGATATTGTTTGAAAATTTGACGATTCGATGATTTGATATATTTGGAATTTATTTTCAAAATCTGTAGAAACGTTGTGTGCAACGTCCTTTATGTTTGAGATTGTTTGAGGTGGTTTGAAAATGTTTATAAAGAATTTTTGTATATGCAAACCTTTGCAAATAACAAGGCGATGTTTTGGTTGTTAAATAATTGTAATTCAACAAATTAACATTAAATTGTTAATTTCTTTCCTTTTTTGTTAACGGATTGAAAATTTTGACTACTTTTGTACCTTTCACGTATTAGTGCCTGTTTTTTGGCACTGATTTTGATTGTAAAACATATATTGATTTGTTATATATGAGAAAAATATTAGTTAACCTCTTGGTTCTCACGTTATTGTGTGGCAGTAGCGTGATGGCTCAGTTTAGTGGTGCGGGTACAGAATCCGACCCTTATCTTATATCATCCGACCAGGATTTACAATATCTTGCAAATTCTGTTAACGCAGGAAACCTGTTTTCGGGAAAATTTTTCTTGCAGACAGCGGACATTAACCTTGTTGAATCGCAGATATTCTCCGACGGCTTTGTGCCTATCGGCGATTTCTATGGAAACAAACCATTTTCGGGAACTTACGATGGTGGTGGCCATTCGATTTTGAAGATGGTGATTGTTGGTTCCAATAAGGTGGCTATGTTCACAAATCTGCAGAACGGATGCATTAAGAACCTGAACCTTGAAAATCTGAATTTCACAGCCAACGGCTACTCCAATATTTCTGGGTTGGTCGCAGAGGCAAGCAACTCGACTATTTCAAATGTCACCGTAAGCGGACAGCTGTCGGCATCTGGAGAAATGACCGAACTCTATTTTGCAGGAATTGTCGGACAGGCAACGCGTACTTCTATTTCGGAAAGCTTGTGTATGCTGACTGTTGATATTACAGATGCGCAGTTCAATATATGCGATATTGCCGGCATTGCAAGGTGTGATTCGCGCACTACGGTTACCGACTGTTTTGTTTCGACTTTTGTCCGTGGCGATTATTCCAATTATTATCCGATAATTGACAATGGAACAGCAACCAGATGTCTGGTCGCCGAGTCATATAACAATCCTTCGAGTGTTGAGGTTACTTACAACAACTGCTATTTCGACCATCAGAATACGATATTGGCAGAATTCCCGGTACAGAAGACTTTTACAGACGGCTTTGTGGCAAAGACTACTGCCGAGTTGACATCGGGTTCTGTATTCGGCAATGCCAACTGGACAGAAATCGCAGGCTTGTATCCACGTCCTGCGGCTGTCGCCAATACCAACGCTGCAATACTCGCCGCCTCACCGATGATGTTGAACTCGAACGATTGCGTAGATAATGTTGCGTCAGACTTTACCGTAAGCACGGCAAACGGTGTGGCTTGGGATTCCGAAAACAGTTCGTTGCAGATTTCGGGTGGCAATGTTTCGCTGGTAGGTTTCCCAAACTCGGAAGTCGAAATTTATGCCTATCGCAACAATCTTGTCAAGAACCTGATGATTGGCATTGGAGGTAATGAACTTGGCACCAAGGCTAATCCAATTCATATTAGCAACGAGGAAGACCTTCTGGCATTGTCTTATGGCGATTATTCCGATTTGCAAGGTTATCCATATTTCATTGTGGATTCTGATATTGAAGTAACTTCTGCTTGGAATCCAATAGCCTTTTCCGGACATTTCGACGGAGGAAACCATACGATAACTTTTGCATACGAACCAGATGATTATAATGGTTATATGGCAGGACTTTTCAGTCAGATAGTCGAGGCTACTATTTGTAATCTGAATCTTGTATGCAATATATCTGTAGATGGATATGCTGGTGCTCTTGCAGCATACGCCCATTCGTCGGTAATATCCAACTGCACTGTAAACGGTCATATATACAATTACTTTTATCCAGAAGATATGGGATTTTGCGGTGGTTTTGTTGCAAACGCCATAAATTCAACATTCTATAAATGCGTAAACATGGCCGATATAGAAGTACAGTCTGGTCAAGTAGGATTGAATACCGGAGGTATTGTTGGCCAAGGTACGGGCTTGCTTTTCCGTTCATGTACAAATCTGGGCAACATTTCTGGTTACCCCGACCAAGGATCTGTAATGCTGATTCTGTAACAATAGTTTCCTGTGCAAATTATGCTTCGTTTTCGTGCCGAGATTCCGACCCAGGTGGTATCGCGGGAAATATTGTGCGATCGACAATAACCGATTGCGCCAACTACGGAGATAATTCTTTGGCAGAAATGTCAAGCGAATCATATTTCGCCAATAATATTATTATTCCTTTCAATATTAGCGTTGCAAAGGATGGTTTGAATTTAAGTTGTCTGATGCTTCCGGGTGGAGTAGGCGGTGGAGAGGCCGGTTATTATCAAAACGGAACATATAGTGGTGATAACAACTATACCGACAAGCAGATACTTCCGATTTCTGGTAATGACTATAATGTCGGTGGACTTCTTACCAGTGAACTTATATCGGGAACAGGTCTTGATGCCAGCAAGTGGATTCTGAACAGCGGCCGCTATCCTATTCCGGAGGGGACTGTCACCGACCACGACCTTGTGAAACTGGCGACAACGCCTTTCATCCTGGGTGCTACCGACAGCGAGAACTACCAGACAGTAAATGGTGTAAGTGGTAATATTACTCTTGGTTCTACCGATGGCATTTCTTGGATGCTCGACAGCGTGCCTATCACAGGCAATTTGTTAGATATTGAATCATTGCGGCTTGATACGGAAAAAGTTATCAGGAAGCTTTCAGTACATATAGGCGATACATCGTACCGTTCGTATGACATTACAATTTTGCCACGGCTCGGAGGTCAAGATAATCCGCTTCTTATAGAATCGCTTAGCGATTTCAACGAATTGGCGGAGGCAATCAGTCAGAATAATTATCAACAACGTTATAAGGGTGTACTTATTGAAGAAGGTGGCTACGGGCTTTACTTCAAGCTTACTGCCGACATCGAGGCGGAGCAGGGTTCCACAAATGTTGTAGGAGTAAGTCAAATGAATGGTTTTTCAGGTTATTTTAACGGCGGAGGACATACAATAACCGTTAGCAACAACGATTTGGTTGCATCCTCATTCTGCGGTCTGTTCCCATATATATCTTATGCAAAAATCGACAGTCTTAATGTAGTTGTCAATGGTGATGTGGATGCAAGCAGCGTCTCCGAAACAAGCGGAAATTATCCGGCAATTTTATGTTCAG
>CAJOEG010000153.1 GCA_905233405.1 uncultured Bacteroidales bacterium | reverse complement strand
ATCTACATGTTCTCGTACTCTTACGTGTCGGACATGGTAATGGACGGCTACCGAAAAACCTTCCAGATTATCATCTTCACCAACAAGCCCAAGGAAATTGCCGACCGCATTACCAACGAGGTACACCGAGGTGTTACGGTTCTGAAAGCTTACGGATGGTACTCGAAGGAAGACAAGGATGTGCTTATGGTTCTTGCTCACCGCACCGACAAGCAGGACATTATGCAGGTAATCAATCAGGAAGACCCCGACGCATTCATTTCTATCGATAAGGTACAAGGCGTTTTCGGAAAGAATTTCGATGAATTGAAGAGAGAAGTGTAAGGGCTTCGCCGTTTCTCGCTTCGCTGTTTCTGGGTTTGAATGCCTGCGGCGTTTCAGTGGCTAAAGCCGTTTCTGAGTTTGAATGCCTGCGGCGTTTCAGGGTTTCATGTTTCTGGTTTAAGGTTTAACGTTCAAGGTTCAACGTTTAAGGTTTAACGTTTGAAAATTGAAGATTTGATTGCCGTCAAAAAAAATAATTTTATTTGCTTTTTTTTATTCGGAATAAAATTTACCTTTGCATTTTGTTCAACAATGTTTAATAGGATGAAGAAGATTCCGTTGATAATAGTGATTGCCTTGACAATGATGCTTTGGTCGTGCGCCACAACTCCGAAGGACAATGCCGACAAGGTAGTGAAGGCAGTGAACGAATATTGCGACAAGGTTGAAAAAGCTATCTCAGACGAGGTAATTGATGATGACGATGTAACTCTGATAAAGGATTCGGAAAAGAAATACATGGATTTAATTGCTGATATAACAGAAAGTTATGCTGGCAATGCAAATGACCGAGCAGAATTTGAACAGCAGTACACCTCTGATGAAGTTTGGCTAAGAATGGCTGATGTAACACTAAAGCTCGCAAACACCGAAGGATATGCAAAATTAAGTCTAACAAATAAATAAATGTAATATGAAGAAATTAGTTTTATTAGCAATCGTATCTGTTCTTGCAATGTTGCTTTACAGCTGCAAGGAAGAACCAAAGGAAAATAACGAAACAAAGGAAGAATGCGCTAAAGAGATTTGCCCTGTACACGATGCAGTAACAATCTTAGAATCAAAGAATTCAATAGCAAACCTTATCAAGGAAGCCATCGCCGACAACGAAATTTCTGACGAAGAAGCTACCAAGATAAACGATGCTTTCTGCGAATATCAGAGCGTTGATGCTGAAATCAAGACCAAGTATCAGGACAAGAAGGAAGCTCAGGACGAACTTTTCGCTATCCTCAATGCTGAAAACAACTACAACAAGTCGATGAAGCTTGCAACCGAAGCAAATGGCTACGACAAGATTAGTTCGAAGGTTAAGTAAGCAACGATTGCACAAAACAAAAAAGGCTGGAATTTCCAGCCTTTTTTGTTGGTATTGTTTTCCTAATCCAATTTCAACGCATAATAACCAGTCATTCCATTCGGATAAATGCCTTCGAGGAAAATTGCGTTGCCAGATGACTTAATGGCATTTTCGAGATCCTGTACAGAATTTATATTCTTGTTGTTGGCACGGACAATTATAAAGCCATTCTGTATACCGCTAGTAGCAAGTTTTCCTGCAACCAAATCGGTAACCTGCACGCCGTTCCTTATGCGCAAGCGCGACTTCAACTGGTCGTTAACCGGCTCGAGCCGTGCACCAAGCGCCTCCATCCTCTCCGATGACTTCAACAATTCCACACTGCCATAACGATTTTGCAATGTCAAGTCAACCTTGCGGGTAGAACTACCCGACTTCACATCAAGCGTAACATTTGCCCCGGGCCGATACAAACTTACAGCCTCAAGCAATTCTGTAGCCGAATTTATCTTGCTGTCGTTTATGCCAAGAATTATGTCACCCGACCTAATGCCAGCCTTTTCGGCAGCGCCACCGCTCACAAGTTTCGACACATAAACGCCCGAAACTTCATCCACATTCAATTTCTTGGCAATCTGCGCATCAAGGTCAATCATCTCAATGCCCATATAGGCGCGCTGTACACTGCCAAACTCAACCAAGTCGGCAACTATCTTGCGAACCATATTCACAGGAATTGCAAACGAATACCCGACATAAGAACCTGTCTGCGAAGCAATTGCAGAATTTATACCCACAAG
Organism: uncultured Bacteroidales bacterium; assembly: GCA_905233405.1. Lineage (GTDB taxonomy): Bacteria > Bacteroidota > Bacteroidia > Bacteroidales > ML635J-15 > Bact-19. The sequence goes on along the minus strand of CAJOEG010000153.1, from coordinate 2,204 downwards.
TTCACCATTTGCGTTAACCAAAGCGCCGCCACTGCTTCCCGGATTTACTGCCGCATCAGTCTGAATGTACGACTCTATGACCTGATTTCCCGAATTTGCATCAATGTTGCGTGCCTTTGCGCTTACAATTCCAGCTGTCACTGTCGATGTCAGGTTGAACGGATTGCCGATTGCGAGCACCCACTCTCCTATCCGCAAGTCGTCGCTGTTGCCGTATGTGAGATACGGAAGGTCTGATTCTTCAATCTTAAGCAATGCCAAATCGGTAGTAGCATCACGACCAATGATTTTACCTGTATAAGACTTTTTGTTGTTCATCACAACCTCAATAATTTCCGCATTTTCAATCACATGGTTATTTGTAACAATATAACCATCCGATGAAACAATCACTCCTGACCCCGATGACGAGACCTGCATTGCCGACTGCGTGCCGAAAATAAAATCGTACAGCGTATATGTAGGCTGATTGTAGCTTGTCTTTATGTGAACGACAGCAGGCATACACTTTTCGGCAGCATCGCAGAAATCTGTGCTACCAGCTACTCGCACATTGCCAAGACTGACATTTGTAACCTCAACATCATCTGATTTGTTCGCGTTATATGTCAACTGGATATCATTATTTTCAACAACCTTATTTGATGTAAAGAAAAACGTTCCCGCAAGAACAATTCCACCGCCAATTATTCCCGACAAAAGCCCCACAAGCCAAGTTTTAGTTTTCATATTTCAGTCCTTTCTTTTTTCAATTATCAGCAAAATTAACGCATTTTCTCAAAAGATATTTTTCACAAAACAATGATTAACTCAACTTTATAATTGTTTAATGGTTTGTTAAACAGTTATACATACAAAAAACGGCAGCAAAATCGCCACCGTTTCTTTTCATAAAAAAACATATTCTTATTCAGAAGCCTCGTTCATTTCGCCTGCTGCACCCATCATTTCATTAATGGCAGCGTCAATCTTTGGTTCGTATTCTTTCTGAACCTTCTTTGAGATAGCTTCCATCTCTTCGTCAGAAACACATTCGCAATTGCCTTCAAGAGCTTCCATTCTCTTGTTCTGTTCCTCTGAAATCAAACTTTCGGGATCCCTGCCAGACTTCAAACATTCAAGGGTGCCATCGAATGTAAGTCTCATCATTGTTTCAAAAGTAGCCAATACAGCTTCCTTGTTTCCGTCCTTGCAATACTTTTCCATTGCCTCAACAGCATCGTCCAAGGTCTTGATTTCCTTTGCACATTCAGTTTTTGCTTCGTCTTCCTTAGCTTCATTCTCTGTATTCGACTTGCACGAATCCAGAACCAATACAAGCGACAAAACACACGATAAAATTACTAAAATACTTTTCTTCATATTAAATACATTTAAAATTAAACTCTGCAAAATTAACCATATTCTTATCAAAAAAGAAGAAGAATTAATCCAATTGATTTCTAATTATGTTTGGGAAACTCATTATCTATTTCTCATCCATCTTATTTCCACAGCAATAATTCCTATACATTCCTTCCGACTGTTCTGCCATTCGTTTTACCAGTTGGCGTGGTGATTTTACGATAAGTCCTTCACCAAATCCCAGAAATTCGCGGATAAGTTCCCTGTTCCAGATAACTCTGATTACAAAGTCGGCGGAACCGTCTTCGTACTGCTTTATCATCCGTTGTGTCTTGTGGAAAGGCTTAGTGACGATGTATGGTGTGTGCTCTGCGCTTGCCCAGAAGACAATGTTCTTTTCCGATTTGTCGTAGAGTGTTACGCCTACAATCTTGTCGAAATATGCAACTGGGTCGAAATCGGTATTTTCGATGTAGTTTTTCGCATCACCCATTTCCATCGATTCTATGCGGTCGAGAGCAAGGTTGAGAATCATGTTTACGCCTTTTGCCTTTCCGAACAGGAACCAGCGGTTGCGGTATTCTCGCAGCACATACGGCGAGAAGCGTAACGGATTTGCTTTCGGCGACTTGAACGACTTGTACATAATATCTAGCGGACGCTTAGCGACAATGGCATCATACGACATATTAATATAGTTAAGTCCGCGAAGTCGGTCGTTCTTCTCGAAGAAGATGACTGGCTGAGTCTTGTGTTGCAACGAAGAAACATGGTCGTTCAGGCGGTTTATGACTTCTTCAAGTTCGCCGAACTGCGAAAAACCGCTCAGTTGCTTCAGTACGGTAATTGCTTCGGTCATT
>CAJOEG010000152.1 GCA_905233405.1 uncultured Bacteroidales bacterium | reverse complement strand
GTTACAAGTAATGATAGAACTCGCAAAGCGTGGTTATTTCAAAATCGAAGACATTGCAAAATGGATGTGCCACAACCCTGCAAGGCTATACAAAATTGACCGCCGCGGATTCATCAGAAAAGGTTATTTCGCCGACCTAGTACTGGTTGACTTAAATACAACCTATACAGTAAATAAGGACAACCTACTCTACAAGTGCAAATGGTCGCCACTCGAAGGACACACATTCAACTCAAGAATAACAACTACATTTGTTAATGGAAAAATAGCCTTTGATAACGGCAAGATTATTGAAGAGAACAAATCGGCAATGAAACTGAAATTTAACAGATAAGACTATGGAAAAGAAACTTATAATTATCGCACTGGCTTTCGTACTTGGCTCATTCAGTGCTTTTTCGCAACTTAACAGAACCATAAACGACAATGGCAAGGACATACTATACGGCTATTGCACTCGCGAAGCACTCGAAAATCATGGTGACGGATGGTTCAAGGCTGAATACGAAGCATATACGGTAAAAACCGAAAACTTCAACTTTGAGCTGCCGGAAAAATTCGACAGTGTACAGGTTTTCATGGGAACTTGGGAAAGCAATTCAAGGCGCGAAGTTCCGCGTTTCTGCAAAATTTTCGACCTCGACTATTTCAAGGATATTCCTGTGACATTCATCTGCCTCGACAGCAAAATTACGGTAGATGTGCTCAATGTTGACGATTATTATGTTCAATTCCTTCCTGCAATTGTCTTCTACAAGAAAGGCGAGGAACTTTGCAGATTTCTTGAACAGCCGAGAACGGAATCCATGGAATCGGACATCATGGACCTGATGGAAAGGATGCAATAAAAAAGGCGGATTTCTCCGCCTTTTCTATTCATAATTACAATTCTTACTTTACAGGAACATTCTTCAAGGTTTCAACCAAGAACTTCCAGAACTTCTCAACCGAAGCAACATTTACTCTCTCAACCGGTGAGTGCGGATGTTCGATGGTCGGACCAAATGAAATCATATCCCAGTTAGGATAAACGAAGCCCAACAGACCGCATTCCAGACCAGCGTGGATAGCCATAACCTTTGCTTCCTCGTTGAACAGACGCTTGTAGCAGTCCTTCATTGTGTTGAGGATTGGCGAGTTCATGTTTGGATTCCATCCCGGGTACGAACCAGAGAATTCAACATTTGCACCAATCAGGTCGAAAACAGTACCAATCTTGTACATTGTACCCTTCTTTGCCGATTCTACTGAGCTACGGGTTAGGCACTTAACGCTGAAGTTACCGTCCTTGCACTCAACGATTGCCAAGTTGTTCGATGTTTCAACCAAACCAGGCATCGAGTCGCTCATTCTTACAACACCGTGAGGACATACGAATGTAGCCTTGATTATCTTTTCGCCGATTTCCTTTTCGGCAACCTTTGCAGGCATAGCAACCTTTGCGGCGCAGAGAGCAATACCCTTTTCGGTAGCTGCGAATTCGCTCTTGTAGAAGCCGTCGAACTTTGCAACTTCTGCCTCGAAGTTTGCGCAGTCGGCATTAGCGATGAGAACTATTGCGTAAGCCTCGCGTGGGATAGCGTTGCGCATGTCACCGCCCTTAATTTCTGCAAGACGCATATCGGTCTTGTAGAGGCAGTGGTTGAGGAATCTAACGAGGAGCTTATTGGCGTTTGCACGACCGATGTTGATGTCCATACCGCTGTGACCACCATTCAAACCCTTAACATCGATGCGATAAGCAGTGTAACCAGCAGGAGCTGCGCATTCGTCGTACTTCATAGTTACGTTTACGTCAACGCCACCAGCGCAACCAACATAAAGTTCTCCTTCGGTCTCGGAGTCGAGGTTCATAAGGATGTCGCCCTTGAGCATACCAGCCTTCAGGTGGTTAGCACCAGTCATACCGGTTTCCTCATCGATTGTGAAGAGGGCTTCGATTGGTCCGTGAACGAGATCCTTCGATTCGAGGACTGCCATTGCAGCAGCACAACCCATACCGTTGTCGGCGCCGAGGGTAGTCTGGTTTGCGCGTACCCATTCGCCATCGATGATGGTTTCAATCGGATCCTTTGTGAAGTCGTGAACCTTCTCGTTGTTCTTCTGTGGAACCATGTCGAGGTGTCCCTGAAGGATAACGCCCTTGCGGTTTTCCATACCCGGAGTTGCAGGCTTGCGGATTATTACGTTGCCGATTTCATCGACTACAGTTTCGAGGCCTAACTTTTCGCCAAATTCCTTAACAAAAGCCACAACTTTTGCTTCGTGCTTTGATGGACGCGGAATCTGTGTCAGTGAATAGAAATTCTTCCATACACCCTGTGGATTCAATTTTGTGATTTCACTCATAATTTTATTTGTTTTTTAATTTGTTTGAATTTTTAAACTTACATAAAAATTATTGATTTTTATGCCAGTATAATAAAGAAAATTTGGCGTTGATAGTCAATATATTATAATTTTTCTTTAGAGGAAATATAAGAAATATTTCTGAATCGAGAAACCAAATAACGTAAAAAAAGTATGCGACAAACGAAAATTAAACTGCACTATCTTATCACAGAAAACAACTCCGCCACAATCATAGCCGTTGCCCCCCAAACCACCGATTTTCCACAAATAAAGCTAGGCACATCATATTGCTTTCCTGATACTATTACAGACCTAGTATCCAACGAATCGTGCAAATCCTCAATATCTACCTCAAGGATTCTTCTAACCTCGTTTTCTGATTTTGAAAAATTCCCTATCCCTTCTACAAATGCCACAACAGGGAAAATCTCAAAGCTACTGACAGGCACTTTCACAGGAAGCAGTTCTCCAACTACATCATCGCGAAGTACATTAATACCTATTTCCTCCTTTGTCTCACGAATTGCCGTAGCTATATTGTCGGCATCCGAAGATTCCCATTTCCCACCAGGAAAAGAAATTTGACCAGCATGCTTCCCTATATCGGTACGCTCAATCATTATGGTCTTCAACCTAGCATTTCTGACAAAGAGCAATATCATCACAGCCGACCTACACAACGGAAAAGGATTGGCATAATATTTCTCAAAATATACACGTTGGAAATCGGAAAGCATCTTTTCGGCACACTTCCCCGCTTCATCTCGACTGAAATTCTTAAACATCAACGACAAAACCGATCTGTCCATAACAATTTGTTTTACGCAAAATTACGATTTTATTTACGATATACGAATTACAATTGACGATTTGGGACAAAAGGCTTAAAGAAGAGAAGGCTTAAAGGCAAGATGCCCCATTTGCGTTAAGAACATTAAAACCGTCAATGGCCTAACGCCGGGGGGCAAGTCCTTAAGCCTTTTAGCCTTTAGTCCCATGAACTTAGAACCACAAAAAATATTTCAAATAATTCTTTGCCATAACAAAAAAAGGCATTACCTTTGCGCCCGTGTTTGCCCAGGTGGTGAAATTGGTAGACACGCCAGCTTGAGGGGCTGGTGCTCGCAAAGGGCGTGCAGGTTCAAGTCCTGTCCTGGGCACAGAAAAGCGAAGCAATTCGCTTTTTTTGTATCTAGCGATATCCTGCAGAAACATAAGAAATTAAACATTCAATACCATCAGTTACAGAGAGCCAACTTTTTAATCATACAAATCAACAAACAGAAATGAATACAAACAATAGCAATATGCAATCTGCCATTCTTTCACATCTGGAAGATATTGAACGGCAATACGATGTCAGGGTTCTATTAGCTGTCGAATCGGGAAGCAGGGCTTGGGGATTTCATTCCAGCGAAAGCGACTGGGATTTGCGGTTTGTCTATGTGAACAAGCTCGACTGGTATCTAAACGTGAACGAAGGCCGAGATGTTATTGAAGAAATGTACAACGATAATGTTGATCTTGTTGGCTGGGAACTACGCAAGACATTGCGTCTGTTTCAAAAGTCAAATCCGTCACTGATGGAATGGCTCCATTCTCCAATTATTTACCGTGCCGACAAGGAGTTTCTGTCACGGATGAAAGCTTTGGAACCATCCTATTTCAACCCCATCAAGACAATGTACCACTATGCAAGCATATATATCAAGCACGACAAGCGCTATCTGCAAAACTATGCATATCCGCTCAAACGCTTCCTGTATTATTTGCGCGGTATTTTGGCTTGCCGTTGGGTCGAGGAACACAAAACAATGCCTCCTGTACTTTTCTCCGAATTGACACAAAACACTGTAGAAGACGAATCTATCCGACAGAAAATCTATGAATTGATTGATCTGAAAAGGCAAAGCAAGAAAAACGACAATGCCGAAGTATATGCCGAGCTGGTGGAGTATGCTCGCCACTGGGCAAACCACTTCGAACAGATTATTCCAAACTATCGTCCCGAAATGAACCACTGCGATAATTCATCGAATTTGGACATCCTATTAAAAGAAATGGTGTTGAGTTTTTCTTCTCAGGAAAAATAATTTCCTTAGAGCTTAAAGCATCAAAAAAACTTAAGAGTAATCGCATACACCAAAAATACGAATTATCTTTCTTTTTTAGCAAATAATAGTAAAATTACAGAGAATTTGTAATCTAATAATTTAAGTTTATTAACTTTGCATTTTATATTTATTTCTATTTTTTTATTTGAAATTTGACAATTTTTATCAGAAAGATATGAATAAAATATTTTCAATACTATTAGTTATATTCTTGTCTTTAGGCACTATTGTAGCACAACAGGACGAAGTTTCGGTATGGACAAGACAGGCTGACATTGGTGATTTAAGTATGCAGAAGTTTTTGGGAGAACTCTACCTTACAGGGAGGGATAACGGTGTTCCTAGAGATGTTGAAAAGGCTCTTTACTGGTACGGCAGGGCTGCCGAGCAGGGAGATGCCGATTCGCAATTCATACTTGCAATGCAGTACCGCGACTCCGACAAGACAAAGGCTGTGAACTATATGAAAAAGTATGCAGAACAGGGCTTTGCCAACGGTCAGGCCGTTCTTGGCTACTGGTATTTGGGTAACGATGGCTTCAAAAAGGATTACCAGCAGGCTGTGTTCTGGTTAAAAAAGGCTGCCGAACAGGGCAATGTCGATGCACAAAGGGATTTGTCGCTGTGCTATGCCAAAGGCTATGGCGTAGAAAAAGATGAAGCTCAAGCAAAATACTGGATTGAAAAGTCGCATAGTGATGTGGCAGACAAAGTACTTGCAGAAATTCAATGGCTTGATTTTAAACAAGTTGTAATTTCCAGCAGCATACAGTTGTATTTGGGCATTAAGTCGAAATCGAAGGTTGAAAACGTAACGATACTGCTTAATGGCGAACCGGCCAAAGGAATGCGAGAGATAAAAGGTTTGGGATTTGACATTAACATACAGGGCATTCTTACACTCAAAGATGGTTCCAACGTCATAGAGGTTGCTGTTACTAATGCGGCTGGTACAAAACGCGAGGAGAAATCGGTAATTTACAGTCTTGGAGGAAAGAATCTGGCTTCGGTAGAGTGGCTTGAGTTTGAACCGTCGTCATCGAAGCGTGACTACAAGATGAAACTAGGCATAAAGTCCGATTCAAAGATTGAAGATGTAAACATTATGCTTAACGGCGTGCAGGAACGCGGAATCAGCGTGGTGGAAGCCGACGACTATGATATGACCGTAGAGAAGACCATTACCCTTGCCGACGGGCTAAACCGTATTGTCGCAAGTGTGCGCAACATTGAAGGAATCGCCACCACCGAAAGGGTTGTTACCTATCAGGCTGTTGTTCAGTCGCGCGAATACAACGACAAACGCATTGCAATGGTTGTTGGAAATTCAAACTACAGCAACGAGCTTATGAACCTGACAAATCCAAGGAACGATGCAACCGATGTGTCCGAAAAGTTGAAGACGCTTGGTTTTGAAGTTATACTGAAGCTTGATGCCAACCTTGAGACAATGGACAGGGAGCTTACAAACTTCGGGCTGAAGGCAAGGGACTACGATGTGGCTTTGTTCTACTATGCTGGTCACGGAATACAGAGCAAGGGAGTAAACTATCTCCTGCCAACCGACATCGACAATCTTGCCGAAGACAACATCAAGTATAAGTGCGTTGATATGGACAGAATACTCGGCATAATGGAAGACTCTAACTGCAAACTCAACATTGTAGTGCTTGATGCCTGCCGAAACGACCCTATTTCACGGTCATGGCACAGAGGTGCCGAAAGTTTTGGACTTTCGATAATGAATGCTCCTGCTGGAACAATAATCTCGTTTTCGACTGCACCTGGACATACTGCACTTGACGGGCAAGGAAGAAACAGCCCATATACCGAGGCTTTTCTAAGCGCACTTGAATATCCGAATATCGATGTGTTGCAGTTTTTGAAGATGGTAGGCTCCGATGTCATCGACAAGACAAAGAACGCACAGCGTCCGTGGATGTCGTCGTCATTTACTGGTGATTTCTATTTCAACAGACAGTAAAATGTAATCATTATGAAACGTGTAGAATTTTTAGTTCCTGTGCTTGTCCTGCTTTTTGCTGGAATGCCGCTTTTCGCACAACAACATTTGTCAGGATGTGTATATCTGCCCGAAAAAGATGGCAAGACACAGTATCGTCCGCGCCTTGAAACAAGAGATTACGCCACTATGCCACGCCAGTATTCGCTAAAGAAATATTGTCCCGGAATAAAGGACCAGGGCGAATACAACACCTGTACTGCATGGGCTACAACTTACGCGGCGCGTACTATTTGCGAAGCGGCGGCATA
>CAJOEG010000151.1 GCA_905233405.1 uncultured Bacteroidales bacterium | reverse complement strand
GAAACAGATGCCGATACTTATTCATATACAAACTATTCGGCAACAGTTGGACATGGTAACGGAAATTCGTCAAACTATGTGAACTGCTACATGGGATGGTATAATACATCTGCCATAAAGATTGATACCGAGCATTCAGGTGACTTTACAAACCGTGGCGCTTATTTCTGCTTGCCGACATACGTATCTAAGTATGTCGATGACGCTAATGCTCACTTCGCAGAAAATGGATCATATTTTTCTGTAAAGGTTACAGCATACGCTGCAGGAACCGAGGTCGCACACCGTGAAATTGTTATGGCTGATTTCCGCGAAGGTAGAACTTATAAGATGGACGATTGGACATACGTTGACCTTTCGTGGATTGCAAATGCCGACAGTTTGTTCTTCCAGGCGCTTAGCGAAGACCCGATGGTTCCATATTATTTCTGTATGGATGACTTTGGTGCAAATGCACCTCTCAACTCAATAGATAACAACTTTGCAGAATCTCTTTCACTTGATGCATATTTCGATGCTGCTGGCATTCTTAACCTCAACTGCGAAAGCCGCATACTTGATGTTTGTGTTTACGATATGGCAGGCCGCCTTGTAAAGAATGTTTCAGCAAACGACAATTCGGTTTCGATGTCGGTTGAAAACCGCGGAATGCTTATAGTTTCGGCTCGTACCGAAAAGGGTATGGTAGCATGTAAAGTTATTAATAAATAGGTAATGTTTGTACAGAAGGTTTTATAGTGGCGGGCAGAAATGTCCGCCACATAAAATCAAAATGCAATAGGTATGAAACATCTTTTATTCGTATTTTTTATTGTGTTTTCGGTTGCCGTTTCCGCTCAGCAGCTTTCGAATCCATTGGCTATGCATAAGGATTCGTCGGCTTTTATTGGCTGGGCTACATCGGCAGAAATAGTACGAGGTTATGTTAAGATTTCAGATACTACGGTTACTTATACCGATGTCCCTTCTGGCATAACTTCAAACCATGCTTTTTATGGAACTACTGACAATTGTCTCGGTCAAGCCAACGGACAGTTTATCAGCTTGGGAGATGGCGGTTATATTACATTGCAGTTTGACAGTCCCATTGTAAATGGCGAAGGACACGATTTCGCTGTTTTCGAGAATGCTCTGATTCCAAACGCAGTGCCTAATCAGGATTCCATTGTTTTCTACGAATTAGCTTTTGTCGAGGTTAGTAGCAATGGTGTCGATTTTGTTCGCTTCCCTGCAGTTTCACACGTACAGACTGATGAGCAAGTTGGTGGATTCGGTTATGAAAATTCCAATTTGCTAACAAATTTTGCTGGTGTTTTCCCGGTTTTTTACGGCTATCCGTTCGATTTGGAAGAACTTGCCAACGAACCCAACCTTGATGTCAACAATATTACCCACGTTAGGCTTATTGATGTTGTCGGTTCTATTGACCCACAATATGGAACTTACGATTCGGAGGGAAATATAATCAACGACCCCTACCCGACACCTTTCTATTCGTGTGGATTCGACTTGGATGCTGTCGGTGTGATTCATTCGCTTAATTCGGTCGAAGGCAATGTATTTGCAACGGCTAATGTTTACCCGAATCCAGCAAGCGACTTTGTAAATTTGTCGGCAGATCGGGATTTTTCGTTTGAAATATATAATTTGATGGGACAGAAGGTGTTGTGCAACTCAGAAAAAAGCACTTCCTTTGCAATGGATCTTTCAGATTTTAAGTCTGGAATATATTTCGTGGCTTTTGTGTTTGACGATTGCCGCGTTGTAAAAAAGATTGAAATTATGCAATGATAGGACAGATTAAACAGATTCTATGCCTGAAGGAAGAAAAACGCATTGCGCTTCTCTTCCTTTTGCTGTTTATATTGTCATCTTCATTGGCATTTTCGCAGTCCGACACTGTTACTTTGCCCGATGTTGAGATAATTGAGCATCGCGAAATGCTTGAAACTGGCACTTCGGTTGTAAAACTCGACAAGATGATTCTCAAGGTCAAGGAGTTGAGTTCGCTGTCGGAAGTATTGTCGGAAAATACTTCGGTATTTGTTAAGACATACGGACGAGGTTCCCTTTCAACGGCTTCGTTTCGTGGAACAACGGCTTCACACACAAAGGTTTCGTGGAACAATGTGAGCCTAAGTTCTCCAATGCTTGTCGATTGCCGACGAGGTGAATGTTTTCTGCGGTTCTGGTTCGATGCAGAAGTCGGAAACTGCAATAGGTGGTGTCGTAGAGATAAATACCCGTCCGATGTGGGATCGTGGCGTGTCGGCAAAGATTGTATCGTCGGTGGCAAGTTTCCATACTTTCGACAATATGGCACAGGTTCGTGCCGGAACAGAAAAGTTCCAGTCGGTTACTAAGTTCTACGACACTCGCTCGCGCAACGACTTCAAGTTCAAGAACAGCGACATTGCTGGTGGTGGCGTGCAGAAACGCGAAAATGCCGACTACCGAATGATGGGCGCAATTCAGGAACTATATTTCCGCACCACCGAAAGGTCGTTCCTGTCGCTAAAGTTCTGGTGGCAGAACTACGACCGCGGTGTGCCGGGACTTACCACCAACGAAAGCGGTCTGCTCAACAACAAGAACCGTCAGGACGGTAACAGTTTTGTGTCGTCGCTGTCGTACAGGTTCTACACCGACAAGTCGAAACTCGATATTTCTGTCGGTGACAATTATCAGTTGCAAAATTACCTTTCGCAAAGTTATATTAGCGGTGTGGGATTCTACAAGATTGTCAATTCTGACACAAAGGCTAATTCGCTATATACCACAGCAAATTACTCGTATGCATTCAACGACAGGCTTGAAATCTCTGCTCGGCTGAAGTATAATTTCCACACTGTGGCGTCGTTCGATTCCATTACGCGTAATGGCTACGATACAGTCCGTCACGACTATGGCGCGCTGGTTTCGCTGTTTGGAGAGCCATTCAAGCGTTTCCGCTGTGGCGTTACATTGAGGCAGGAATTTTACGATAAGAGCGTTTGTCCGTTCTTGCCATCGCTTTTCCTTGAGTACAATTTCCGTTATCGCTGGTTTGTAAGGTCGTCATTGTCGAAGAACTATTCTGTGCCCACGCTCAACGACTTGTTCTATGTGCCTGGCGGGAATCCCGACCTTGTCCCCGAAACCGCGTATGTGGCAGATATTTCGTTTGGCAAGAAGTACAACAGTTTGAATGGTCGTTTCTCGATTTCGGCGGAGGCTGGAGCTAACTACAGCCATGTGAAAAACTGGATTATGTGGTGTCCGACGAACCGAGGCTACTGGCAACCGATAAACCTTGAAAAAGTTGTCGCCTACGGTGCCGATGCAAAGTTGAACACATCGTTTGAATTTCACGATTCGTGCCTGATTTCGTTGACGGCAAACTATGCCTACACGCATTCGACAAACCTTTCGACACCGCGTAGCGAAAACGACATGTCCATTGGCAAGCAGTTGGCATACATTCCGTTGCATTCGGCGAACATTTTCGGGCGGATTTCGGCATACGGATTTTATTTCTTCTACCAGTGGAACTATTTTAGCGAAAGGTTTACCACATCGGCGGAGGAAACTGGTATTTTGGTGTCGATTTATCCGTATTTTATGAGCGACATCGGTCTGGGTAAGGAGTTTGTTATTTCCGATTTTGCCATTGATTTGAATTTCAAGATTAATAATTTGTTCAACGAATCTTATCGTTCGGTATTGTGGCAACCGATGCCAAGAATTAATTTTGCATTCCAGATTAGCGTTAGTTATAGATGATGAATATTAAAAGGATATGGAATTATAAAATTTGTAGCGACACAATGCATTGTGCCGCTACAGATTGCCAATTATCCATTGTCAATTATCCATTGTCAATTGCTCATTGTCCATTATTAATCATCATCATTCTTGTTTTTTTCTCTTCCTGTATGAAGGATGATATGGCGCCCATTACTGCCTTTGACATTTCGCACGATGTTGATACAATTTCTACCGACACTGGAAATGTTGTCCGTAATTATGGCGTTTTTATCCCCTGCGAAGGCAATTTTATGTACGGAAACGCCTCGTTGTCGTACTACGACAGCAAAAAGCGTACAGTTGAGAATCAGGTTTTCTACCGTGCCAATGGCATACCTCTGGGCGATGTTTTGCAAAGCGTTACGATAAACGACACGCTTGCCTACCTTGTGGTGAACAATAGCGGAAAAATATACGCGATAAGCAACAATACTTTCAAGTATGTAAACAAGATTACCGGTTTTACATCGCCAAGATTTATGTATTTCGTGTCGCCTACAAAGGCGTATGTTTCCGATATGTACTCGCGATGCATATACGTAGTAAATCCGATGACTTTTATGGTTGATAAGACAATTGATATCAACGATGGTTCGGGCGAATACTATCGGCATTCGTCGGAGCAAATGATTGCGTATGGCTCGTATGTGTTTGTAAATAGCTGGTCGTACGATGATAAGATTCTTGTCATAAATGCAAATACAGATGAACTTGTGTCGCAGATAGAGGTTTTGAAGCAGCCGCATCGCATGGTGTTGGATAAAAACGGCAAGATTTGGGTTCTTTGCGATGGCGGCTATCAAGGTTCCGAATATTATGGTACACCAGGACTTGTGAAAATTGACGCTGCAACGCAGACAGTGGAACGCACATTTGAGTTCCCAATAGGTGATTATCCTTCCGAAATCACAATTAATGCCACTGGCGATACAATTTATTATTGCAACAACCACATCTACAGATTTCAGGTTGAATCCGAAAATATTACCGGCGACGTATTCTTTAGTAATCCTGGTGGGCGCTTATACTATGGACTTGGTGTTGACCCTGTAAATTCAGAAGTCTATGTTGCCGATGCTATTGACTATATGCAGTCGGGAGTGGTTTACAGGCTGAGTGCCACAGGTGAGCAAATCGACAAGTTTACAGTCGGAATAATCCCTAATGGGTTCTGTTTCAAATAAAAATACCCAACAAATTAGAATAATTGCAGTCGCTTATTCATACCTTTATATATATACAATCTCCATTTCATATTGCAATTTGGCAATGCGTATAATAATGGATTAGCCGATGGATGCAACATTGTCTTTTTTACTATCTTTGCACCCGCAAAAGGTTAAGGGAAGCGTGTGAGATTCACGCACAGTACCCGCTGCTGTAAGTTCTTTTATGGATTTGCGAATTTATGCCACTGTAATCCTCACGGTTATGGGAAGGCTCGCAAGTCTGGAACAAGTCAGAAGACCTGCCTTATGCATACAAGTGAATGGCTTTCGGGAGTTAGAGCCTTGATGATTCGATTTTTCCGAAGACGCATTCATTTTTATGCAGTTGCATAAACTTTATGTATTGTTGATTGTTAATGTATATGTTATGGTCAAGGATGTTTGCAGGAAAATTGAATTGCAACAACAAGTAGTGGCATCGCTCGGTGTAAGCCTTGCCTTTGGACTATGGAAGTCGTCGAAACCATTCGCAAATCTTATTGCGTTTCTAATTTGTATTTTCTTTAGCGCAAACACCCGATTCTAACCCAAGTTTCCCTTATAGGTTTCTGTTTTTTTATGGCTTTGTCAATTGACAGAGGCGTAAAGGCATATTTTCAATTGTTTTCCAGTTTTTACATAACTGATTGATTATTAAAATTAATAATATGATTAATGTTGTTCGCAACACATTGAATTTCAATATCAAAACATCGGAGAAAATCCGTGCTCATATTGCTGTACTTATGCTTTGCGTATTTTTCTGCCTAAGTGCGAAGTCGCAAGTATCCGTGCCGGTACCAGTCGTTACAATGGAAAACACTCCTGCTTGTGGCGAAACCGCAATCCTGACAGCAAGCCTTTCAAATAATGCATCTATTCCTAACGGCTATATCTGCCAGTGGTTTACCGATGCCGAATGTACCCACGAAATCACAAGCGGATATTCAGGCACCCACAGGGAACACCTTGAAATAACATCTTCCAACGGCTTGACAATTTACTGCCGTCTGCGAGCAACCACTACAGCAACCCTTGTTACAAATTTTCAATATACAGGCTCCGAGCAAATTTATAACTTTCCTACTGGTTACCAATCGTTTAAACTAGAGGTTTGGGGTGCGCAAGGTGGTGGACGCCAAATTAATGATCGTGGTGGCGATGGCGGTAAAGGCGGATATTCGGTTGGTACATTGAATGCTGCATCAGGCATTTCAAGTATTTCTGTATATGTTGGCGGAATGGGCAGTTGCAGTCCCGACGATGGCGGCATTGCTTACGGTGGCTGGAATGGTGGTGGTACATCCTGGGCATCACCGCGTACTATTTTTGGATTGAACAGTCCTGCTGCCGGTGGTGGCGGAGGAACTGACATTCGCGTGAACGGCAACACCTTCTATCATCGTATTATTGTTGCTGGTGGCGGTGGTGGTGGCGGTGAAGACATTGGTGATGGTACGGATATATTTGGTGGCGTTCACGGCTACGGCGGAGGTTTGGAAGGCGGCGAACAAAGAGGCGGATACAATAACAATACAA
>CAJOEG010000150.1:1022-9398 GCA_905233405.1 uncultured Bacteroidales bacterium | reverse complement strand
ATCGCCTTTGGGAGCAGGAATCCTGTTTACAATCGCCTCAAGCACACCTTCAACGCCTTCGCCAGTCTTTCCACTGGCACGAAGAATATCTTCTCGGTCGCAACCTATAAGATCAATAATCTGGTCTTCAACCAATTCGGGCATCGCAGCATCAAGGTCTATCTTGTTAAGCACCGGAATAATCTCCAAGTCGTGCTCAATTGCCTGATATAGTACCGAAATAGTCTGAGCCTGAACACCTTGCGTAGCATCAACCACCAGCAAAGCCCCTTCGCAGGCAGCAATGGAACGGCTAACCTCGTATGAAAAGTCCACATGTCCCGGAGTATCAATAAGATTAAGAATGTATTTCTGCCCATCCTTTGCCTCGTATTCCATCTGAATGGCGTGGCTTTTTATGGTAATTCCGCGTTCGCGCTCCAAATCCATGTCGTCGAGAACCTGATTTTGGAAATTACGGTCAGAAACAGTACCCGTATATTGTAAAAGACGGTCGGCCAAAGTGCTCTTTCCGTGGTCGATATGTGCTATGATGCAAAAGTTGCGTATATTCTTCATTTACTGATGAATTTTCGAAAATCAAGGTGCAAAAATACATAAAAGTCGTGACTTCTGAAAGCGCACTAAAAACAAAACATACAATTTCCTTTTTTAGAAGTGCCAATATCCCATACAACACACTAATTAACAATACTTTAATTCAATGCATTTACTTAACTAAAAAATAAATCAAAAAATATGCATTAACTTGAAATTTTTATGTACCTTTACATCGGTTATGAACTAATTTTTACAATTATGAGGACGACAATAATATTATTAATGGTCGCAGCAATAATGGCACTGCCAGTTTCTGCGCAAAACATAACACGCGTTGATGACAACGGCAACACGCTGTATTTCGGACTTAGGTCGAACAAGGCAAACAAATATGACAAGACAAAAACTCCGCCATCGTACGAAGTGATTGCACCGCTAACTCCAGCAGTTGGCAAGTCGGAAACCGTAAAGAATGCCATCGACACAGCTTGGATACCATTCGTTTACGAAACGATACAGAAATACAACAATGAAATCAACGGCACTGTTACAGTACCAAAACGCATTACCTATCAAGGTGTAAATTACCCTATAACTTGCATAGGCACCCAGGCGTTCAAGGAATGCAAAAAATTAAAGAAGGTTTTACTGCCACTGTCGGTAACCGAAATTGGCATGGAAGCATTCAGCGGATGCAGTGAACTCGAACGCATAGTGCTACCTCCCGAAATTAAAAAGATAAATTCTGGAGCATTTGAGCACTGCAAAAAACTTAAAACCATTGAATTATACTGCGAGACTCCACCAGAATTCGGTGGGCATACAGACTTTTACCTCTATGGAGTAACACTCATCGTCCCTCCAAAGACTGCCGACATATACGGCACAAAGGAACCATGGAGCGACGCAAAGGCAATAGTTGAACGTACCGAAAATAAAAATACTACAACATTCTGGACATCAGCAGAAACTGGACAAAAATTCATCTGCAATATTACAAATCAGGACGAAGGCACGGCTTCGATAATTTCGTATGGCATAATGACACCATACATCAACAGCGAAGAATCGTACGATGACGTGTCAGGAGAAATGAAACTCCCATTTTCAGTAACAAAGGAAAACATACCATACACGAACAAAATGCATTCAATAGTTGCGACATAACCAACGTAAGAATCCCTGCCACAATAACTCGAATTGAAAAAGGTGCGTTCAAGAACTGCAAGCAACTGACATACGTAAGGATTGACGGAGGAAAAGTCGAAATTGCAGATGATGCATTCGATGGTCTTCCAGAAGACGCTGTTCTCTCTGTACCAAAGCTCTGTGGCGCATACTACAAGCAACTGCCAGCCTGCAAACGATTCAAGGAAGTGAAGGAGTCGATGTCCAAATAGGCGACAAATAACAATAACCTTAATTTTTTGTTAAGCACGTTACTCGCCAATAACAAAAATCCTACCTTTGCATCGATGAAATTATTCAAAGCCATATTGCCCGTACTCACCGCCATAATGGTGATGCTTACCTCCAATGGCATTGTGTATGAATACTATTTCTGCAAATGTTGCAACGAAGAACATGCTGAAGTTAGCCTATTTGAATTCGGTGAAGTTTCGCACAACCACGAGTGCCATTCACACCACGAATGCCACAGCCACCATTGCGACGGACATCACTGCCACTGCCAGGACAAGTCGGAACACCAGAAGCACACTCACGTTGTTTTCCTGTCGCTCAAGGACTTATTCCAGCAGAACGAGCACTCGGCTTTGCCCGAAATTCCATCAATAAAGACTTTCATCAGCAACAATTTCACACTATGTTCAAATATCACTTGCACGACAAACGAAATTGAACCTAAACTGTTGGCATCCAACGCCAACCATTTGTACGACAAGGGCAAAGTGTGTCCGCTCCTCTCCTGCTTCAGATTATGAATTGCTTCTCAAAACCAAAGAGATAGCAACGGACGATAGTCCAAATTCATAATTTAAAGAAGTAAAACGATGAAAAACAAAATATTGGCATTAATTGCTTTCGTAGCAATAGCCACAATAAGCAAAGCCCAGATTAGCGGCACCGTCTTCGAGATTGTCGACGGCAACAAGCAGACGCTTTTCGGTGCAAATGTCTATTGGGAAAACAGCAGCGTCGGAACAATCTCCGACATGAACGGAAATTTCAAGATATCCGACTTTTCGGCTTCGGTAAGCTTTTCTGGGATGTTATCGTCTGACGGCTCGGCTGTGGTAAGGCTGTAAAGCGACTGGCGGCGAAATGCTTTCGGAAGTCACCGTAAACGAACGACAGGCAGGAACTCGTTATTCGCGCATGGAAATAGGCAATGTGCAGGATATTTCGGGACAGGAACTCTGCAAGGCCGCCTGCTGCAACCTTTCGGAAAGTTTTGAGACTAACGCCTCTGTAGATGCTGGCACAAGCGATGCTGCCACTGGCGCAAAGCAGATAAAACTGCTCGGTCTGGCAGGAAAATACGTGCAGTTCCTTACCGAAAACATCCCCAACCTCTACGGACTTTCGCAGCCGTATGCACTTGGCTACATTCCCGGCCCGTGGATGACCTCGATGCAGATTTCTAAAGGAACATCAACAGTAATAAATGGTTACGATGCCGTGACTGGTCAAATAAATGTGGAATACAAGAAGCCTCGCCAGTCCGACAAGTTCTCGCTAAACCTTATGGGAAGTTCGCACGGCAATGTCGAAGGCAACATCGATGCACCTATAAAAGTCAGCGAAAAGGTTAGCACCCAGATTTTTGCACATGCCCAGAACCGCTTCATCAAGATGGACCACAACAACGACAACTTCTACGACTCGCCCAATGTCACCCAGTACAACTTTTTCAACCGCTGGGACTATTTTGGCAAGCATCTTACAATGCGGTTCGGTGTGAAGTACATCGACGAGACACGCAAAAACGGGCAAATAAGCAAGGATCATCCGACATACATAGACTCCTTGCAACCAGATCTTTACAAAATCAAGATTCACTCGCAACGTGGCGAAGCCTTCCTGAAGTGCGGATATGTGTTCCCCGAAAAGGACTACCAGAGCATCGCTGTGATTACCAACTTCATAACCCATCATCAGGATTCTTACTACGGGCATAATGATTTCGATGCAAGCCAGAACAGCTTGTACGCCAATGTATTGTGGAAATCGGCATTCGGTGGCAACGAGAAACACTCCTACACCGCTGGAGCAAGCATGAAGTACGAAAATCTTCACCAGAACCTCAACGACAGCATAATGAACGACATTGAGGCAGTTCCAGGAGCATTTTTCCAATACACGGGACATTTCGGCAACTTCAACATGATTGCAGGTGTCCGTGGCGACTACCACAACCAGTACGGATTCCTCTTCACCCCACGACTGAACCTCAAGTACAGCATCAACGAATACCTCACCTTGAGAGCATCGGCCGGAAGAGCATTCCGCAAGGCTAATGTTCTGAGCGAAAACTCGTTCCTGCTGGCATCGTCGCGCCGAATGGTAATCTACGACAACCTCGACCTCGAAGAAGCATGGAACTACGGTGCTACCTTCTCGGCCAACATACCTATTAAAGATAGGCTACTGAACATTATAGCGGAATATTACCGTACCGACTTTGTGAAGCAGATTGTCGCCGATTTCGAGACTCAGGGTGTTGTTGAGTTCTACAACCTGCAGGGCAAATCGTTCTCCAACACCTACCAGATTGAAGTGTCGTGCGAAGTGCTCAAGGGCTGGGACATTACAGGTGCGTTCCGCTACAACGATGTAAAGCAGACCATCGACGGAAACCTTGTAGAATCGCCGCTGATGAGCCGTTTCAAAGGCTTGCTAACCACCTCGTACCGCACAAAACTCGAAAAATGGCAGTTCGACTTCACCGCACAGTTCAATGGACCGGGCAGAATACCGTCAACCGCCAGCAATCCCGAAGAATACCGCCGCGACGACAAGTTCAAGGCTTACAACATCTTCAACACACAGATTACCAAGTTCTTCAAGAAATGGAGCATTTATGTCGGCGTTGAGAACATCTTCAACTTCACACAGAAAGATCCGATTATCGCTGCTGGCGACCCATTTGGCGACTACTTCGACTCATCGCTCATTTGGGGACCAATTGACGGACGGAAATTCTATTTAGGAATAAGATTTGCAATTGATAGGGATTAGAAAATTTTTGTTTATATTTGCATCATTATTAACCAAATAAATTATTTGTTATGAATACTTACAGCAAAAGACAAAACATCATTGACTACACCGTAATGGGACTGCTTTCAATAAGTGCAATTTTAGCAGCAGCCAGTATTCCATACGCACTTACATGTTTTATATTCCTTTGGTTAGCATCACTTGTAATATTCATTATTACCAGTATTAAAAGCAAGATATACAAAACCAGTATACTTGCATTCATAATCGATTTGTACTGCAAAATGAATATGTTTGCAGGCATTTGGTTCGTAAGCAAAGGTTATGCTGGCAAAGAAATGATAGGAATATATATTTCGGCTTTACTTGTCGGTTACCTTATATATGACCTAATTACAAAGAAGATTCCCGTTTACCGTCCAGTTTCATATCTTTTGATATACGCGATGACAACTGGAATATGCGCAGCGATAACAATGTAGGATTTTGAGTGTATATTAAAACTATTGTTGAATCATTGAATAATTGAATTTTTAAATTTTCATAAAAAACTAAAGACAATGAAAAAGAACATTTTGATTTTAGTATTAGTAATGTTGTTCGGAATGGGCAACGTATTGGCACAGGAACAGAAGGCTGCAAAGCAGAACGAAAAGATTTCGGAAGTTATTTTGGCAACCGAAATGCACTGCCAGAATTGCGCCGACAAGGTTGCTAAGCAGTTGGCATACACCAAGGGTGTAATCGACGTTCAGGCAAACCACGAAAAGAACGCCGTGTATATCAAGTACCGTAACGACCGCACCGACACCGAAAAGCTGATTGCATCGCTCAAGGAAATCGGCTACACAGCAACAGTCTTCAACGCTGGCCACCAGTGCCCACACGCAAAGAACGGAGCTTGCTGCGGAAACCATGCTGGTTGTAACCACGCTCAGCAGGAACAGCAGAAGAGCGGTTGCAGTGGAAATCACGCAGGTTGCAGCCATTCACACGATACACAGAAGGCTTCGGGTTGCAACGGAAACCACACCGAATGCCAGCACAAGCACAACGATGCCACAAAGTAATCTGATATAAAATGCGGGTGTAAACCATCCGCATTTTTTTTCAAATGAAAGCAACTTTCAAAATATTGTCGCTTTGCCTTACGCTTCTGATTCTCACCAGAAGTGCTTCGTTGTATGCATTCTGTACCAACGAAAACGCATTCGTAAGCAAAAGCCAGAAGACGGAGCTGCTTGTCGCACAGAACGACAATTATACACTTGTCATTACCGACAGAACCAAGGTAATAGACAACAGCCAGCCGCAGAAAAGCAGATACGGCAGTTCCTTGCTAGACTACAGCAACATCCTGATTGACAAGGCAAATACGACAATACTTTTTTCGCAATCGGTCACTTTCAAAACCAAGACCGAAAACAAAGCGATTTTCAAAGAGCATTATTTGACATTTCCATTCCATAATTTTTACTGATACCTGAGCCTGTAGAAGGGTCGGCTAACAAGGATCATTAAACAAACGATGCCAGATACTGAAACAAGTTCAGCATGACGGTTCTCGTTTCTTATTATAAATCATTATTAATCAGTAAAAAACGAACAAAATGGATAGCAATATAATTTTAGGAATAGTAATCACGATAGCAGTGATTGTACCAGTAGTAATACTTGCCACATCAGGCAAGAGAAAACAAAAGAGAAGCATTGAAAAATTCAGGAAGTTTGCCACAAGCAACGGCCTTGAAATCAGCGAGTTCGACTGCTGCGACCTCGGCATAATCGGCATCGACAGCAAGGCAAAAAAACTTGCCTACCAGTCCCAAAACGGTGACGATATAATCATCGACCTGCACGATGCAAAAAGTTGCAACAGCCGAACCTCGTCGGAAAACACCCAAGGCGACATCATTGACAAGCTCGTGATTGACATCGAGTTCAAGGAAGGCAGAGGCACTAAAATTCTGCCATTGTTCTCGTCGGAGAACAAACTCGCCCTTGATGCCGAAAAGGTAATCACCGAAAAGTGGAACAGGACGATTGAGGCAAACCTAGCGTAAATTCAAAGAAGAGATATATCACATTTTGGAGCGGATGCGATAGTGTCCGCTTTTTTTGTTGATAAATATTCCCTAATCAAATCTTCAGCTTGCGCAAGCAATCTTCAGACAGCGTAGCCATTGAATCTTCAAATACTTCGAATTTTCAAATCTTCTAATATACAAACGGAATAATCCTCTTCAGCTTCTTTCCACCAAACTCCTCAGCGAATTCATTATGGAATTTGCACGGGGAACAAGGTTGCAGCACGAGAACCAGAAAAACAAGGCTCCTGCCCAAGAATAGGTAAGGATTGCAAAGCCGAGCCATTCGGTAATTTCGCCAAAATAGTTGGCGCTGGTGACATACCTATACATACCTTTCTTTGGAAGATAATGGTTGGTATCGCCGGGCTTGCGCAGATGGCGGATAACATGGTCGGAATTCAAGTTGATGAACATTCCGGTAAAGAAAATGATAGTTCCTGCGATAAACTGCCAGCTCGTGAGCCAATCGGTAGAATACAGCACGCTATATGTTGGATTTTCAGGTGCAAGATGGAAAAGCCAGTAACCCTGGATGTAGCCATTTATCAGGTTCCAGATTACCGACATTGCCATAATTGCAATCGGCATCTTCGACTTGCCCTTGAGTAAGAACGGGAAGATGAACGAACGCTGGAAATAGTGCAGTTCGAAGAACAGGAAGAACAACAGGTACGGTACGTTATACTTGACTTCGGGCGCGGCAGTCCACCAAAGGTAGAGCACGATAATGAACACAGGGCACTCCATCAGCATCCAGCCCCACTTGTTGGGCATTGCTGGTCCCCACTTTGCCGAAATCATCTTGCCGTAGCCAGCATCGACAAAGTACAGCGAAATGAACACAACCAAACCTACGATTGCCATTACTATCAGCATCGTATTGAAAAATTCAGGCGTGAAAATTGTTTCCATCCAATAAGCGTATTATAAATCCTATTTTTTATATTTCTCCAATCCTTCGTTAAGGAAGTCCATAAACTCCTCGGCATTAGTGTTGTACGACATAGGTTTCGTAAGAACCTGACCTTCGGGACTAACAACCACGTAGTACGGCTGGGTGTTGCACTGGAAGTTGACAATCTGGATGTCGGCATTCACCTCGCCCAAAGTCTTCTTCACTTTGCCGTCGTTCGACGAAGTAAACTGCTCTTCTACAGGTACTTCAACCGATTTTTCGTCAACATACAAGGCGGTCATTACAAACTCGTTGTTGAATTTTTCGGCAATCGACTTGTTTGCCCAGATTTCTGCCTGCATCTTCTTGCAGTTTGCACAAGAATGTCCTGTGAAATAAAGTATTACAGGCTTATTCTGCGACTTAGCACACTCGAAAGCCTGCTTGTAGTCGAAATATGCATTGACACCATAAGCTGTATGCATCGACTCCGAATACTTTGGTGTTCCGCACAAAGCACCTTCGGAAGCAGCTCCGCCATCGTCGGCAAGGTTGAAATTCTGCGTAGTCATTGGCGGAAGCAAGCCCGATACAGACGAGAGGTTAGCACCGAACATTCCCGGGAACAAATAAAGTGCGAACACAAAGAACACCGACGCCAGAATCATA
>CAJOEG010000150.1:0-1000 GCA_905233405.1 uncultured Bacteroidales bacterium | reverse complement strand
TTTGAAACGAATCTTGCCAAGGAGATAAAGTCCGCACAAAACGCTGATTACTATCCAGATGGCAATGTAAAGTTCGCGGCTCATAATGTCGAGGTGATAGTTCTGGTCGATGTTGGAGAAATACTTGAGCGAGAATGCCAAGAGGCAGAAGCCCATTACGACCTTCACCGAGTTCATCCAACCTCCCGACTTCGGCAACTTCTTAAGCCAGTTTGGTGCAATTGCCAAAATTGTGAACGGCAAAGCGAAACCAAGTCCGAAACCAAGCATTCCGATTGTCGGCTCGAGAACATTTCCGCCAGCAGCCTTTACCAACAATGCACCAACTATAGGTCCTGTGCAGCTGAAACTTACGATAACTGTTGTGAGTGCAAGGAAGAACGAAGCAAAGATTCCGCCCTTGTCGACCTGCTTGTCGCTCTTGTTTGCCAGCGAAGTCGGGAGAATAATCTCGAACAGACCGAATAACGATGCAGCAAATGCAACAAACAAAATGAAGAAGATAAGGTTAGGTATCCAATGTGTACTAAGCACGGTTGTTAGACCTGCGCCGGCATTTGTCAGCGAAACGATTACACCTATTAATGTATAGAGTATCGTTATTGAGACTCCGAAAATCAATGCTTTCAGTATTGAGTTGAACTTGCTCGAATTACCCTGCATAAAGAAACTGATGGTCATAGGAATCATCGGGAACACGCAAGGTGTAAGAATACCCAGAATACCGAACAGCAACGACAGGAAGAAGAACGACCACAGTGAGCCGGCCTCGTCGGGTTCTTCAACAAACTCGTTTTGTGAAACAATGCGCGGAGTTCCTCCATTGTCCGACTGTACAGGTTCTGCAACTACTTCAGCGGAGTCGGTAACAGTTTCTTCTTCTGCCACGACAGCATCGGTTGGTTCCAGTGCATTATTGTCAGTTTCGGTTTTTGCGTCAGCAGTCTTTTCTGGCTCGGCGGTTTCCTTTTTTGGCAAGTCGATGTTGAACTTTGTGTCA
>CAJOEG010000149.1:1467-5869 GCA_905233405.1 uncultured Bacteroidales bacterium | reverse complement strand
TATCAGGCGTTGCAATTACCGCATCAAAATCCGACAATCGTTCTTCGGTATGCGTTATGCGTCCTGCCAATTCTGGCGACTTTGCCATAATATGTTCGATTGCCCATTTCATCAACACATTGTCCTTGCTCGACAACTTTGCTTCAATCATCACACCGCACAAAAATGCACAGGCGAAGTCGTGAAAACAAACCATCGGAATGTTTCCCGCCATAACAATCGCCACGCAGAAATCGGAAAGATTGTCGTCGATATTATAGGAGGAACAAAATTTTGACAATGTTTCCTTGTTCAACTGCGAATGCCAGTTTTGCAAACAAAATCTTACATTATCCTCTGTAAACCACGGATTGTACGCCTTAATCTTCTCGAATCCAGGAAAACCTTCAACTTCCTTGCCGTCGCAAATTGCAGCAAGGTCGTTGCCAAAGGATGCCAATATGTTTATTCGGTCGTTTAATGTCATTTATTTTGATAATTAGATAATTTGAAGATTTGAAAATTTGAATAGTAGAAGTCGTTGCTCGCAACGACTCTACAGACTTTCAACTCTTAACTTTTAACTCTTAACTTTTAACTTTTAACTTTTATCTAATATCCCATCTGATCCCATCCACCTACCGAATCAATAATGCTTGCTCCATCCGACAGGTTTACAGAAATCACTATCATAGCGATGGTGAACATCAGGATTCCGACTATCAGACCGATGATTGCACAGGTTTTTCCCGCATTGACCTTACCGAATGTGTTTTCGTCGTAAAGGTCGCTGTTGAGAGTAAATTCCTTTTTGCTCTTTACGGCAAGAATTATTGCAATAATCGCGAAAATTATACCCACGATTCCACTGCAGCAACAGCAGGTTACGATAGATACAATCCCGAATGCAAGGATTAGGTTCGCATTAGGAGCCGGCATTCTCAAATTGCCCTGCGGCTTATTTGTTTTTGGACTTTCGCCCGATGGCATTTCACCATTACGTTCAAATGTATCTTCCATATTAAATGAATTTAAGTATATAGTTTATGAATATTATTATCGCCTCTGCTATAAAGATATATTTCAGTACTTTTTGCAATACTATAGAATTGACTTTCAGATTTATAACCAAAAGCACCAGCAATATTATCATCGGAATTAACGGTGGATACAACTTTATGCTTTCCAAGAAATTTCCTCTCAGCAATTCGATTATCGAGCGCTGCATTCCACAGCCAGGACACTCAATTCCGAAGAAATGTTTTGTCGGACAAGGCAAAAGATGATGTTCAAGCCAATCTAAAAACATTGTTGTACTATTTTTTCAAGAAATACCCTGTCGGTTTCGTCAAAAGTGCTGAGTTTTTCGCTGTCGATGTCGAGAACAGCAAACACTTCACCGTTGCGGAACATCGGCACGACAATTTCGCTACGCGAAGCACTGCTGCAAGCAATGTGTCCAGGAAATTTCTCGACATCAGGCACAACTCCCGACCGACGTTCCTTCGACGCCGTTCCGCAGACTCCCCGTCCGAACTTTATACGCGTGCAAGCCAGTGGTCCCTGAAATGGGCCAAGCACAAGTTCCTCACCTACAACACGATAAAAACCTGTCCACCAGAAATGGAATGACCCGTGAATGATTGCAGCCACATTTGCCATAAGGGCAATCTCGTCGTTTTCCGCCTCCGACAGTGCCTTTGCCTGCGCTACAAGCTCTTCATATTTTTGTTCCTTGTCAGCCATCGTGTCAAAGTTCTATTATGAATGGTTTGGGGAAATGCATTCCAGCCAAGGGCTTGTGCGAAGTCCTTGCAATTTCGAGCATTGCCTTTCTTGTTTGAGCGGCAAGTTCGGGTTCGAAATCGTATTTTGCCGAAAATTCGGGATGTTCAACCTGCAAGACCACTGCGTGCATAAGGTCGCCGACAACTATTGCATCACCAACATCATACATAGTATGCCCAGGTGTATGTCCGGGAGCCGAAATCGTTATAATGCCGTCAACAATCGTATCGCCAGCCTGAAAAGTTTCACATCTGCCTTCGTATGCAAAAAGCATCTTTTCAACCATTTCGTTTTTATCCTTCAAGGCACCAATTGTCCATGCTTCCAATTCCAAGTCGGAAAAGTGCAACTTTGCATTCTTGAAAACAGCCTCGCCTTCGGGAGAGAGAAGTCCACCGATATGGTCGCCGTGAAAATGGGTTATGCAGATGTCGGTTATCTCATCAGGCAACACGCCTACAGAATCCAAGTTTGCGAGCAGACGACCATTTCGCGAAGCACCAAGTCCTGCATCGAAAAGCACAATCCTTTCACCACGCTCCTGCATGAAAACATTTATCGAAGCCTCAGCCGTTCCATCTGGCAAAATCTTCTTCAACAACTCATCGTCTTGCCCAGCAAATAGTTCGGCAGACATCTGCTGCTGGCAGTCCTGCATTGCAATTAGCGGTGCACTGCAGATTGTATCGGTTTCGGTCTTTGGTTCTTCAACCTGATTGTCAGCAGTTTCATTGTTGCTACAAGAAACCGCTAATGCAACAACCATCAACGACATTGCTATGTTTACGAGAATTTTTTTCATACGCACATTTTTTATTATTGTCCACAAAACTCTCTAATCGTCATTCCGCAAAACAGAGAGAACCGACTAAGGAACGTGTCGTGTGAACTCGTTTGTGCGGAATCTCCTTGATTAGTATTACTATATGAGATTCCGCATAGTCGAACATTACAACGCTCCACGTTCCGTATCGCGTGTATGTTCTGACTTGTGGAATGACGAACAAGGGAAATCATAACATTCTGAATTAATACAAATTGCTTAATATTGAACGATTTACAGAAGTATGTTATATCAGACAACATTAATTAATAAATTTTAGAAACAATTCTTGAGGACAACCAATATGTCATCGGCTTCCATTTTCTTGTATCCGCCACCCGGAATTGTCGATTTTGCAATCAGCGGCAACATTTCCTCTGTTGCACCGACCTCGCGTAAAGTAGATGGAATTCCAAGTTCGCGGAAAAACGATTCGAGACAAGCAATTCCTTCTAGTGCAACCTGTTCATCCGTCTTGCCATTTGCATCTACCTTCCAGATGTTCTTTGCAAAACGCACGAACTTCGGCAAACCGCACTTGTAAATATAACGGTAGTAAGCGGGTGAAATTATTGCAAGTCCAATTCCGTGCGGACAGTCGGTGTAAGCGCCAAGCTGATGCTCAATCATGTGAACTTCCCAGTCCTGCATCTTCGACAAGGCGAGAATCTTATTCAAACCCATTGTTGCACACCACATTATGTTGCTTCGTGCTTCGTAATCCTTTGGGTCAACAATAGCCTTGCGCGACGAATTTATCAGCGAAAGCATAACGCCTTCGAGCAGGTAGTCGCTTGTGCAGTCGTCGTCGCCACCGAAATATTGTTCCATAAGATGCGAGAAAATATCGGCTATACCGCTGACCATCTGGACTTTAGGCACGGTGTAGGTAAATTCTGGATTCAGGATTGAAAACTTCGGGCATAGGTCGGGGAACGGGAAAACACGACCGAGTTTCAATTTCTTGTCTTCGTTGGTAATTACCGAACCTGTATTCATTTCCGAAGCAGTTCCGGTCATAGTAAGCACCGAAGCCACTGCAACAACCTTGTTCTCAATAGGTCCCTGCTGTTCCCAGTAATGCTCCCAAGCATCACCATCGTAGTATGCCGATGCTGCAATACCCTTGGAGCAGTCAACCACGCTACCGCCACCAACGGCAAGTATCAGGTCGATATTGTTTTCGCGCACAAGCCTGCAACCTTCCATTACTTGCGAGTAACGAGGATTGGAGTTTATGCCGGAAAGTTCGGTAACATTCTTGCCTGCAGTTTTCAACATTTCCATAATCTTGTCGTAAAGGCCAGTTGCCTTTATCGAGTTTTTGCCGTAAACGAGCAATATGTTGCTACCGAAATTGTTAAGTTCTTCGGGCAAATGTTCAAGTGCTGTCTTTCCAAAATGAATCTTAGTGGGATTCTGGTATGTGAAATCGTAAATCATATTGATATGTTTTATTAAGTTAATAGAATGCGAATATAATGATTTTTTTCATAATTTCAGTTTTCAGGCTTGTATTTAAATAAAAAGGTCGCCTGAAGGCGACCTAATCAAAATTTATTTCTCAATCTACAATCGTAAATTTACTTGAGTCTCTTGAACTGGCAAGTGAAGTGACGCATCAATTCTGCTTCCCAAGTAATTTCAAGACCACGCTTGATAGTATCGCGACGATCGTAAACGTTCTTCAAAGCAGCTGCGATTACATCCATGTGGTTGTTAGTGTAAACACGACGTGGAATGCAGAGACGAACGAAGTCGTTGCCACCGAAACGGTTTTCGCGTGTAACTGGATCACGGTCAGCGAGAACG
>CAJOEG010000149.1:0-1454 GCA_905233405.1 uncultured Bacteroidales bacterium | reverse complement strand
CACGGATACCAGCTTCAAGGTAAAGTTCGCAAGTCAATGTCTGTGCTGGGAACTCTTCCTTTGGAATGTTGGTCAACACCTTATCTGCATCAATGAAAATAGCGTGTCCACCAGCAGGACGCTGATAAGGAATGCCATATTCGTCGAGTTTCTTTGCGAGGTAGTGAACTTGCTTGATACGAGTTTCAACCATCTCGAATTCAATGTTTTCCTTCAAACCTACTGCCAAAGCATCCATATCACGACCGTTCATACCGCCGTATGTAAGGAAGCCTTCGAAAGGAATGCAGAACAACTTAGCACCTTCGTACCAGTCTTTCTTTCTAGTTGCGATGAAGCCACCCATGTTTACGAGAGCATCCTTCTTTGCCGACATTGTCATGCTGTCTGCATAACCGAACATTTCACGAACGATTTCGCGGAGAGTCTTGTCAGCATAACCTTCTTCGCGTGTCTTGATGAAATAAGCATTTTCGATGAAACGAGCCGAGTCGATGTTTACAGGCACACCGTACTTGTGGCAAAGTTCGCAGGTTTCACGGATATTCTTCATGCTAACTGGCTGTCCACCAACAGTATTGTTAGTAACAGTAAGTACAAAGAAAGGAACGTTGCCCTTGTTTTCCTGCAATACCTTTTCCAACTTTTCGAGGCTTACATTACCCTTGAAAGGAACTTCGAGCTGTGTGTCGTATGCTTCCGGAACGGTAACGTCAATAGCAAATGCCTTGCGGCTTTCGATATGCCCCTTAGTTGTGTCGAAATGAGCGTTTCCTGGGATAACCATACCAGGCTTTACTAGGTACGAGAACAAAACATTCTCTGCAGCACGACCCTGGTGAGTAGGAATAACATATTCGAAACCAGTAAGTTCGGTTATAGTATCTTTCATGTGGTAGAAACTGCGTGCACCACCGTAGCTCTCGTCACCCATCATCATTGCGCTCCACTGACGGTCGCTCATAGCACCTGTACCAGAGTCGGTCAAAAGGTCGATATAAACATAGTCGCTCTTCAGCATGAAAATGTTGTTGTGGGCTTCAAGAAGCCACTTTTCTCTTTCTTCTCTTGTGGATTTCTTAATGGGTTCAACCATCTTTATCTTCCACGCTTCTGCAAATGGTAATTCCATAATTTTAATTTTTTAATTTATTAATAAATATTTTTTGATTGTCCTTACGGAAAAGCGAATGGAAACTATTTCCAGCCAATGGATTAACGCCGAAAATGGTTTCCCAAATTAGAATGAATCGCGCTCCTTGATATTCAGATATACCAAGCTCCTTTTGAATGATATTGCGCTAATTCTATTCATTTTAAATTTTAACGAATGCAAAGTTACATATAAAAACGATTGGAGCAAAATGTTTTTCAATATAGTTTTAAACAGCTAGCAGTTTCAAATTGCTTGTTCGTTAAAAATTGCTTGCGAGAATATAAATATTTTTAGTCTA
>CAJOEG010000148.1 GCA_905233405.1 uncultured Bacteroidales bacterium | reverse complement strand
TAAGGGAACTTCTTGCTAAACCTAATAGTGTTCCTGCTTCAATGAAAGATGACTATGAACTTGAGTTGTTCGACTTTTAAATTTATTGCATCAGTACTAATTGTCAATTATTAATTAACCATTCCTCTCCTGCTAAAAAAATGGCTTTTTTTCGTTTGTATATAAAAATAATGCTTATTCTTGTCCATTCAATTTTAATAATGTTTTAATATGAAAAGATTTTTGTTTTTAATGGCATTGGCAGTGGTAGCTTGTCTTAGTTTTTCTAGTTGCCATTCCTACAGCAGTGTTATGAGGGAGCCGAATGTTAAGTTTGAGTTCAATTCAAGCGACATTGATTTGTCTGAACAGTTTTCTGCGGAAGCAACGACTGTCAAAGTTTTGGGTATTAACTGGGCAAGGTTGTTCAAAAAGTCGGAGGACGGATATGTTAATACATCTGGAGTCGGAATTCCAATTCTTGGCTCATTTGTCGCTGATCAGACTGTAAACGAGGCCTTGTACAAACTTATGCAGGAACATCCTGGATATGATGTGGTATTATATCCGCAATATACCAAATATGAGCATAAGCCTGTTTTGGGAACACATATTTATTCAAAGACTACGGTTAAGGTTACTGCAAGGTTAGGAAAACTTAAATAATTTATGTAAGAAAATTGAAGGCTGTCCATTTGGATGGCCTTCTTTGTATTGTAAATTGTAGCAAAAGGCAAGAGAAAGGCCGGATTTTAAAAATCCAAAATTCATTTATTTTTCTTGTTCAACCAAACGCATTATTTCTTACATTTGCCAATCGAAAATAATTTAAAAACAAAATATCATGTATAACGATTTTCAAGCTTATCTACAGAAGGAAATAGCTGGTATCAGAGAAGCCGGCTTGTACAAGAACGAACGAATAATAGCATCTCCGCAGGGTGGTGAAATCACATTGCAGGACGGAACCAAGGTTCTCAATTTCTGCGCAAACAACTACCTCGGCCTCGCCAACAATCCACAGCTCATCGCTGCAGCAAAGGAAGCCATGGATACTCACGGCTACGGTATGGCATCGGTAAGGTTCATCTGCGGTTGCTCCGACCTCCACAAGGCTCTCGAAAAGAAGATTGCAGAATTTTTCGGTACCGAGGACACTATCCTCTATGCAGCTTGCTTCGACGCTAACGGCGGTGTTTTCGAACCATTGCTAGGCGAAGACGATGCTATCATCTCCGACTCGCTCAACCACGCTTCAATTATCGACGGTGTTCGTCTGTGCAAGGCTCAGCGTTTCCGCTATGCTAACGCCGATATGGCCGACCTCGAAGAAAAACTCAAGGAAGCACAGAAGTGCCGTTTCCGCCTCATTGCTACCGACGGCGTATTCTCGATGGACGGTAATGTTTGCCCGCTCGACAAGATTTACGAACTCGCAAACAAGTACAACGCAATGGTAATGGTTGACGAATCTCACTCGGCAGGTGTTGTCGGAAAGACTGGCCGCGGTGTTACCGAACGCTACAACCTCCGTGGAAAGATTGAAATCCTTACCGGTACTCTCGGAAAGGCTTTCGGCGGTGCAGTTGGCGGATTCACAACTGGTAAGCGCGAAATCATCGAAATGCTTCGCCAGCGTTCGCGTCCATATTTGTTCTCTAACTCTATTCCTCCTATGGTAGCCGCTGCTGGCTGCAAGATGATTGACATCATGTCGAGCACCAACGAGTTGCAGGACAAGCTTCACAGCAACACCGACTACTTCATCTCAAAGATGAAGGCTGCTGGCTTCGACATCAAGCCAACCGAATCGGCAATCTGCGCAGTAATGCTCTACGACGCAAAGCTTTCGCAGGATATGGCTGCAAAACTTCAGGAAGAAGGCATCTATGTAACTGGCTTCTACTATCCTGTAGTTCCGAAGGGACAGGCTCGTATCCGCGTTCAGATTTCGGCAGCTCACGAAATCGCCCACCTCGACAAGTGCATCGCAGCATTCACCAAGGTCGGCAAGGAACTCGGCGTTATCAAGTAAAAACGACAAAATTTATAATAGGAAAGTCGGGACTTTCGCCCCGACTTTTCCTGTTGTAGTTCATTGTGTATTAGAGTTTTAAAAAAATCTTTTTAAAAACTTAAAAAAAACTTGCAGTTTTCAGAAAAGAAAATGTAAATTTGTGGTCTTACAATAAAATTCATAATTGGAATATGAAGAAATATGTTTGGTTTTTGTTAAGTCTTTGTGTATTGCTGACTTTCGCAATACCAGTAAGCGCTGAAGAAGTGGAAACTCAGCCGCAGGACACAGCAAAACAGATTGAGGAATCTAGCGAAATTGCGCAAAATATTGCAGAGCCGACGGAAGTCGCACAACCCGAAGCTGCAAAGGAAGAAAAGTTTGATGTCACCAGCTTGATTATGGGACATATCAAGGACTCGCATGTATGGCACATCCTCGACTACACCAAGGAAGAAAACGGTGTGGAAGTTGAAGTCCCAGTTGCTGTTCCTCTGCCAGTAATCGTGTTTGCTAACGGTCATCTCGACTTCTTCATGTCGGGTGCTTTCCACCACGGACACGAAGCCGTAACCAAGGGCGACAACACCTACATCCTCGCCAACGACAAGATTTACCTTGCCAACGACAAGGGTGGCCTTACCTTCCAGAACGGCGAAGCAACCGAAGCAATGGAATTCCACGAGAGCCTCGAATACCTTGAGGCAAACGCCAACGCCGAAATCGCTAACGAAAAACCTCTCGACTTCTCGATTACAAAGAACGTGGCATCTATGATGCTCGTTTCTATTATATTATTAATAGTATTCATCAGCTTCGCAAAGGCATACAAGAAGAACCCCGGTCGCCCGAAAGGCATGCAGGCTTTCCTCGAACCAGTTTTCCTCTATGTAAGGGACGATGTTATCTACCCTAACCTCGGCGAAAAGACAGACAAGTTCCTGCCATACCTTATGACAGTGTTCTTCTTCATACTTTTTAATAATATATTAGGTCTCATCCCGTTCTTCCCCGGTAATGCCAATGTAACGGGTAACATCGCAGTGACTATGGTTCTCGCCATCTTCACCTTCCTAATGATTAACTTGAACGGAAACAAGGACTACTGGCACCACACTTTCTGGATGCCCGGCGTTCCGGTTTTCGTAAAGCCTATACTCGCAGTTGTGGAACTCATGGGTATCATCGTTAAGCCTGTTGCTCTTATGATTCGTCTTTTCGCCAACATTTCGGCAGGACATATCATCATCTTGAGCTTGGTATCGCTGATATTCATATTCCAGACAATAGCAGTCGCTCCAGTGTCGGTAATATTCGTATTGTTTATGGACTGCCTCGAAATGCTTGTCGCATTCCTGCAGGCTTACATATTCACGATGCTGTCGGCAGTGTTCATCAGTCTGGCAGTCGCAGAGCACAAGCACGAGTAGAATTTTGATTTAGAATTTTTTATGTTTAATTTTTAATATTTGTTACTATGGGAATTACAACAATCGCATCAATTGGCGCCGGTTTGGCAGTATTGGGTGCAGGTTTAGGCATCGGAAAGATTGGTAGCGCAGCAATGGACGCTATCGCAAGACAGCCTGAAGCAGCAGGTAAAGTTCAGACTGCAATGATCATCGCAGCAGCTCTTGTAGAAGGTGTTGCTTTGTTCGGTGTTGTAGTTGCTTTGATCGCTTAATTCAGTGCAAAAGCAAACGGGTTCTCCAGCGATTGGCTGGAGCTACCCGTTAAAAACAGAAGAAACGTTAAATTAAAATATATAGGTTATGGATTTAGTAACGCCCGGAATAGGATTAGTTTTTTGGACCACCATTATTTTCCTGACATTGCTCATCGTATTGGGCATGGTTGCTTGGAAGCCCATCAATAATGCTATTAAGAAAAGAAGCCAGAGCATCGAGGATGCATTGAAAGTCGCTGATTCCGTATTGCAGCAGTCCGTACAGGGCATTACGGATCTAATCAATGTACCGGGACTTATCAACTTGGACTTCGCGGATATTCAGACCGTCATGAAGGACAAGGGGATTGCGCATATCGGGATCGGCTCTGGCAAGGGCGACAACCGTGCGATGGACGCGGTCATGCAGGCGGTGGAATCGCCGCTTTTGGAAACGAAGATCGACGGCGCGTCGGACATCATTGTCAACCTTACCGGCGATGTATCCTTAACCGACGCGAATGAGGCGATCAGTTATATTCAGGAGATTGTCGGCGAGTCCGTGAACTTGATTTTCGGTACCTGCCGGGACGACTCCATGACGGACGAAGTGAAGATTACGGTTATCGCGACGGGGCTTGATGATGTGTCGGCGAGGGATTTTAACGCGTCCATGTCATCGCCGGTACGCTCGCGGTTTAATACGACGACGCCGGGACTTACCAGACCGATGACGACGCCGGTGACGCCGGTTGTACCGACGACT
>CAJOEG010000147.1 GCA_905233405.1 uncultured Bacteroidales bacterium | reverse complement strand
ACTGCCTTGTATGAGAAGAATACAGGTTCGAGGTTAGCGTTGACGTAACGGGTGAGAACCATACGGTCTTCTTCCTTCTCAATACGAGTAAGCTCGTGCTTCTTGATAACGCCGTTGAAGTAGTCTTCAGACGAAGCGCAGCCAACGATACCGTACTGTGTACGACCGTCCATTGTCTGGGCGTAGATGTAGAATTTCGGCTTTTCGTCTTCGACGAGCCATCCTTCCTTCTGCATCTTAGCAAAATTCTCTACAGCCTTGTTGTAAACTATTTCGCTGTGAAGGTCGGTACCTTTTGGAAGGTCAATTTCAGCGCGTGTAACGTGGAGAAGCGATTCCTTCTTGCCCTCAGCCATCTGAGCGGCTTCTTCCGAGTTCATAACATCGTATGGAAGGCACGATACCTTCTCTACCAAATTCTTTGGAGGACGTAAGCCTCTGAAAGGTTTTACTATTGCCATTTCTTATGTTTTTTAATTAGTTATACTTTTAAAAATAATTCCGCAAAGATAACTTTTTTATCAGTCGGAAAAATTTTAATCGAATATTTATTTCTCCACAAAAAAATCTTAAAAATCACAATGTGCATTTCTGCGTTACATAAAGTTATTACCTTTGCACTAAATAAAAACTCATAAGTTATGAATATAACTAGGACATCGAATCCGACACTGGGCAAAAACGTCTTCTCCAGCGAAGCGAACACCCAAAGAATGACTGGAGCAACAGGTACAACTTTCGGTCAAAGCAATGCTGCAACCGAACCGACAACCGCCAACGGCAACGTAATGACTATGAAAGGTGCAATAAACAAGACCATAATACTTTTTGCCATACTGCTCATCACAGGCATAGTTTCGTGGAAAATGACTTGGTCTGGACAGATTGCTCCACAAATATTTCTTATTGGCGGAACAATAGGCGGATTAATATTTGCACTCATAACAAGTTTTGCAAAGAAAGCCGCTCCCATTACAGCACCTATTTACGCCGCATTCGAAGGCATTGTACTCGGCTCAATATCGGCAATGTTCGAAGTAGCATACAGCGGAATAGTATTTCAAGCCATATCGCTGACATTGCTCGTATTCGGGCTTATGCTTTTTATGTATAAGACTGGCATTCTCAAGGCTTCAGGAAAATTCATAAAAGGAGTCGCAATAGCAACAGGTGCCATCGGCATTTTCTACCTTGTCAGTTTCATCGTCGGACTATTCACACCAGCATTTAACGAATTTCTTTTCGCCAACCCGCTAATCGGAATTGGCATCAGCGTAATAATAGTTGCGGTTGCCGCACTTAACCTAATTCTCGACTTCAGCACAATAGAAAGCGGAGCCAATTCAGGTGCACCCAAATATATGGAATGGTACGCAGGATTCGGACTTATGGTTACATTGGTATGGCTCTACATCGAGATTTTGAGACTGCTGTCGTATCTAAGAAGAGACTAAGTGATTTTCATAATAAGGACGGCTTGCATTAGCGAGCCGTTTTTTTATGCCTTTGCCAGCACTGCTATGCTTAATCGCAATCCTTCTACCGACAGCAATACCGTTCCGCACGATTCGGTAGTTGCTCCCGTTGTGACGACATCGTCAACCAGAAGTACATGCTTGTTTTTTATGATTTCGCTGTCAGTCAGCACAAATTTTCCCGAAACATTCTGCCAGCGTTCGTCCTTGTTCATCTTGGTCTGCGTCTTGGTATCGGTATTCCTGACAAGCACACTGGTAAGCACTGGTATTTTTGTCACAGCCGAAATTCCCGATGCTATACGTTCGCTCTGATTGTAGCCACGCTTCTTTTCGCGGTTAGGGTGCAACGGTACAGGAATTACATAATCGATGTCGGAGAAATTTCCCGACGACAGCATTTCTGCACCAAGTTCCTTACCTAACAGCACTCCGATTTCGGGTTTGTGGTGATATTTCAGCGAATGTAGCAATTTTCTGAAACGACTGCCCTTCTGGAAAGAAAACAAAGCAGTAGCCCGTTCCAACTTTATGCGACCATCGAACAGTTGCATTACAGGATTGTCAAGTTCCTTGCAGAAATGTGTTCGTGGAAGTTCGTACAAACAGTCGAAGCACAACACCTCCTCGCCTCGCGACAAGGCGCGACCGCAGGCTTCGCAATTCTTTGGGAACAGCAAAAACCAGAAATCAGACAAATATTCAAGAAATTTGTTCATACAGGCAAAGTTAAGCGAAATTATGCGTGTCCCACCGCCTTTATGAAGTTGTCGATGACATTCCTTATCTGCGGGCTTTTGCCGTCGTAGTTGTTTATTATTATGCAGAAGACAATCTTTTCGTTACGTGTGTTGGTTATGAAGCCTGCAAGAGAACGCACACGCGTCATACTGCCGGTCTTGGCTTGAACCTTGATTTTGCCGTCTGAACTGCACTTGTAACTTTTCAGAGTTCCGCTTTTGCCAGCCACAGCCATTCCAGAAATGAAACTTTCACCATATTTGCTTTTGTTGATGTGCTTTAGGAGTTGTGCCGTCTGCTTTGCGTTTATTGCATCGAAATGGCTTAGACCACTACCGTCAACGGGATAGAAACCTCCGCTTTCCATTCCCCTGTCGCCTAGGAATTTCTTTCCATAGTCGGCAAGAGATTTTCCTGTTTTGCGCATAATCTGCAAAGCCAGCACTTCGGCATAAAGGTTATAACTCACAAGGTTGGTGTAGTTAACGATTGTTCCTACGTTTGGCGACGAAAATGTATGTATAACGGTTCTTTCTTCTTCGCCCTCGTATTTCTTGTTGCTAACCAAGTAGGTGCCAGTTACTGCAACGCCATTGTTTCTCAAGCGATAATACAATGTTCTGGCGACATAGTGCGGTGGATTTGGAAAACAGCCTTTTACCTTGTATTCGGTCTTGTTGCATGGAAGTGTTCCCGTGACAACAATGTCGTTTTCGCCATAGCCACGGTATATCACGGTGTTGTCGTCGCTGACGCTCGACGAAGCGGTAACTTTGTTGACTACATTAAGTTCAAGGTCATCGGGAACAACTTTAACGAGCACTGCCGTATCCTTGTCGCTGCCAGTGTTGTAGTAAAGTTCGTAGGTGTTGTCCATGTAGTTTATTGAGAAACCTTGCGAGCCATAGTACGAGCCAAGGTCTTCCCAAACCCATTTGCCAGGAGTTGGTACTGCACCGAAATAAGTTACATCGCTGATTATGTTGCCGTTAATCTTCTTTATACCAGCTTCCTTGACTTTTTCAGTCCAAGTATCAAAAATGTCTACTCCGTAAATGCTGGAATAACGTTCGGCACCAAGGCAAGGATCTCCGCCACCTATAATATATAGGTCTCCGTTTACAACACTATCTTCGAGTGTGCCGCTGTAGGCAATTTTTGTCTTGAAACGTGTTGATGAGCCAATTGCTTCCATTGCCAACGTGGTTGTGAAAAGTTTCATTATGGATGCAGGCGTAAGCGAAGCATTTGAATTGTAGTCGAGCACAATTTCCCCTGTGGTAATATTTTCGGCATAAAGACCGACGGCTGCATTTTTCAATTCCTTGTTATTCAGGAAATCGTTTTGCAGGTTTTCGCATTTAGGACTTTGCGCAAAAATAGTTATGCTGAAGAATATCAGAGTGATAAAAGCGACAAGGAATTTTGTTGTCTTCATTTCTTTTTCTTTATAACGGTTGCAATGCACCTGAAACCTATGTTTCCATTGGGGACGACTTCCTCCTTCGAGAACACTCCATTGTTTTTCAGCACAGAACCTTCGC
Source organism: uncultured Bacteroidales bacterium (assembly GCA_905233405.1). Taxonomy (GTDB): domain Bacteria; phylum Bacteroidota; class Bacteroidia; order Bacteroidales; family ML635J-15; genus Bact-19. The sequence goes on along the minus strand of CAJOEG010000147.1, from coordinate 680 downwards.
TTGTCAGTTCATATACACTGCTTTGCAGTCCAGTTATGCGCTCCGTCCTGTTCTTGTCCGACAAAATTTCGTATGAGCCGAAAGTCTTTATCAGGCTTGTGTACTGCTGTTCGGTTGGAATGGTGTAATTAACATTGCCAAGACCAGTCTCCTCGTTTACGGAATTCACAACCACGGTTCTCCATTCGCAGTATTTTTGCGCCTGTTCCAAGGTTATGCCAGTAATCGACTTGGTGAGTTTAATTTTTGCAAGAGCCTCCTTTGAATCAATGTCCATTGGAAAGACAGCCTTCAACTCTTCCGAGTCCTTTCCGTATTGATGTTCAATGGAATTGATGTATTCCAGCCAGTCGGCAACACAGATTTCGTTCTGGTCGATGTATAATGTTTCGTTGTCAATCTTTACCTTCTTCGTGCCGGGAGGATTTATTGCAAAAACCTCACCAAGTGCGAAAAAAAGTATTATAACCCAAGCAATGTTCCTCATAAATAGCTGTTTATGCAAAAAGTTCTTCTATTTCCTTCTTGTATCTTTCGGCAACAACGGCCCTCTTAACCTTCAATGTAGGAGTTAGCACACCAGTTGCCTGCGACCATTCGTCGGAGATGAGTTTTATTTTCTTGACCTTTTCAGTATCGCCGAAAAATGCATTGTACTTGTCGAGTTCGCGGTTGAAACG
>CAJOEG010000146.1:4461-9659 GCA_905233405.1 uncultured Bacteroidales bacterium | reverse complement strand
TAGGTAGGAATCTGCTCGAAGGTTGCATGGATAGTGTGGTTAGCTGTTACATTTTCGAATGTGTAGAAGAATACGCCGTCACCAGCAACAACATTTTCGATAACATCAGTTTCACCTTCGGTTTCAGCATCAACTACTACAGCAGCAATGCGGTAACCAGTAGCAGGAGTGATTGTGAAATTCTGATTGTCACCTTCATATACTTCAACTTCACCGTTAGGAGTAATTGTACCATTTTCTCCGGCAGTTGCTGTGATTGTGTAGGAGGTTGAAGGTATAAGCCCGAATGTTGCTGCGATAGTGTGGTCGGCTCTTACATTTGTGAATGTGTAAACGCCATTATTAGCAACAACTTCATTGGTAACATCAAATTCACCATCAACGATAACGCTTACTATTCTGTAGCCATCGTTTGCTACGATTGTGTAAGACTCATTTGACGCACACGGAATTATTTCATAATCAGAATTATGAGTAATTGTTCCGCCTTCACCAGCAGTTGCAGTGATAGTCAATGTTATCGCATCGAAGTTAGCAACAATATTGTGGTTTTCTGTAACATTCTCGAATGTGTAAACGCCATTATTTGCTATTACTTCATCGGTAACATCAACACCATCAACCATTACCTGTCCTATGCGGAAACATTCATTGACAGGAGTAATTGTAAACGTCTGAGACTCTCCATCAAGAACACTTATAATTCCTTCCGGTGTTATTGAACCGTCAGCTCCTGTTCCTGCAGAAATTGTATGTACGCGTTCAAACGTTGCAGCGATAGTGTGATCAGCAGTTACATTTTCAAATGTGTAAACGCCTTCAGCAGCAATAACAGCTTCGGTAACATTTTCTGTTTCGTCAACTATAACGCTTGCAATTCTGTAGCCTTCGTTTGCTGTGATTGTGATTTCCTTGTTTGCACCGCAATTTACTGCGCTAGTCTCGGTGATAGAACCGCCTTCTCCAGCAGTTGCAGTAATATTATAGGTGTTGATTGCAAATGTTGCTGCGATAGTGTGATTTGCAGTTACGTTAGCAAATGTGTAAATACCATCAACAACATCGTTGATTGCTTCAACATCGTCAACCAATACGCTTGCAATATGGTAGCAGTCGTCTGGAGCGATTGTGAACGACTGAGATTCACCATATTCTACCTCAACATTTCCATTCTGATCGATTGAGCCATTTGAATCTGCACTTGCTGTGATTGTATAAACATTTGTTAATTTGAAATTGTCAACATACAAATAATACTGATAATTTGAGAAGTAATTAATTGCAATGTATTTGGTTGCTGCGGGAACTACAATTCTGTATTCAGTGAAATTAGTTGAATTTGCGGTTACATCATCACCAAGAGCTGTGAACGAAGCAATGTTAGCATCGGTTGTTGAGGTCATAACGCGGAAATTTTCATTTGAGTTATTTGATTTAGCATAGTCAAATGTCAAGACCGCATCTTCTGTCAATGCAAGTTCCGGGGTTATGAGATACTGGTTGTAATCTTCGTTTGAAGCTCTCGAATAACTGCTGAATCGGAATACACTGTTACCAGACACGTCAAATATACCCATTTTGCCACTAGCTACATCATTTTCAGTATTGTTTGATATTGCAGTCCAGCAGTTAACTGTTTCGGAATTATTTTCGAATGTTTCAACGAATGGAACTGCAAATACGCCACATTCTGTTCTGAACGAATATTCGGTCCAATCTTCAGCATTGTCGCAGTTGGACTGAACATATACGAAATACTGAGTATTTGCTGTCAAATTTTCGAGAGCCTTGGTTGTTGAATACATCTGCAGTAGCAGCCATATTGGTCATTTCTTCGGTCGAGACCTTAACAATATATGAAGTCTCTGTGTAAGCCTGTGCCCAACTCAATGTTGCTGTTGCATCAGTTATATCGTTTGCATTTACTGCTGTTGGGTTTACACAAGCATACGGGTCGTTAATTATTGTGACATTGTAAATATGAAAAGTAGTTCCGTCTTCTGCCGTTACAGTATAAGTAACAGGTGATGTGAAATCACGGGCATAACCACTTTCAGGAGTAATTTCAGCAGCTGGAGATACTGTAATTTCAGGAGCAATAGAGGTAAGGTCAACATTCCATTCTGCAACTGCATTTACAGTGTAGGTATTGGATTCTGTATTGCTTACTATTTCAGCAGTCGTTCCTGCCTTCTGGCCTGCGAAAGTAAATCCAGTTATGAAAGCATCGTGGCTTACAGAAACCCTAGTTACATTAACCGTCCATTCCTTTGTATTTCCTGCTTCTGCCGTAACGGTGTATGTTATAGTGCGTGAATCCCCATCGCCTGTGATTACAGGAGCAGAGATTTCTGCATAGTCGGAAATAGTGTAAGTAGGATTAAGGTCTGCATCAAAATCTGTTGAGTTGGTAACTGTTATATCAATAGTACCTGTATTGGCACCGCTTGTGATAGATGCAGGGGCAGCCTCTGTCGGCAATGTGTATGTAAGAATTTCGGCAGCGGATGAAACTTCGCGAACAACTATGTTATCAATCCATGCATAATAGAGAGAACTTCCTGGTCTGTAGTTTATTGCAAAATACTTGGTTCCTGCAGGAACAACCGTCTTATATAAAGTCCAAGTTGCGCTATAAGCAGGAATTTCTTCCGTTGTCCAAGTGAAATCACTTATAGCATTTCCTGTTGATGAAGTTCCGAAATACAGATGTTCAGATGTTGAACGTTGACGATAGTAGAACGAAACAACATACGAACCTTCTATATTGAACATCGGAGAAATCAAATACTGATTGTAGTCAGAAGTACTCGAATATGAAGAGAATCTAAAACTCCTCGAACCTTCTTTAGCATAATCTGCTACATGATTCATTATATTACTAGAAGCAGGATTGGCTACTGCATATTCAATTGACCAGCAGCTTGCCGGACAAGTTTCAGACTCAAAGCTTTCAGTATATGGCAATTCTGTTATTGCCCCGCAAGGTGTTGTGAAAGTTGTAGTTGCCCACTCGCTGTATTCACCTTCTCCGCAAGCTGTGCGAACCTTTACTGTGTATTCAGTGTTTGCTGTAAGTTCTGTAAGGTTAATCGGATTTGCTTCTGCATCAAAAATTTCACCTTCGTTGAGCCGGTACTGCCAAGCAGTTGCAGAAAGAACATCAGTCCAAGATACAGAAGCTGCATTTGTCGTAATACCAGAAACGACAACATCAACAGGAGCTATACATGTTGGCATTGGACTTACCTCAATGTCGTCAACATATACTGTTATGGAACTTGAAGAATGATGTGCACGGATAGCAATTTTCTCAGCATCGGCAGGTGCACCATTCAAGTAAGCAGTAAACTGCTGGTAAGTTGTAGTAAGAGTAAACGACTGAACTGAAGTGAATACGCCGTTCTTTATATAACCGATTTCAAAATTTTCTGGAATTGTCGAACTTGCCTTTGCCCATAATGAAATCTGCAAGGTGCTTATGCTGTTCATTTCTGGCAATGCTATAATATTTTCGTATGTATCATAGTAAGGATATGAGTACATATATAAGCATTTCGAACCATTGTGAGCACCATACGAATATACATAAGGATAAGTGGAACCGTATGAAGTATATTCAACTATACGTTCCCAGCAAGTAGGAATTGCATACGAAGCGGTCACATCCTCAAAACCTTCGGTGTATGGATGATCTGCATCTACAGCAAGGGCTTCACATTCGGTTGTAAACGAAACTGCGCTTGTCCACTGGCTATTGCCATCGGTATCGCCACAGTTTGCACGAACCTTTATGCTATAAGTCGTAGCAGGAGTAAGTCCAGTCAAAGTATAAGGGTTCTCAGTAACATCAACAAGATCGTCTTCATTATTGTTGATACAAATCTGCCAAGCTGTTTCGCTACCACCTGCGGTCCAAGACAAAACAACGGAATTTGTAGTTACATCCGCGTATGCCAAAGCAGTTGGAACAGGACATGCAACAGTAGTTGTAAACGATATGTTGCTTGTCCAAGCACTTACATCACCACCGCAGTTTGCACGAACCTTAACAGTATAAGCGGTTACTGGTGTTAAACCTGTAAGAGTGTATGATGGTTCGCCATTAACATTAATCAGGTGTTCATCATCTTCAACATCATTCAAACAAATCTGCCAAGCTGTTTCGTCTGCACCAGCAGTCCAAGCCAAATCGGCAGTTCTTGCTAAAACATTTGACACAGTCAAAGCTGTTGGCTTTATGCAGGAACGAATATAGTCGAGACTTACATTGTCAATGTGCAGATTGTTGTCAGCATTAGTAGTTGTAGATTCACCGTAAAATGCTATTATGACATTATCAGAACTGTAGCTGCTGAGATTGATAGCAACTTCTTCGCCAGCAGCAGGAATGTCGTTATATACATATTCGGAACCTGCATTGTCGTACTGACGGAGAATTGTCCAAGTTGCACCATTATCGGTACTAATCAATACAACAAACTTGTCGTCTGTACCAGTTGTTGCTGCAGGCTGGAGGTCTCCATTATATGCAGTCAAAGCAAGGTTGAAAGTCAATTCTACATTAGCATCCATAACAATAGTTGGAGTGAGCAACCAGTCTTTCTTGGATGTACCCCATATATTAATACGTGCATGGTTGTCGAAAACGCCATTACCTGTACCAAAATTCCAACCACTACCACTTGTAAGTGCTGTTCCCGTAATTACATTAGCAAGAAGACCAGACTTTTGTGACCAGTTTGCTGGAATTAAAGTTCCGAATCCCTCAACAAATGGAATTCCGTATGCAGTAGTGAAAGTTCCTGTCAACCAAGCTGTAGATGTTCCGTCCAATTCACAATCTGCCTGAACTCTTACATTGTAAGTTGTACCTGCTTCAAGACCGGAAATATTAGTTATAGGATTGGTTGTCACTTCGATAACATCGCTCCAATCTTCTTCAGACGACTTCTTGTACTGGAGATTCCAACGAGATTCGCTTGAACCAGCAGTCCATGACATTGATACATAATTATTGGTAATATCTGAGAATACCAATGCTGTTGGAGCCGGACAAGCTATAGCTGTAGTAAATGATATGTTGCTTGTCCATTCGCTAAAGTCACTTTCGCTACATTTTGCACGTACCTTTACTAAATAAGTAGTTTCGGGATCGAGATTGTTGAGTGTGTAAGGATTTGTTGTAACATCTATAA
>CAJOEG010000146.1:0-4451 GCA_905233405.1 uncultured Bacteroidales bacterium | reverse complement strand
CATTACTTTTGCAGATCTGCCAAGCTGTTTCTGTACCACCAGCTGTCCAAGACAAACCAACTGTTCTTGCCGCAACATTAGAATATGCCAATGCGGTTGGTTTGATACATGAAGGTGGCAAATTTACACTTATGTCATCAACAAACCAGAAATAATTTGTAGCATTGGCATTGTGATTAAAAGCAAAATAACTTCCTGCTGGAGCAGAAGACATTACAATCTCTTTCTGTTCGTATGTATTCGAAGTCCAACTGTTATACGCATACGATTCAACAGAAACAAACGTAGAAGCATCTGTAAGGTCTGTTATATAGCCGACCTCAAACGTTCCACAACTACTATAATTATATCCTTCTGGTCTTGTATAGAACGAAAGCTGCAATCCGGAAATTTCATTTCCAAATTGTGGCAATGCAATTATATTACCACCCGAAACGCCAGAAAATTTCAAACTATATAATCCAGAATTTGCATTTCCGTTATTAACCAATACAGAACCGCTACCGACCTTTGTCCAACAGGCAGGCACATCCCCTACGACCTGAGAATCAAAGTCTTCCGACCACGGAACACTTTCTGTACCACATTCAGTTCTGAAAGAAGCACTTTTCCATGCACTTTCATCACCTACGCCACAAACTGCTTTTACATATACACTATATGCAGTATTTGCTGTAAGTTCTGTGATTTGGAAAGTAGGAGTTCCAGAAATGTTCTTGGTAACACCTTCAGTTTCAACATCGAATCCTGCAGGTCCATACTTAAGAACCCAAGCAGTTTCTGTTCCACCTGCTTCCCAAGTTATGTCAGCGGATGAGGAAGTAATATTATTTGCCACAAGATTATTTACCTTCGAACAAGTAGGTGCAGCGCCAGGAGTGTAGGTGAAAGTAGTCTTGGGTATAAATTTTTTCCCCGAATAACTACTATATCCTTGCCAAGCAGTATTTTCAGTAGTTGTCTTACCATAAAATTTAGCACTTTTCCAAGTTCCAGTTGAAGTCAAATAAATTCCTACAAGTAGATTTCCACCACCATAGACATAATTTTCGGTGAAATTTATATCCATTGTACTACTATTAGCATTCAAAACACCAGAATATACTACAGTAGCATCCGTTGTTCCAAGAAATCCCGTCATAGTAGTCTGGTCAACTTCTTTCAGAAATACTTGAAACGAAGCATTCCATTCTTCAGCAGCTTGGCTTTGCAGATAGAAACTCATAGCAGTAATTGTACCGTTTTCCATGGCTTCCATTTCTGTTGAAGGAATAATAAACTCACACTTTAAACCTTCGGTATCAACATACAATCCGTAAATAGGCACATATTCATTAGTACCTGTTTCGCTTTCGTAAACCGTCAAGGTCTCCTGAGCGACCGCTCCAATCACTGTCATCAGCAACAGGAGCACACTAAATATTAGTTTTTTCATTGTTACAGACTCCAGTTATATGCCATCGGAGCCGTCGGCTTAAAAAAATCAAAATTATTAAATTCAACTCAAACGCTCCAAAAAACACTTTTGGAACAAGGCGCAAAGGTAAATGTTTTTTTCAACACAAGAAGCAAAAGGATGAAAAATATTTTAAGATACCTATATATTATAAGAGAATTAGAAATAGCAAACAGTCAGAAACAAGGCTGACCAAGCCAACATAAAGAGTATAAAACCACTAACCTTCAAGTCACAAAGAACGATAAAGGTTGACAATAATTTTTGAAATTTAAATCCTCATATCTTTCCTATTCCTAGCAAAGAATCCAACCAGCACCGCCGACGACACCAGATACGAACAAGAATTTACGATACAGGCGCCTTCGATATTCCACATAGGTATAAGCCAGAATGCAAGTGCCAATGTTACGACAAGTCCTGCCGATGACCTCAAAAGCAATATCTTAAGCCGTCCTAATGCTGAAAAATAATTGAACAATACCAATGCTACTGCATTCGCAGCAATTCCTACTGCAAGCATCAGAATCACAATCTTTGCTTCGCCAAAACCTTCGCCGAAAACAAATTCAAAAACCGACATTGGCACACAGGCAGCTACAGCAATGCAAAATACTGTTATAGCGAGAGTTATAAGCGTCACCCTGCGAGTTTCACGCCAAGCCTCGGCTGTGTCGCCCATCTTCAGCACCTTGGAATACTGCACCAATGCCATACTACGACTGAAAACCCAAATGGCTTCAGAAATAGTCACACCAACCGAAAATATGCCCACTGACGACATATCTGCATATATACCTATCAAATAAAAGCACAACCTTGCATTCAGAAACTGCATAAACGCACTGAGTTCCTCCTGCCATCCAAAATTGAACGACTTCTTAAAAGTATCGAAACTAAACGCAAAACGTATTCGACCGAAAATCCTATGCGTAAACACCTGACAGATTACAAGAACAATGAAATACGACAGAATCTGTGCATAGAAATAAGCATGATAACCTGTTTCTGGCAAAAAATAATGAAATGCAAACATAAATACCAGCAACAATGCCGACATAAGCAAGGTAGCAAGGTTGTACTGGAAAATCTTCTGCACGCCAAGGAATAGCGACGAATGGAAAGTTATGCACCCCGACAGCACTGCCACCACAAAAAACGGAAGCACCGGCACCGAAGCATCGGTAAAAGCGACGACCACAGCCGCTAACGCCGAGACAATGAATGTCCACAGAAACGCCAACGTTGCCAGAGGCGAATGTCCAATTTTCTTCAAGAAAAAGGACACACTACTGTTTGTCAGGATATTGGTAAAGGTTGCGACAAGGCTTATGTCGGCGGCAAAGATGGCAATGAAGCCCTTGCCTTCGCTGCCCCACATCTGCGTTGTGAAGATTACTGCGGCAAAGTTCAGCAGCAGAATCAACACCTTGGTAAGTGCCGTTAATACAAAGTCCCTGTCGATGTTAAATGTTTTCATTGAAGGCACAAAAATACAATATTATTTACGATTGACGAATTTCGATTTTAGATTGATGCGTTGAACTTTGAACTTTCAAACCTTCAAACGGGCATAGCCCATTGAAACGGCGTAGCCATTCAAACGGGCGTAGCCCATCAAACGGCGTAGCCATTCAAACGGGCATAGCCCATCAAACGGTGTCAGCCATTCAAACTTTTAAATCGTAAAACCATCTAATTATGAATTATTGATTACCTTTGCAACGAATTTTATGGACAGTATAATTGGAATATTATCGTCGGAGCCGTTTTTCTATGTGGCGTTGGTTGCAGGCATTGCGCTTTTGGTGTATGCAGGCGACTGGGTGGTAGAAAGTAGCACTCGCGTAGCCGAATATTTCAACGTATCAAAGCTAATCATCGGTGTCACAATAGTTTCGATGGGAACGTCGCTACCAGAATTGTGCGTCAGCATAAGCGCAGCACTCGAAGGTTCGGCCAACATATCCATTGGAAACGTGGTCGGTAGCAACATCGCAAACGTATGCCTGATACTTGGAATCACTGCAATCATAATCACCTTGCCCATTTCGCGGTCGGTGATTCGACGCGACCTAATGATACTCCTGGCGGCAACATTATTGTTTGCGTTCTCGCTGATTGACAATGAGATAAATATGCTTGAGGGCATCTTTATGTTGCTTCTGATGGCACTTTATATGTACCTGACTTTCAACACTGCCAAAAAAGAATCAAAAACCGAAGACCCCGAAACAAAACCCGACAAGTCGCACAATATCTGGATTTCACTGCTGCTGGTTGTCGTAAGCTGTGCAGGACTGATTGCCGGGTCAGAACTTTTGGTTTACGGAGCAAAGAACATTGCTTTGTCGTTGGGTGTCAGCGACAGGGTAATTGCCGTCACCGTAGTCGCCATCGGCACAAGCCTTCCCGAACTTACCACCTCGATAATCGCTGCCATAAAGAAGGAACTCGACATTTCCGTAGGGAACATCATCGGTTCCAACATATTCAACATCTGTATGATTATAGGTATTACATCTTGCATCACACCTCTCGAAGCCGAACCCAACATCCTTAGCTTTGATGTCTGGTTCCTGCTTGCCTCTCTCCTACTACTTGGAATCACCATTTTCCCAATCAAAGGCAGAACCGAAATCGTCAGAATCGAAGGCATAATGCTGCTGTTGCTTTACATAGGATACTATGTGGCAATGGGAATGACGGGACAGTTTGCGAGGCTATAAATAGTTTGAAATTGTTTGAGATGGTTTGAAGTGGTTTGAGATGGTTTGAAGTAGTTTAAGGTGGTTTTGATGTGGTTTGAAAGTTTAAATTTATATATAGATGGCTACTGTTAAAGATTTTGAAGAACTTAGAATTTGGCAAGATGCACGAGTTTTATCAAAGGAAATTTATGATATGACGGCGAATGAAGCATTTTCAAAAGACTATCGCTTTTGTTCACAAATACGAGCAGCCGCTGGTTCTATAATGGATAACATAGCAGAAG
>CAJOEG010000145.1 GCA_905233405.1 uncultured Bacteroidales bacterium | reverse complement strand
AGGATGCCAGTATGAGTTTTTTGCTCGGAGAGGAAAGTTAACTAGTTTTGAAATATCAAGTAGTGCATGACTGACATGTGTATTTTTAGAGGAAAAATATAAAATCTAGTTTTAATTAAAGTTCTTGCTTGCCTCGCTGTCGCTGTGGATTTGCAACCTTTAGCTCACTGCCAAAGGCAGTAATCCACAGCGTATGAATATTAGCATTTGTAATGCGCAATAATTCCAACAAACTACAATTATCTCGATACTATAAGTTGCCACAACTCATAAACAATACACACTTATGGTAACGAATATAGTTTACAAAAAAATTCTATTCTACTTTCAATCAGCCAGATATAACTCATACATCACGCACGTACAATGGCATTCCTTTCCGCACACAGGACACAAATACCCCTTCTCTATGCTATCCTTTAGCCAATAATCTGGTATTTCACGAACAGGAACGAACCCATTTCTACGGAAAACCACATCCGAATTTACAATTCCATCGTGCTTCCACAAAGGAGAAAAAATACTTTTTGCACCAAGCCCTTCCATATAATCCACAGCCTTAGCCACCAGAGCCGTACCTATCCCCTGCCCCGAAAATTCCTGCGCAACCGCTACAGTCCTCACATACGGCTTGCCGTCTTTTGTAGCAACGAGAGCTATACAAAAGCCAACTATTTTGCCTAGTCCATCTTCCTCTGCCACAAAGACTTTACCTTCCGACAAATCAGCTTCTGTGATATATTTTTCACCCAACTGGCTATCGGCAACAGCTAGCACAGCATCAATGTCAGCACTGCGTAAATCTCTAATTTTAATCATAATCAACGATTACGACGCAAACTTATAAAAATAACCACAGATTTCATCGATTTGCCAAACACTTTTTGTTTAACAAAAAAAAACAGCACCAAATACCTCGTTATCATTTAATTTTATATATTTGCAAATGTTTTTTATGCAGGATAAACAAACATTAAAAAGTAACTGAACATGAGGAAAATTACACTTCTTTCGATACTGCTAGCACTAACTATGGTGCTTTTTGCAAAGCATGTACCAATGGAGACTGCAAAGTCGGTTGCCAAGACTTTCTGGGAGCAAAACGTACAGAAAGGCAACATTTTTAAGGCAGGAAATGTTTTCAACGACATATCTGATCAAACGGAATTTACAAACCTTTACATCTTCAATACCAATGGTGGATTTGTAATAGTTTCGGCAGACGATGCTGCCAAGCCAATACTCGGCTACTCGCAGCAAGGCAGTTTCGACCCTAACAACATCCCTGTAAATGCTCGTTCCTGGCTCAAAGGCTACAACAGAGAAATACAATACGCAATCGACAACAACATCGAAACAGGCGAAGAAACCCGTAATGCATGGGACAACCTACGCAATGGTAACGGACTTGCCCCCAAAAGCACAAGGGCAATTTCGCAGATGCTCACAACGACATGGAACCAAGCACCATACTACAACGACTTGTGTCCATACGACGAGCAAGCAGACGGACGGTCTGTTACTGGCTGCGTAGCAACAGCAATGGCTCAGGTTATGAAATACTGGAATTGGCCGGTACGCGGAACAGGTTCGCACTCTTACACATCTGACGAACACCCCGAATACGGTACAATGTCCGCCAATTTCGGCAACACCACCTACGACTGGGACAATATGCCGAATGCATTGTCTTCCTCAAGCTCAAGCACCGAAATAAACGCTGTGGCTACGCTTATGTACCACTGCGGTGTAGCAGTAGAAATGAGCTACAGTGCTACAGGAAGCGGCGCATATTCAATATCATACGATGGTTATTTAGACTACTGCTCGGAGAATGCTCTGAAAAATTACTTCGGATACAGCAGCGACATATACGGATTATATCGTTCATACAGATACTTAGCTGACAACGGTGACACTCTTACCTGGGAAGTATATGATTATTCCGAGTGGGTATCTATGCTGAAAGACGAACTTGATGCATATCGTCCTATACTTTACACAGGCACAGGTCCTGATGGCGGTCATGCATTTGTATTCGACGGCTACGACAACAACGACCTTTTCCACGTTAACTGGGGCTGGGGAAGTCACGAAGACGGATTTTTCTCCGTAGATGCTTTAGAACCTGGTGCCGGAGGTATTGGTGGCGGCGGATATCAATTCAACATCGACCAAACAGCTCTATTCGGCGTAGAACTAGCATACACAAACTTAACTTTATCAACCAACTCATTGATAATTGACCAAAATGGAGGTTCCGCCACATTCACAGTCAGGGCTAGTAACAACAACTCACAATGCTACTTATATACCGATGCTTCGTGGCTGACTCTATCGCATACTACGGCAAACGGCAACAGTGCTTCCACCACAATAACCGTTACTGCCCAGTCATTGTCGTCGGGCAATAGAAACGCAACAATAACAGTTACACAAGGCGACCAAACGGCATATTTAACAGTATCGCAAAGAGCGACCTACCAAGGTGGTCCTTTCTGGCAGTGTACTTTCGAGGAAGCCACCCCACTCTACACCACAGGACAGGTCTCATCAAGCATCGCAAACTGGGAACAAAGAGAAATCTCATATTCATCTGGTGGCAACTATTACTACAACTTAAACTACCACGTTGAAAACGAAGAAGATGTAACACACAGCGCAACTCCTCAGCACTGGATGATAATAGACGGCGATGGGTCTACAAGAAATGGATACGACTTCGACTCGTATATGCTATTTACAGGCATTGACCTTTCGGCAGCAGAAAATCCACAAATCAGCTTCTACGAATACAGAAGGCTTCACAACATCCCCCCTACAACCGAAGCTACAGTAGTTGAAGTTTCATTAAACGGCGGAGCAACATGGACAACGCATATCGTTGGATGCGAATCTCAAGCCGAGAGTAATTTCGCCTACAGAAGAGTTCCCATTTTCGAAGCAAGAGGCTATAGCAATGTAATGATCCGTTTCCGCGCAAAAAGAAGCGAATCCATCATTTCATCATATTTTAATGGAAATCCAACTTATTCACAAGCTTCATTCGTCGTATTATGGGAAGTTGACGACATTACAATTGAAGATGCCCAACCATTCGACCTTGTAATTACCGATGCCAGGATGAATGACGGATACTGCGACTACTATTCAAATCCTGATTTTATACAGTCCGGTTATTCATCGGTTCACTATCAGTTACATCCAATGTTCGGACAAACACCGCGTTCAGAATGGACAAGTTACAATAAGTTTGCTTCATTCAACGTGACTGTAGAAAACAGAGGTTCGGAATATGTTACGCCTATTGTCCATATTGCAGTGGCAGACCCCAATGGCAACGAAATTTGGAACGTTGATTTTGAAGGAGAACCAGTCGGTCCTTACGGACGCGATACTATCGACGTGATAGAGTATGTAGACGGAAATTCATTGGACAAAGTTTTCTTTTTTACAGAGGAACAGATGCAGAACATAGTTACTGGTAGATATTTAGTTACTTACTCAGTAAGCACCGAATCAGGCGACGACCCGACTCCTGCAAACAACACCACATCACATCCGTTCTACATTACCGAAGAAGCCTATAGCCCTGCAACTCCAAACATCACAAGAACGACAGGACCTAACACTTGGAGCAACTTTACTGATGGCGACGAAATTCTAGCATATTTTACATATTATGTACTGCCGAATGGAGAAATACCTGTTTATGTTTACATTTCGGAGAACACTACACCTGGCACCGAAATCGTTGCAAAAATTTACGATAGCAACTTAAACTTGACAAATTCTTCAAACAGATACACAATTACAGAATCCGACTTGGGACAATGGGTTAACATACCTCTTACAACACCTTTATATATAACCGAATTTGATGAAAATTCAACATATAAAAATGTTAAGGTTGGCATTGCATTCTATGAGAATGGTGAAGACAATGATTTGTACATTGGCGCAAGCAACGATATGCCAAATAAGGGATGGATTTGTTCATATAAAATGAGCGGAAGCACAACCTCGTTCAATGTCACAAGCGAATCGGTGGCTCCTGCAATCTGCCTTGGCAATCCAAATCCAGAAACAATAACAACCTATACTATAGATGTACTTTCGGCTAACGACGCAATGGGTTCGGCAAGCGGCAGCGGAACATACAACTACGGAGAACAGATTACAATTTCGGCTACAGCAAACAACGGCTATCGTTTCACCCAATGGCAAGATGGTAGCACGGCAAATCCTCGCACAATTACCGTTACGGAAAATGCAACATACATTGCTAGTTTCGAGGAGATTCCTGTACAATACACAATAACAGTACTTTCTGCTAACGAATCTATGGGTTCGGCAAGCGGCAGCGGAACATATAACTATGGCGCACAAGTTACTATCTCTGCAACAGCAAACAGCGGCTACCGTTTCACCCAGTGGCAAGATGGTAGCACGGCAAATCCTCG
>CAJOEG010000144.1 GCA_905233405.1 uncultured Bacteroidales bacterium | reverse complement strand
GCAATGACCGAGCCTTGCGCCCAAAATTCCACCAAGTACCACGAAAACAGTAAGGCGGTCAAGCTCTTTTTGCGGAATGTTTTCCTTTTTGTAATAGTGTTTAATGACAAAATAAGCCAGAATGAAGCCGATAGCGAATAATGCGCTGTAGTAGCGAAACGAAAATCCACCTACGTTGAATATTTCAGGATTGACATTCCAAGTTATAAAACTAAGCATCTTAAAGCAATTACATAATTATTAATTATAAATAAGAAATACTAAAACAATCAAGATATTGTTTACTTTCAGGACCTACATTGAAAATCAAATCCAGAATACTTAGATTTGGCACAAACTCAAATCTGTCGCAAAAGACTTGCGTGTAAGGCTTGGATATAAACGAATTGTCTGGACGATTTTTTGATGGCTTTGGACTTATGATGTCGCGAAAATCTGCATAATCTGTCGAATCGAAAATATAATCAGTTGTGTAAGTATAATCCGCTTCAATTTTAAGCACAGAGAAGAGTGACTGCAACACATTTTCGTTCAGGTCGATAAGAAAAGTCTCCTTTTTTTCAAAAAAGCGCTCAAACTTGTAGAAATAATAGTCGTAGAACGCCGAATTTTTGTAGGCAGACTTCAAGGCTGTTAGGTGGTTGCGCTGCCACATTTCGGAATAGTCGATGCGGATGTCCTTGGTCAATGTGTGATAATTCTTCTGCACTGGCACCGACAACGGCAAAACTCCGTTGGCACTCAGAATGTTGCATCGGTTGCGATAAGTCTGCTTAGGATAGGTTTCGTACTTTTCAATCACGACTTTTCCAGCAAGGAACTTGCTCATATACTGGATATTGGGAAAGAAAGCCGTTGAAAGCAGAGCAGTCATTTATCGTATAACTTTTCCTATGATATATTCCGCAGGTATCGGTCCGTACATACGCGAATCGTACTTGTACGTTCGGTCGTCGTTGAGGATGAAATAGTAGTCCTTCTTAGTCACAAACTCGTTGACTTCCTGCTGGTTTATGCGAACATGGTAAACGTCGGACTGAAAATCGTTGCCCTCGAAAAGCGTGATGATATTCTTATATATAGGTGCAATGCGAGGATGAAGATTCAGCGTATCGCCTGATTTCGGCATATACATCGGACCGAAATTGTCCTTGTTCCATGCAAAGAAGGCACTCGACGGGAAAATATCCACATCCTTCCAGTCGTCGCGGTCGATTATCTTGCGGCAAGCGGAAAAATCTTTCTCTGCTGCATTAATCTTTTCAAATTCAGACTCGGAACAAACAAACTCACAGGCCTTGCCATCGTTAAGAACATCGCCGATACGAACATCGTATTTTGAAAGGATTGCCACAAAATCGACCTTAACAGAATCGACCGAAGCACGATATCTGCTATAAGTTGTGTAATCTTCGGCGACTTCCTTGTTGTTTCTGTACAAAATACCATCATCGATAAGAACAATATCGCCAGGAACACCAACAACCCTTGAAACATACACGTCGCGTGAAGAAAGCTTAGTATCGAATTCTAGCGGATACCTGTAGGCAACAACATCGCCAATTTTTATGGAACTTGTCTTGCGGACAAAAACGTTCGATTCGCCATCGGCACACTTCACACTGTAGAAGCCAAACATCATCCAGAAAGCAACGCCTCCTGCAAGTATTGCGATGATAAATATTGCTATTAAAATCTTTTTAATCTTCATTGTGAACAATCTTTCCTATTCTGCTCCAGCGGATTCCTCCGTACTCCTTATCCATTGACAACCAGATGAGCCAAGCCTTGCCAACGATGTGGTCTTCAGGAACAAAGCCCCAGTAGCGCGAGTCAGCAGAATTGTGGCGGTTGTCACCCATCATCCAGTAGTAGTTCATCTTGAAGGTGTATTCGGTTGCGGGCTGACCATTTATATAAGCCTTGCCGTCTTTTACTTCAAGCGTATTTCCCTCGTAATAACCGATTACGCGACCATAAAGAATAAGGTTTTCCTCGGTAAGTTGAATCTTGTCACCAGCCTTCGGGATGTAAAGCGGACCAAACCAATCGACATTCCACGGGAACTTCTCGTTGTGCGGGAAAATGCGGAAACTATCATCGCCAGTAAAGCCCTTCGCCACAGTATTCTTCTCAATAGTCTGCACAAACGACATTGTCTTGAATTTATCGTAATTCTCGGCGGTCAATGGTACAATCTTGTAGTTTGCACTGTCGGTATGCAAGTCGTATATGTCGGAACCGTTAATCTCATTCTTACGCAACACCTTTTCTGGAATATTGGCAGTGTTTATTGTCAAACGGTAGTTGAACTGCTTGGTTGGAATTTCCTTCTGCGGCTTTCCGTTAACAAACACTTCACCGTCACGTACTTCCAAAGTATCGCCAGCAATTGCCACGCAACGCTTTATGTAGTTTTCGCGCTTGTCCACTGGGCGCACGGTGATGTCGTACATATCCCAAACAATCTGGCGAGCAAGGCGATAGTACTTGTCCATATCGGAAATCGCTGGATTCTCCTTTGACAAATTAGTCTCGTTTTCGCGCAACTTAGCAGATGCTTCGTTAACAAAATCGGGAGTATGCGCCACATTCGTCATAGGATTAAACAGTGAATAAGCAAGATTCATATAATAGTCGGTGGTTTTCTGCGAAACATTTCCGACAACGATTTTCTTGTTCATCATCGTTGAGTACTGGCGGTCGAAATCTGCCATACGGTACTGTGTTATGCGAACAATGTCGTAGTAGTCCTGCGCAGGAATCTGCAGAACTACGGTATCGCCAGTCGGGTAGTTGAACACAACCATATCGTCGCGCTTGATGTCGCCCCAGCCAGTCATACGGCGGTATTCGTTCTGAATCCAAGGGCAAAGTGTGGTGTACAAACGGGAACGAAATCGGAGTCATCGGCACGCGCGGACCGTAAGCCGTCTTACTGACGAATAGGTAGTCGCCCACCTGCAATGTTTTTTCCATCGACGAAGTTGGAATTGTAAAGGCCTCGAAGAAGAAAATCCTGATGAACGAAGCGGCAATCACTGCAAAAATCAGTGCGTCAACCCATTCCAAAGTCTTGCGTTTAACTTTCGAGCAGTTTTCGGGATTCTTTGGCTTCCAGAATGCCCAACGCACAAATTTTGTGATGTAAATGTCAATTATCAGCAGTTCGCCAAGCAAAAACCAATAGTTTCCTAGCCAAATCACCCAGCCGATGTAGAAGATTGTCCAACACGCAAACCAAATCCAATTACGACGCGAAGGCATCTCGATAAATTTCTCGCACTTACCGAGTTTTAAAGTCCAACCTTTTTTCTCTGTAAGCTGATTGCCCGACTGAATTTCCTTTTCCTTATTTTTCCCGAAAGCCATATTTCTTATAAATCAAGTAAATCATTCATTGTAAACATACCGCATTTTCCTGCAAGGAACTCGGCAGCGAGAACGGCACCATTGGCCAGACCACGGCGGCTTTTTGCCGAATGTGTTATTGTAATGTCGTCGAAGTCGCTAGACCACAGCACGCTATGGTCGCCGAAAACCTCTCCTTCCCTAAACGATTTTATTTCCAGAATATTGCCCGATTCCTCATCAAGTTTCCAATCCGAATAACGCGGATTGTTTTCGATGATGCCTTTGGCAAGCGTTATTGCAGTGCCGCTCGGTTTGTCGAGTTTGTGAATATGGTGAGTTTCCTCAATATGAGCCGAATACTGCGGATAAGCAGCAAGTTTCTGCGCCAGCATACGGTTTACAGCCATAAAGATGTTCATTCCGATGCTATAGTTCGACGAATAGAAGAACGCCGACGAATTTTCGCGGCACAACTTGTCCATCACGTTGGCATCGAAAGACCAGCCGGTAGTACCCGACACCACACGCAGACCACCTTTCACGCA
This sequence comes from uncultured Bacteroidales bacterium, assembly GCA_905233405.1. Classification (GTDB taxonomy): domain Bacteria; phylum Bacteroidota; class Bacteroidia; order Bacteroidales; family ML635J-15; genus Bact-19. Next base: position 3,485 of record CAJOEG010000144.1, on the reverse strand, counting down.
AGCCATAACATTCTGTTCCGCCGTCTTTGGCGTCGAAAATTCTACCGCCACATCACCAAGCGAAGTAATATCACCGCAAGAACGAATGTCGCGGTCGATGTCAAAAATTTCGGAAATTCGGTGTCCGCGTTCTAGCGCAACACGCTCGATCTCTTTTCCCATCTTTCCGTATCCTATAAGAACAATATCCATCAAATAAAACTTTGCAGTAAAAAGTTGCAAAGTTAGCAAAAATCTTATAATCGCATTGTTGGCTATGTATTTTTCAAAAAAGGCAGAAAAATGTAAAATAGAAACAAAAAAGCAGTATCTTTGCGCCGATTTTTGAACAAAGAAGCAACATTCAATCAAAAAATGTTCTTCAAATTAAATAATAGACAATGGCAAATTTCAGCATCTGGGAAGTACTTTTCCTATTATGTTTCTCTGTAAGTTGGCCCGTCTCGATTGCAAAGTCGTTGCGTACCAAGATGGTGATTGGAAAAAGTCCGATATTTATGTCGCTGATAATTTTAGGTTACATTTTCGGTATTATCCACAAAGCATTGTACAGCAACGACATCGTAATATGGCTATATGTATTCAACGCGGCACTTGTATCATTTGATTTGGCTCTGTACTATATGTATATAGGCAAAAATCGACGCGAATTGAAACGACAATAAGTTGTTATGGAACAAATCGTACAGTTTTTCGGGCAATTTGACTTCATCGAGGTTTTCAGTTCGTTCATCGTGATGTTTGCAATCATCGACATCCTGGGTTCGATACCTATATTCCTAAGTCTCAAGGAAAGTGGAAAACCAATAAAGGCAATGCAGGCCTGTCTGACGGCTCTGGGGCTGTTTCTTGCCTTTTTCTTCGCTGGCGATGCTCTGTTGAAATTATTTGGCATTGACAAGGCTTCGTTTGCAGTTGCCGGTTCGTTCGTGCTGTTCGTACTTGCTGTTGAAATGATTCTGGGTCGTGAAATCATCAAGAACGAAAACCTTGGAAGCGGAGCAAGCATTGTACCTGTAGCATTCCCGCTGATTGCAGGTCCGGGCGCACTTACCGCATTGCTGTCGCTTCGCGCCGAATATGCAGTGCTTAACATAATTATCGGTCTGATGCTCAATCTTATACTGGATTATTTTGTCATCCGCCTGCTCGACAAGGTTAAAAATTTGCTCGGAGCAAACCTAATTTTCATAATTCGTAAGTTTTTCGGTGTGATTTTGCTTGCAATCGCTGTAAATATGTTCGTAAACAATATTTATGTGATAATTGCGAATGTGCCAAGTGTTGCACAATAGTTTTAATCCTTTTAGAATCCAACAGCAAATCTCATTCGTATGCCATGACGTGCCGAAAATTCGTCAAATTCCTTGCTTTGGTTGATACGAAACACATATTCTATCTGGAAGCATTTGAACAAATTTGCAATGCCCACGCTTCCTTCCATATATGGTACTAGTGTCGGTTCTCGCATATAATCTGGCATATCCATTACCTCGTTGTGTCTCGGGTTTAGCAGTTTGCCGTAAAATATCTTGAAAGAATATAATTCGCGTAGTTTTAGTTTCTTTATCAATGGAATATGGTTGAAAATTATGCCGTAGGTGCTGAAATTGAAATGAGCGTGCACATATACGTCGCTAGCGAAAGAAGCATGATGCAAAAGATTGAAATGGTAGCGAGCCTGGCCAAGGTCCATTGACCCCTGGGGCATGTGCAACAATGGGAAAGGAACTTTACCTACCACACCACCGACTTCAACCATATATAATATCATAAGCTTGTTGCTTATGTTTCTGCGCTGTTTTAACGAAAAATTGGCAAGTAAATATTTACGAGGACCAGTAGTTGTTATGTCATAGTATCCTGCAATTGCCGAAAGATTGTATACTGGCAGTCCGTTGCCGAAGTACATTCTTGTAAAGAAATCCTCCTCATAGGTCTGGTCGTGAGAAAACCTAAAGTTTATCAGCATCGAATATGTGGTAAATGTTTCTATAGGCATAGAGCCGTCGGAAGATGTGTGTGAAAAGTTGAGATACTCGTTGTTTTCATAGATTTCTACGGCAGGTCGTACAAGTAACCCAACCGAAGTGCCGAAATCCTGTTCGTATGTGAGGCCGAAAAAACGGCTACGCATCATATATGGATTACGCTTGTATACTGTTACCGACGATATGAAATTTCCCGACCCCTGCTGTGATGGCTGCTCCTTGGTAAATTCGCCGAACTTGTTGTGCGTAAGTTCAAAGTAGTCGTAGCGAGTATTTAACGTGAAAACCGCCCTGTTTTTTGTTCCGAACTTGGCTGCTATCGAACCTCCGTATGCCAATTGTCTGTTCTTGAATCCGTAGCCGACATATCCGCCTACGAAAAAGCGTTTTGAAACTTTGCTACTTGTACGTAACGGAATTGTCGCTCTTGCACCTTCTATCATGTTGTTGTGGAAAAACAAATAATGCGGACCCAAGTCAATATAGCCAAGATTGTAATATCCGAACATTGCCATATAAGTAAACTTGTCAGCAAAGCGGAACCATCCGTTATTATGGAATTCTTTTATGCCATCATAGGCTTGTGTCTCAAATGTGTCAAGTTCCGGTCTAATCTGCGAAAGGATCTCCTCTTGTGACAATTTCTCGGCAATCATTTCCTTGGAGATGCTATCGGTATATTCACTTAATCCAGGAACAGACGGTTCAACAAGGAATGTGTTTACCTTTTTTACTGCAAACGATTGAGTTTTGGTACTGGTGCTGTCGCGAGTGACGAGTGTCATGTTCAATCTAACCGATTGAGCCTTTGTGAACCATTTGCCACGGTCGGTCTTAGCATAAGAAATGTCAACTACCACATCAGAAACGAAATTTATGTTAGCGCTGTTCGGAACTATGGCGTGAATTTCGGTCAACGCCCATACGTCCGATGTCGCCCACAAATAACCTTCAAAAGTCAATGCTCGTTTGCTTTTGGGATAAAAGTTGAATTTATACTGTCTTACGCCGTCAATATCAACACTGTCTGACAGATATATGTTGTAGTCGAGCATTGATGCAGAACCTGCAGGACTTGGTATGCCGCGCGTAAACACATCAAGTTGGTTTTCGTAGAAATTCATTTCCGTTGTTATCTTGTCAAGAACCACGGTTTTGATTTCAGCACTTATTCCTTTTATTATCATAGCACTTGTGTCGCTCAACATTGTTATTTCCTCATCCTTGGCATTCTTTCCTCTCTTATGATTCTGGAGTTGTTCCATTATCAGGAAAGGCATACGTACTGTTGTGTCAGTTTCTTGTATAAATGCCGATGAGGATTTTGACAATATTTTTGACTTTTTGACACGCTTCTGGTCAATGCCTTTTAGGAATATGGTAGTTCGCGAATAATCGTTGTAGGTGATGTTTGACAAATTGTCAGGATTGTTGTGCTTGCGGTTCTCAATAATCTTGTTCATCAGCATCATGTCATACGAATAGTCGGGTTTT
>CAJOEG010000143.1:4582-4998 GCA_905233405.1 uncultured Bacteroidales bacterium | reverse complement strand
CGCTGCCAATGGCAATCGGAGCACGGCGGTTTTAACACGGCAGTTGGAAAACCGGGACAGTAAGGGCAATCCCCATGATTATAAAATCATTGTTACCACTATCCAAAAGCTGGATAATTTTATCAAACGGAATCCTAACCATCATCACTATCGGCGATGTGAACGGGATTATCGAGAACCAGTATGCGAGGCTGCCGTCGGGATTGTTGATTGCCGAAAGCATTACGAAAATACCCAGAATAAGAGGAACCGTTATTGGCAGCGTAAACTGCTGCGTGTCGGTTTCGTTATCGACAGCCGAACCTGCTATGGCGAACATTCCTGCATATAGCAAGTAGCCGCCAACGAAGTAGAACAGGAACATCAGCAATAGCCCAACATAGTTTACCGAATCCATTGCCTGCGTTATTTCGCTG
>CAJOEG010000143.1:0-4541 GCA_905233405.1 uncultured Bacteroidales bacterium | reverse complement strand
ACCCATAATTTGTGTCTGCGGGTTGAGTTCTGCCGGAGATAAATCTTTCTGCATCACAGCGTATGTTACGCTAACGATTCCAAGCGTAAGCATTACCCACAGCACAAACTGCGTAATTCCTACCAGTGCCACGCCGATAATCTTGCCAAGCATAAGTTGGAAAGGCTTTACCGATGAAACAATAACTTCCACAATGCGGTTCGACTTTTCCTCGATTACGCCGTTCATAACCATTGAGCCGTACATGAAAATGAACATGTAAATCAGGAAGCCGCAAATGTAACCGATTACCATTGCCACGGTTGTAGATGATTCCTTTTCGCTTCCGTCGTCGTTCATCGTGGTGGTTATCACATTGATAGAAGTGTTCGCAACCATAAGTATGTTGTCGATTTCCTTCTGTGAAATTTCAAGTTCCTCGGCTTTCTTGCTGAGTTTCAACTCTTCAGCTTTCTTCTCTATGCCATTGGAAATGTGCATTTTGAGTCCCATGTTGGGTTGCTGGTAAGAGAAAAGTTGTACCGAGCCGTTGTTCGACGACATTGCATTTATTGGAATGTAGAGCAGTGCGAAATGTTCGGAATCCTTGAGGTCGGCTTTTGCTTCGGAGACATCGTAGTAATTGCCACGGAAATATTTATCGGAAACGAAATCGAAGTTTATGCTCTTGGTGTTCTTGAGCGAATATTGGTCGAACATTCCAGTTTCGTCTATTACGGCGATGTTCTTGAAGTCATCGTCTTCGAGGCGCATAAGAATTGCTGGTGCCACCATCAGGGCTGCGAACAGAATCGGGCCGAGGAGTGTCATCACGATGAATGATTTCTTGCGAACGCGGGTTTTGTATTCCCTTCCTATAATAAGTCCTATCTTGCTCATATCCTTAGTTTTGTGCTTGCGCTTGTTCTGCATTTGTGTTATTTACCACTCTGATGAAAATGTCGTTCATGCTCGGCAGTGCCTTCTGGAACGATTCGATGTTGCCGAAGTTGGTCAGACGCGAGATGATGTCGTTGTTGGTCATCTCCTTGTTCAGCAACTCGATGCTCATCTTGCTTCCGCCTTCAAATTCCTTGACATCAAGAATCTTATAGTCGGATGTAAGCGTGGCAATCATCTTGTTGAAGTAGCCTGAATACTGCACCTCGTAGATGTCGGGGGCATAGTCGCGACGAATAGCGTTAACTTCTCCGTCGAGAATCTTCTTCGACTTGTTTATCAATGCAATGTAGTCGCAAATTTCCTCTACCGACGACATGTTGTGGGTGGAGAAAATTATGGTTGAACCATTTTTCTTCAGTTCCAATATTTCCTGTTTAAGCAGGTTGGCGTTTATCGGGTCGAATCCGCTGAAAGGCTCGTCGAAGATGAGCAGTTTCGGCTTGTGAAGTATGGTGGTGATGAACTGAACCTTCTGCTGCATACCTTTCGAAAGTTCTTCCACTTTTTTGTTCCACCAATTTTCTATTTCAAACTTTTCGAACCATTTTTTCAGTTCGCGGAAAGCATCGGCTTTCTTCATTCCCTTGAGCTGGCAAAGGTAGAGAGCCTGCTCTCCAACTGCCATTTTCTTATAAAGTCCGCGTTCTTCGGGCAGATAGCCTATTTGTGCTATATGTTTTCCCGAGAGTTTTTCTCCGTTAATATATACTGTTCCCTCGTCGGGTGCTGTAATCTGGTTGATGATTCGTATCAAAGTCGTCTTTCCAGCACCGTTAGGACCAAGCAGACCGAAAATGCAGCCTTCTGGAACCGAGACCGACACCTTGTCGAGTGCGAGGTGGCTCGAATACTTCTTGACTACATTTTCTGCAACAAGTGTTTGATTCATAATTTGTTACTAAGATTATTTAAGTGAATATGTATAAATTATACCTTCGATGTTTCTAATTTTGTCGCGCACTGGCGCATTGGGCTCATACACGAAGCCTTCGACACAGACAACGCGCTGGCGGGCTTCGTCTATCTTCGAGTAGCTTACAAACGGACCGCCCATAAAGTCGCCGTGCATCTTCCACATTCCGTGTACTACTGCTGTTTTTGTGCCGTTGTGCATTATGGTTTCGATGCTCGGGTAGTCGAATTTTGTTTCGGTGGTCATATACGAGCCTTCGCGTCCGCCTGGAACGTTCTTTTCGAGAACCTTGTTGCGCATTGCAATTATCTGTTCAACCGACAGGTCGGTGGTGTCGGTTAAAGGATATTCGTACACGAAGATTCCGTTGGTTGTCTTTTGTGTTTCGTACGAAATCCATGAAAAATCGTCGAGGAACTCGTCGATGCGGTAAACCGACGGCAGCGAAATGCTGACGTTGAAAGTGTCGGCAATTTGCTTTTCGCCCACTTCGTTGCGGCTTTTGCTGAATGAGTAAATGTAGCGGTCGCGGTCGGCTGTAAGGAAAAGCCGTGTTAGATAGTCGCGCTGCTCGCATAATGCCTTCACGAAACTTGTCTGGTTGGCTGCTGTTATGCGCACGAATATCTGGTTGCGGGCATATTTGTCATTTTCGACATTTACCACTCCTGTTTCTTGTCCTGCAACTCGCTCAAAGAAAATGATATTGCGATGCAACTGGTTCATTTCTACAAATTTGTCGTACGAAATCTGGTGCAAGTCCATAATCGGCTGCTCGAACGGCAGGTTGGGGCAGTACTGCGAAAAGATTGCCCTTAGGCTGTCGCCGGCTTCGGCTTGCCAGTTTTCGTTACTCATTACCACTATTATATCCCCAGGACTACCATGTGCAGTAGGCATGGTGGTAGTCTTTGGCATGCACGACTGCAATAAAGTGCAAGTCAGACATATAATCAAAATCAGAAAGTCTCTCATAAAATTAAATATTTATCGGTGCGAATATAATAATTATTTTGTTGTGTACAAGTCATAAACAAAAAATAGGGAAGTCTCCCCCCCTATTCAAATTATCGTTGATGTGGATTATCTTATTACATTGATCTTTACGACGCTTGCACCGACCTTTACGAAATATGTTCCATCACAAAGACCCGACATATCTATGGTCTGATTTTCGGATGCATTCTCAACAGTTGCAACTACCTGTCCTAAAGTGTTTATTACAACAATGTTCTGTCCTTCTGCATTCATAATATTTATCTGACCATTGGTTGGATTTGGATAAACCTCGATGGCATTTGAAATCATTTCATCAACAGAAGCATCGCAGTCGGCTACAATGTCATTTACGGACGGATAATTAACATAATAAGCTCCGTATGAGTATTCAACTATACCAGCAACCCTGTAATACTTGTTTTTCTCAATAGTATATGCTCCATTTTCAAAATTATGACTGAATGTAACAGCATCACCATCTGCGTTTACACACGACCAGTTTCCGTTTGGCATTGTGCTACCAGTAGTGCGAACACATTCAACACGGACATAGCAGCCTTCGTAAGCTTCGCTGTTGGCTTCATTAACTGTAACATCTATAGGAGACACAACACCCATATCATAAATTTCAAAGTTTGCAACATCTGTCAATTCGGTAAGACCATAATATTCAGAAACCTTTGCTTGGAATTTGACAGAATCACCAATGTTAGGATTATTATTAGAATCAAATACCCAAATTCCGCTCCAAGCCTCGTTGGCATCCTGAATAGAGTATCCCTTAACTGGGAAATAAGGAGTATTTATGAAGTTGGAAGTAACAACGCCCTTAACCCATACAGTCTGGTTGTTCAATGGAGAATCGCCGATTGAATCCTCAGTATATTGTATCTCGCGTATTGGTGTTGTTTCTGGTACTGTATAGTTAACCGTAAATGTCGATGTCGCGGTTGCTATGGTATTTCCTGTTGCAACTAAACTTGCAGTAATTGTATGTTCTCCCTCTGAAACACCAGTAAAAGTATGCGAAGTTTCTGTTTCCAAAATTGCATCCTCATTGTCGAGAGAGAAGGAAATATTGCCATCAGTACCTGGAGTGAAATTGAATACCGATACAGTTGCGTTAACTACTGACGAATAAACCGTGCTTCCATTTGCAGGATTGGTTATCGTTATTGCAGGAACAACAGCACCAACAACTATGTCGTTTTCATCGCGCGGCTTCAATTCCCAGATGCCTTCTTGTCCGTACCAGTCCACAATACCTGTTACCGTATATGATGTACCTACTGTAGGAGTATAACTAAGACCAAATACTACGATTGAAGTTCCATCGTTGATAGTCCACTTCTTTGCTCCACCAATGTTTGTGCAAATACCAGTTACTGTTACAAGAACGCTTTCGTATGGTTCTCCGATTTCGCTAATGCTTGAAAGTGCAAGTCCATTGATTGAAGTAGCTGCACCATTGTTTACAACTGCTGTAACTGGCGACATTTCGGTAAGGCCATTGTATTCGGTGATTGTACCAGATACAATTACATTGTCATTACGTTCAGGTGTTCTAGTAGAATCTGTATTATATACATAAAGTCCGCTCCATGCTGCTTCGGCATCCTGAACATAAAATTTGTCGCCGTTGAAACCTGTAACCGTACCGTTAATAATTACAGTCTGTCCATTATAT
>CAJOEG010000142.1 GCA_905233405.1 uncultured Bacteroidales bacterium | reverse complement strand
CAAGGGGTTTTAACTCAAGTCCTGGAATTTGGTTCTAGTGGATTTGAGGCGTTGGCCGCGGGTGCTTTCGCTAGTAACTATGAAAATTATTGGCCATTGGGATACTCAATCGATTTCTGGTCGTCAACTGAGTTTAGCGATGACCGTGCTGGAGATTGGATTATAAGTTATGATAATGTGAATTTTGAAAAAGTGGATTATCCGAAAAATTATGGTTTTAGTGTGAGGTGTGTAAGAAATGATTAATTGCAAAAAGTTTTGATTATGAAAAGATTGGTATTCTTGTTTATGATAATAGTTTCTGCCGTCGCTGCTTTTTCGCAGGGAGTTCCGCAGACTGTAAATTTTTCTGCTACGGTACGCAATTCCGACAATATACCGCTAGCAAATGCTACAATTACTGTGCGTGTGACATTCTACGAGGGAGGACAGAATGGTACTCCTGTGTATTGTGCTATCCATCAGACCACTACCAACGAGAATGGTTTTATGTCGTTTATGATTAACCGTAATGTGCTTGCCTGTGGTTGCAACGGCTCTACAAATGTGCCTTTCGAGGAAATTCCGTGGCAGAATGGTAACTATTGGATGCAGGTAGAGTATCAGACGGATATTGCTGGCGATTTTATCAGTCTAGGGTTTGTCGAGATTGCAAGCGGGTTTTATGCCTTTTCTTCAAATTATGCAGTAACAGCCCAAAAACTTGTAAACTTTGAGGTTGAAATTGAGAATCCACAGGATGGCGATGTGCTTGTATATAACGGCAGGACAGGAAAATGGGAGGCTCGCCACATTAATTTCGGCGACGGCGGAGTGCAACCACCAGAAATCCCCGCGTACATTGACTTAGGATTGCCAAGCGGAACTCTTTGGGCAACTTGCAATCTTGGCGCGGAAACTCCCGAAGGGTATGGAGATTATTTTGCATGGGGAGAGACTACTGCAAAGTCGGTATTCGATTGGAGCATATATGATTATTGCAACGGAACATATAATACATTGACCAAGTATTGCAGTATGTCGCAGTACGGAAACAATGGTTTTACTGATACGCTTACTGTTCTAGAACCATCGGACGATGCTGCAACGGTAAATCTAGGAGAAAATTGGAGAATGCCTACTGCCGAGGAATTTAACGAGTTGATAAGCAACTGCACTCATCAGTGGACATCAATAAATTATACGAATGGCATGTATTTCATAGGACCGAATGGCAACAAGATATTTATTCCAATATCTGATATTAGGTACGATGATAGCGAATATACGCCACTTTTTGATGAGGCTTATTATTGGACAAGCTCATTATATACAGAAGACCCAAGAGGTGCGATTTATATGTATTATTATAGTGACGCTACATGTGAATTGAGGGGCGTTGGCAGGGCATACGGAATGGTAATACGTCCAGTGTATGTCCCGTCGCAGAATGGCGGAGGAGATACTGGCGAAGGTGGAGGCGGCGGAGATACCGGCAACGACACTATTACTTATCCACAAGGCTCGTTTACCGATACGCGCGATGGCAATACGTATGCCACCGTTACCATAGGACAGCAAACATGGATGGCTGAGAATTTGCGTTACGAAGGGAGCATTCCTTTGGGATATTCTTCTGATGATGACACAAATCCATTACGCTATTATCCCAATAACAGTTCTTCTAATGTGCAACTATATGGTTATCTGTACAACTGGCCAGCAATTATGAATGGAGCAGAGTCGAGCAGTACCAGTCCTAGCGGTGTTCAGGGAATTTGTCCCGATGGCTGGCATGTACCAAGTTATGGTGAATGGTCGCGTCTGAACAATACTCTTGGTGGCACGTATGGTAATGCAGGTTCAAAGTTAGCAGGAAGGGCTGACCTATGGGCAGATGGCCTTCTTACATCAAGTGGGAATTTCGGCGAAACCAATTTCAATGCATTACCTGCAGGAGATCCTTATAATGAATATTCATTTGGTCACTATGCATTTTTCTGGTGTACAACAATGTATGACAACGAAGAAATTTATTGCATATGGTTGTCAAATTCTTCTCCAAATATGACGTATGAAAGATTTAATCTAAGCAACCCATTCAGTCTAAGGTGTGTTAGGGACAACTGATTGGAAAGGATGGCAATCTAAAATCGTAACTCGTCAATTCCCTTTCTTCTTGTATGTTGTCAGATTAGCTTCGCTGAGCTGAAGGTACTGAAACAAGTTCAGAATGACCATGAGAGTCAATACAAAATCGTCAATTCCTTTGCATCTTGTCAGCCCAATCGTAAATCGTCAATCGTAAATCGTAAATAAAGTTGTATTTTTGTGCAAAATTATTTTTATGTCATCATTTGAAGATTTTGGGCTGAACGAGAAATTGTTGGCCGCTATAAAGAAGCGTGGGTTCGAGGTGCCTACACCTATTCAGGAAAAAGTTATTCCGCAATTGTTGTCATCGGAGAAGGATATTATCGGTTTGGCACAGACGGGTACGGGAAAGACCGCAGCGTTTGGTCTGCCGATAATCGAAAGGATAGATGCTAAATCTCCGCACACGCAGGCGATTGTGCTTTCTCCGACGCGCGAACTTTGCGTTCAGATTGCCAAGGATTTGGTTTCGTTTGCCGAATTTATGCCCGATGTGAAGATTGTCGCTGTGTATGGCGGAGCTTCCATTGAGCCGCAGATAAAGTCGCTTAAGGCTGGTGCGCACATCGTGGTGGGAACGCCAGGTCGTGTGATGGATTTGATTGAACGCAAAGTATTGAAAATTGGCAAGATAAAGACTTTAGTTCTTGATGAGGCAGATGAAATGCTTGATATGGGTTTCAAGGAGGATTTGGACAATATTCTGTCGTCAACGCCCGACTTCAAGCAGACACTTCTGTTTTCGGCAACTATGCCCGACGACATCCGTCGCATAGCAGAGGACTACATGATGCAACCAATGGAAATTTCGGTGGGAAAGAAAAATTCCGGCGCCGAAAATGTTGACCATGTTTATTATCTTGTGAGCGCAAAGAACCGTTATCTTGCTTTGAAGCGCGTAGTTGACATCAATCCGAACATCTACGGAATTGTTTTCTGCCGTACTCGCAAGGAAACTCAGGAAGTTGCCGACAAGTTGATTCAGGACGGCTACAACGCTGATTCTCTGCATGGCGATTTGTCGCAGGCTCAGCGCGACATGGTGATGGCGAAATTCCGTTCCAAGCACTTGCAGATCCTTGTGGCTACCGATGTTGCTGCCCGCGGAATCGATGTCAACGACCTTACGCATATTATTAACTACAACTTACCTGATGATAGGGAAACCTACATACATCGTAGCGGACGAACCGGTAGGGCAGGCAAACGCGGAATGTGCGTGACGATTGTCCATACTCGCGAAGAATACAAGATCCGTGAAATTGAGAAGTTGCTCAAAAAGGAGATTGTCCGCAAGAAAATTCCCGATGGCAAGGAAATATGCATGATTCAGCTTATGGCGATGATTGACAAGGTGATGGCGATAGAGACAATCGACAACCAGATAAAGGATTTCCTTCCTGCAATTATGCTCAGATTGCAGTCGCTTGATAGGGAAGAGCTGATAAAAAGGTTTGTCTCGACAGAGTTCAACCGCTTCCTTAATTATTATAAGGGTGCTGCCGACATCAACATCTACGACAAGGACAAGAAGGGCAAAGGTCGCAAGCAGGACGAGAAGAAAGGTGGTTCGCGTAGGTCTGGCGATGATAAGTTCGACAAGCGTAGTCGCAAGATGAAGTACACCAAGTTTTTCATAACGGTAGGAGAGAAGGATGGTCTTACGAAGATGAAACTGATGGATGTCATCAATTCGAGCGATTTGCTTGCTGGTGCCGAAGTCGGTAAGATTGAGATACTTACAGGACATACTTTCTTCGAGGTCGATTCCGACTTGCAGGAAAAGGTTTTGAAAGTTTTCAAGAACCGCAGGTTTATGGGAAAGCGGCTGAAGATAGAAGTGAAGACAGGGAAGGGAAAATAGGATAGTTTGAAAGTTTCACGTTTCAATGGCTAAAGCCGTTTCTATGTTTAAGGTGCTTCGCCCGTTTGAATGTTTCTATTGCTAACGTCGTTTTATGGTTTTGGCTTGCAGGCTAACAGCCTTGCAGTCTAACGGCTTGGCTGACTGTCAGACAGGTCTTCTGCTCGACATTTAGCCTTCTTGCCTGTTAGCCCATTCAAACACCTTCTTTCTCCTCCTCATACATCACCCTCTCCACATTGTATGGCGGACGATTTTTCACTTCGCTGTAGATGCGGCCTATGTATTCGCCGATGATTCCAATCGACATTATTATTATTGAGCCGAGAAACCAGATGGATGCAATAAGCGAAGTCCAGCCCTTGACGCTTTCGCCGCCAAGGTACGACCACAGCACATAGATGAACGAGGCTATGCTTATGAAGAAACTTAATACGCCAACGAGGAAAATCAGTCGCAACGGTTTGGTGCTGAACGATGTTATGCCGAAAAGTGCAAGGTTGGTCATTTTGCCGAGCGAGAACTTTGATTTTCCGGCGATGCGTTTTT
>CAJOEG010000141.1 GCA_905233405.1 uncultured Bacteroidales bacterium | reverse complement strand
AGGATGCCAGTATGAGTTTTTTGCTCGGAGAGGAAAGTTAACTAGTTTTGAAATATCAAGTAGTGCATGACTGACATGTGTATTTTTAGAGGAAAAATACAAAAAAAAGGAATACATCAAACAAAAAAAGGACGGCAGAGAACCGTCCTAATATCGTATGTTTTGTGGTTGTATATCCGTAAGGGAAGGTTTGAAACCTTCCCTTACAATAGACCACAAAACATTCTATTCTTTTACAAACTTCTGCTGGCTGAGCGTAGCCGAAGCCGCGTGGATGCGTACCATATACACCCCTGCCTTCAAATCTTCCACATCGCAAACCGCATTGTCGCTATTTACCTCAATGCGCTTTACAACCTGTCCCATCACATTTACAATTTCGATTTCCGAAATTGTTTCGGATGATGTGATGTTGAGAATGTCGGTCGCGGGATTTGGGAAGAGGGCGATTTTAAATGCAGCGTTTTCTTCGATGCTAGTTGCTGGGATGAACGATGCAATATATGTTGCATCTCCAGTTACAGTAATTTGACGTGGATTGTCGGTATTGCCGTCGCTCCATGATTCAAATTCTGAACCTTCGTTGGCAATGGCTTCGATTGTTACAACAGTACCTTCAGGATATGTGCCGCCACCTGTTACTGTGCCACGGTTCGGATTTGACGATATTACAGTGATTGTATATTCAGGAACTGTTGAAACTTCTTCAAACGATGCAATATATATAGCATCTCCAGTAACTGTTATGTAACGCGGATTCTCAGTATTTTCATCGCTCCAAGAAGTGAAAACAAAACCCTCCAATGCAGTTGCTTCAATTCTTACAACTGTGCCTTCGGGATATGTACCGCCACCAGAAACAGTACCACGGTTCGGATTTGCCGACATTACCGTGATTGTGTATTCTGGGAATATGCCGTTGTCAACGATGTTGGAACGCGAAGAAATCTCGGTATCGCGCGAGCGGCTGCTCCTTACGACTTCTACCTGATAGTAGAAACCAGTGCTTGCAGTTGCCGTGTTGTCGGTGTAGGAATTGAGGTTCGATGGTACTTCGCCAATCATTGTCATATTGCTCGGCATTGTGCCACGATAAATCCTGTATGTGCCGAAATCAAAACCTTCGTAGTGCGACCAAATTAAATTCCATGTATTGCCAATACCTTGATTTATCGTAAGGTGCATAGTCTTGTGGTAGTCGCTCATTGGCGATTCACCACCGCATTCGTCAACTGCGGTAACCTTGTAGCGATATGCGCGTGACGACGGGTCGGCGGTTTCGTCTGCCCAGTAAGTTTGTGCCGAAGCCTCAACGATTGCCATTGGCTCGTAAATATTTGCAACATTGTTTTCGCGATAGATGCGATATGCACTTATGTTTGTGTTTCCTACTGCAGACCACGACACCACGTTCTGATTCAAGTTATTCAATCCGACGACAGCAATTTGCGGAGCATCGGGTATAGCATTGCTTATACCGACATTAATTTGGTCGGAAATACCTATACAACCGTTTTCATCGGTTACTTCTACATAATAATAGCCAGGTTCATTAATGCTGATTGTTGCCGTGTTTGCACCAGTTGACCAGTTGTAAGCAGTATAATTGCCTGCTGAAAGTGTAATCGGAGACGGATTGCAGCCATCGAGCACTCCCGATGCTGTGATTTCGGGCTGTGGAAGAGGATGGATTGTAAGCGTGAGCGTTACAATACTGTCGGCTGAATTGGTAGCAGTGAATGTCTGTTGGTATTCGCCACTTGTGATGTAGGTTTGGCCGTTCCAGGTGTAACTGTCGCAGGCTTCTGCCGTGAACGATGAATAATAAGCGTTAACCTCAAAACTTGCAATGTATGTTGCGTCTCCAGTTACTGTTATTGTACGTGGATTGTCGGTATTGTTGTCATTCCATCCTACGAACCTATTCCCTTCATTTGGAATTGCCGAGATAGTTGTTTGAGAACCTTCATAGAAAACTCCACCACCGGTTACCGAACCCATAATTTCGCTGGCAGAAAGTACCGTTATGGTGTATTGTGCTGGCAACTCCTCAAAACTTGCAATGTATATTGCGTCTCCAGTTACTGTTATTGTACGTGGATTATCAGTGTTGTTGTCGTTCCAACCGATGAATCTGTAGCCTTCATTTGGCGTTGCCGAAATGGTCGTTTGCGAACCACTGTAGAAATTACCGCCACCAGTTACCGAACCCATAGTTTCGCTTGCCGAAAGTACCGTTATAGTGTATTGCACAGGGATAGCCTCAAAGTTTGCAATGTATGTAGCATTTCCTGTTACTGTTATTGTGCGTGGATTGTCGATGTTGCCGTCGTTCCATCTTACGAACCTGTATCCAGCGTAAGGTGTTGCAGTTATTGTACTTTGTTCACCATCGTAGAAAGTTCCGCCGCCGCTGACATAACCCATAGTTTCGTTGGCAGAAAGTACGGTTATCGTATATTGTTCTGGCATAGCCTCGAAACTTGCAATGTATATTGCGTCTCCTGTCACTGTTATTGTACGAGGATTGCTTGTGTTGCCGTCGTTCCATCTTACGAACCTATATCCGGAGTAAGGTGTTGCAGATATTGACACCTGGTCACCATCGTAGAAAGTTCCACCGCCGCTGACATAGCCCATGGTTTCGTTGGCAGAAAGCACGGTTATCGTATATTGTTCAGGCATAGCCTCGAAACTTGCAATGTATGTTGCATTTCCTGTCACTGTTATTGTACGTGGATTGCTTGTGTTGCCATCGTTCCATCTTACGAACCTGTATCCGGTGTAAGGGGTTGCAGATATTGTTATTCTGGCACCCGACGAGAAAGTGCCGCCACCACTGGCATACCCCATAGATTCGTTGGCAGAAAGCACATCTATAGTATAGGTTGTTGTTGATATTGTTTCTGCGTTAGGATCACCGAGGCAGATTGCTGGCGCATTGGAATTGCTTGTAACGTTGATAGTTTTTATACCATCACCTAAATTGTAGCGGCAAATCCATCCCTTGTTTGGCATATCGCTACTTGCGCCAAGTTGCAGTGTGTTGTCTGCACCATTTTCATAGAATGCTATACCTACGTACACAAACTTAGTGTTTGATCCAGAATCGAATTCATCCAATATTAAAGGAGTTTCAAAGGCAATATTAACCCAATTGCCTAAGTCTGCTTCTGTTATTGTATATGTTCCTGAATTAAGAGTCAGTTCGTAATCAGCAGATTCGGCATTGTATTCATATATGTATGCAGCTATTGCTGTACCTGGAGTAGTGTTGTCGCTGATGAAAACATATACAGGAAGTGCTTCGTCTGGAAGTATATTGTATTCGAATCCAGCTAAAATTTCATCACCATCCTCAAAACTAGTCCAGTTGTTCGGACCTATCTTGCTAGTGATGTTAGGAGTTGCCGGACAATATGCCTTTTCTGTGATATAGAAATGATGTGATGCTGTGTTGTTTGCAGGTGTCGGGTCGGCGCCAGCTTCGGTGCTTACAGTATAGGTAACAGTATATTCACCAGTGGCGATGTTCTGCATCTGCTCCTCAGTAAATTTAAACACTTTGTCAACTTGATTATTGTCTTGAATTTCAATTACGTCAATTGTGTCGCGTTCGTATGCGCCAACAACATCACCTTCGAAATTGACTCTCCATATTTCTTCGCCGTTAGGTCCAGTTATTGTGATGTTAACAATAGGAACAACATTTTCAGAACCGCGGTTTTCGACAGCTACATTGAATGATGCGAACATATTTTCGCTAGTCCATTCAGAACGAGGAGTCTGTCCAAAGATTGGGTTTAATTGATAATGAGACGAAGTGTAACCAGCAGCTATTGTTTCTGGATTTGAATAGAGGTCGCAACGTCCTTTGTTCATTCTGTAGTCGGTAATTACAAGGTCGAATGCCTGAGCTTCTTCGATAATAACATCGTCAACCTGCCAGTGAACGATAAATTGTCCAGCTGAATAGGTTGCTGTTGGTCCGAATGTTGAAGTTATAAGGTCTTGACTTCTTTTTGCACGGAAGCGAATCATTACATTGTCATTTCCAGCTGCTTCAAAGATAGGAACTCTTTTGTATGCAAACCCTGCTTCAGATTGAGCTTCGCATCCAACAACTTTTGTTGTCCAAGTTGCACCACCATTCAAAGAGTATTCAAGTACAGTACCTTCCATACTAGGAGTAATGTTGAAAATCTGTCTGTATTCATAGAAGCAAACCTGAGGGTTAGTTGTTCCTGTAAGGTCGATTCCAGTAAACAGGATATAGGAGTCGAAGTCGAAACCAGCACCGCGTCCATTTCCTGGATCTATCATCATCCAGTGTTCTGGAGTATCAGTATAATCACCGCGAGGATGTGCATCGCTTGTGCTGTTCAATGCCCAGTAATAGTTTTCTCCATAAAAATCTGATTTGGTCTGGAGTTCCCAGTTACCATCGCTGGCTATTAACTGTCCGGTGGTGTAGATAGGTGTTTCTTCTTCAAAAGTGCAAGCCCAAATAGCAGAATGTTCTGGCATAGCCTCGAAACTTGCAATGTATG
>CAJOEG010000140.1 GCA_905233405.1 uncultured Bacteroidales bacterium | reverse complement strand
AGCAACGTACCTTATGCTGTTCGCTTTGTCATGCGGAATGACTGTTACTATTTTATTATTCCGTCCAGGATTTTCCTTGCGGCATCGACATTTACCATTATGTTTATCATTTTCAGCTTGATGTAGTCCTCGCTGTAGAAGCGGTAGCCACGGTGTGCGCCGTCCATTCCGCCCGAACCAGAGTCCTTTATCAAGTACCAGTACTGATTCTTAATCTTTTGGTACCCAACAATCTGTATGCAGTGGTCGTCGGTGGTGCAACCGTTTTCTAGGCGCATTTCGCGCGAGTCGGCATTGATGTACTTGGCGGGAATGTCGAAAGTCGGGATTATGCCGACTTCGGTTTCCTTCACATAGCCAGGTTCCGATGTGTCGCCGCAGAGGCTTACCGAATAGCCGTTTGTAATGGCGTTGCGAATAATCCAGATGTAGTCGTCAAGCGAAATGTTGTAGTATTCGTTGCTATGCCACCAGTTGTCGGGCTCCTCGAGTTCGTGGCGCTGGTTGTACGGGTATTTCTTGAACGACATGAAGCTGAAATAGTCGTTCGGTCTTACTTTCAAGTATTCCTCCATAAACGATTTAGGCGTGTAGGTCTTGCCTTCGTAGATGAATGTTTCGGGAGGCGTGCAGATGTTACGGTCGAGGATTGTCTTTACCTTGCCAACCACATCGTCGTCCCAGAGATTTTTGTTTGCAACTTCGTCGAGATAGGCCTTGAACTCGGTGAAAAGTTTCACATGGTTGTTGTATTTCTGACCTTCCTTCAGTCCGTTGTAGGCTGAGTAGGGCATAAGTCCGTGGTTGAACATTACGCGCTTTATGGCGTTTGACTCGCTGCCTTCGCCAAGTTCGATATTGCCTCGTGTGCGTACAAATTCTTCTGCTCGGGCTACATATTCCCAGTAAACCGTGAACATTTCCGACAGTTTCACCTGATGTCCGCTCTTGCGGTAGGCTTCGCTCTCTATGAACGAGGTTGCCGAGTATGCCCAGCAAGTGCCGCTAAGTCCCTGCGAAACAGGGTCGTTGTGCCATACGGTTGTGTATTTGGCAGGGTCGGTGGGGTAGGTCTTACCGTTGAAGTCCATTACGAACTTTTTGTCCTTTGGCGCATCGCCTTCCTTGCCGGTGATATCCTTCATTATTTCCTTCTGCATGAAACCCGCTGGAGATGAGGCGTATTTTGCCTTGTCGGGCTGCTGCGCAAATGCCGTGGCTAACAGCAGGATAAGCGGTATGATTGATATTGTTCGCTTCATATTCAATTTTTTTGCAAAGAAAATGATTTTCCATGAACTGTTAGATAATAAAAACTGATTATGTTTGAAAAATTTTCCTATCTTTGCACCAATTAAAATAAAGTTTAATTTAAAATTATATCAAATGAGTACACAAATATTTTGGCGTTTTTGGGAAAAGCCAATAGTTCTTTTTTTGTTGATTATGTTTGGCGCATCGAATGTGTGGGCGCAGAGTAATATGCTTAAAACTGCTGATATTCCGGCATCTAATCTGCAAACGCGAAGTAATGATGGTATGCTTTCATCTTGCTGGAAACAGGAATATCCGTACAACCAATTATGTCCTAGAGACCCATCAAACGGTTATTCTGAAAGTTATGCCGGTTGCCCTGCAATTGCTATGGGGCAGATTATCAATTATCTGCGCACAACACAAGGCACTCGCTTTACAGATGAAGACGACTATCTTCACAACTATGCTGGTCGCAACTACAGAATTGATGACGACTGGGAAAACTTGCAGTTTCCTTCGTTCCCGCAGTTAAATGTGTTGCTAGATTCCGTCGATGCTGTTTTCCAGCGTGGCGAGGAACTACCCGACATGTTGGCAGCCGCTGTGGTTTTTGCTTGTGGAACGGCTTGTACGCAAGTTTATACTTCGCAAGGTTCTGGAACCTTCCGTGTTGACCAGGCGTTTGCCGCCTATCAGAGGTTTGGATTTACAGAATGCCAGCTTTATCGCGAAGCAAGTGATGAAATGTATGCCACTTTAATTTCCAATCTGCAAGCTGGTTATCCTGCGCATTTGGCTGTTGAAAATCCAGAAGGTACGGTTGGACACAATGTCGTTGTTGATGGCTACCGCGAATCGGACGGCAAGTTCCATATCAATTTTGGATACGGAGGTTCGTTGGATGATTGGTATGACATTCCCGACGAAAATTTTTACTACGGAATGACCAAGATTGAAGGCATTATCGTAAATATAATTCCAACGCAAGATCCAGTGTCAGTTCACGAATCTACAAACCAATCATTGGAAGTTTATCCTAATCCGGTTTCGGATGTTCTTTATCTGAATAACCTTTCGTTCGGACAGGTAGATTATTCCATTTTCAATGTTCTGGGACAGGAAGTAATGAATGGTTCTTCTTGCGGAACAATTTCTGTTGCAGATTTGGAAAAAGGTGTGTATTTCTTGCAGATAAATGGAGATAATTTGCGGGAAACGGTAAAAATTGTAGTGGAATAATTTATAGAGAAACAAAACCATTTATGAACTTTAAGTTCATAGGTGGTTTTGTAGTTATTATAGTTTTAGCAATAGATTAGGAAGCATCAAATCCACCATTGAGGAAGGCACGTCGCAGTCTTTTGCTATTTTTGGCCATTGCGAAGTATTTTCAATTATTTCATCAATAATACTGGATGCGTCCTTGATATTGTTCAGTGTGGCAAATGCCAACAAATCTTTTAGAGTTATGCTGTCGAATTTGCCATTAATGGACATTTGGTGAGTAGATGTCCAACCGCCATTTGGATTGTACGAATAGCCCATATCGTATGCAGGCGAAAGTTTCCATATTCCATCATCACCCATTAAAAACGAAATGTTCTTTGTGTGGTCATCTTGATTTCGAACTATCACATTGAAAACCATTCTCCTAAACATTTCTTTTGCCGCCGAATATGGCAAATGCAGTTCTCTCATTACATTGAATGCTTGTTCGTATGAATAGGCACGATGCAACCGAAAATCGAAATGAGCAATGCCGCAAAGTGTTTGCATGTGGATTTTCTTTCCGTCTGCACGGTCAAAGCGTTTTGTTAGAAAGTGTGCCCGTCCATTTTCTTCAATCAATGAGCATTCTGACATCTCGCTGCGACAGGCTTGTGCCAATTTATAGAAAGAGTACTCCAAACGACCATAATTTTCTGTTGCCTTGAATCCTGCATTAGCCGATACGCCATCCAACTTAATCAAATAATAATCAAATCCATCTGGTGCTTTCACTTGACCAGAACGAACCTCGCCTGTTGACTTGTTGTATGCTATGATTGCTTTGGCTCGTTGCCCGCCTGCCGATGTTCCAAGTCGTAATATCTCTGCAATTGCAAACTTCTTGTCATCGTTTAGGTTTACGCCGAATGACGATTTCTCAGCAAGAGCATCTTTCGCAACTTCGACCAAAGAGTCAATCTCAAATCTTGCATTTGAATCGAATCCAACCTCTATGGCTGGTTCAAATTCCAATGCACCCATACAACGTTTTCCAAGAAAGCAAAGCGTTTCGATAGGATTGCTACTCGTTCTGCCTGTTATGGCAAGCCATCTCTCAAACAAAGCACGACCGTATGTGTCGGGAAGTGAATCCGCCAACATCCCGGGCAAACCGTTGAAAGTTTCCCTGCTTAGATTGGCAAAGGAATATACACGTCCCTCTAGCACAGGCATCTTCAGCGGCGATGGCTCCAACCCGCGACCGACAAAATTGTGGTCATACTCAAAACTGGCAATATCATACCGTTCATCCCAACGAAATGTGCCGACAGGGATGCCAAACATACTTACTTTTGCAACATCTACCATTCTGATTTCTCCTTTTTATTAAGCCCGATTTTTCCGCCAGCCCGTTTGCGAGCAGCCTTTTGCGCTGCGTGAACAAAATTGTAGTACTCGCTTGGGCTCATTTCTTCCTTGTCTATCAGTGGCTGCAGAACATCAAGTTTGCCCAAAATACGTAGCACCCTCAAAAAAGAGTCAAAAGAACGAATTTCTCCATTTTCGATTTTCTTGATTGTTGACAATGACACATTGGCGGCTTCCGCAAGACTTTGCTGGGTTATGTTTTGCTTTAGCCTGACAGACTTTAGTTTTTCGCCTATCTTGCCAAGTATAATAGTGTCGGCAAGCATATAAATATCACCCATAATGGTTTTAAATTAAACTATTGGACTGCAAAATTACTAATAATAGTTTAAAATACAACTATTAATTATTTTTTTGATGCGTGATTGCTGTTGTAGATAAGAATATCCTATCAAACATAAAGAAAAATATTGTTGTCAGCGCGCTTACCTTTCCGTACCGAACAAAAAGCGGCGGAAGAGGGTTTCGGCGGCTTCGGAGCCAAGCATCTGGCGGATGGTGTTGATGGCGGGTCCACCGTTGCTGATTAGACCTTCGACGTATGTGCTGTTGCGGGCGGTCTTTGCGGCAGGGTCAACCGTAGGGGCTGTGGCGAAGAGGTCGGTGTATGCGGAGGTCATCTCTGTGGTCAACTACGACAATCTGGAGGATGGTCCTACCTTGCTGGTACTGGGCGAAAGCCTAAGAC
>CAJOEG010000139.1:9893-11281 GCA_905233405.1 uncultured Bacteroidales bacterium | reverse complement strand
GAGGTGGCCGGCGAATACTGGAGCGAGGGGGACCTCGGCAACATCGAAAACCGTTTCGCTTACGGCATCCACAGGCGATCCGTTCATCAGCACTGCCGGCTACCGTTTCCAAATTGATACTACCGACACATTCAACAGCCCATTAATGCGCGAAGCCACAGTACAAAGTGAAGGCGGAATAGTAAGATGGAGACTGCCGTTCCAACTGACTGAAAACACAGTTTACTACTGGCGAGTATCAAGCCAAACCGAAGGCGAACCATCGTGGAAAGAATCGTCGTTCATATATATAGAAGGTGAAGAAGGATGGTCTCAGGCGCACTACTACCAATTCAAGAACGACAATTTTAACCTAATAGAATATAATAGGAATACACAGGTTTTTACATATTCACAGGGACAGAAGCGGTTAAGATGCCACAATCGTGCAAATGTCGGTACTAGCACCTTTAGTGTTGTACGCTGGTCTATCGACAATACGCTTGGACCACAAAGTGGTGCAACCAGCAATTGCAACACAGGCTCGGCAATGATTGCTGTGGTAATAGACCCGAATACTATCCTTGCTTGGCAATCGAACAGACAAAACTACGGACATCGCAACTATCCGAAATGTTTCTCAGCAACAAACCCACAACCATATTTCACATTCGACATAAACGCCACAGCACTCAACGGAATGAACAACCTGCTCAACGATGTTCCTGACGGATACTATATACTTATATATTCGTGGCGTACCGTTCCATTTTCATCGCTTCCCGAAAGTCTGAAGCAAACAATGGAAGGACTTGGCTCAACTCTAATACGAACAGTACCAAACAACAAGGCATATATTTTCTGCACGAAGAAAGGAACCCCTTCAATACACAGGGAAGTATATGGCGACGACATTGATATGGATCCGTTGAACCTTGTCACCGACCTCACATACGGATACATAGAAAGCGTAGTTGTAGGACCGTCGAAACAATGGCGTTCGCTGCAATGGGAGCACCAGAGCGAAGATGGTGATGAACTTAAACTCGAAGTTTACGGTATAAGTCCATCGGGCGAAGAAGTCCGTGTAATCGACAGCCTTGGTGCCAACGACCTGCTGCTTTCGGCACTTGGCAACCTCATAGACTACCGCACATATCCAAACCTGCGGTTCAACCTATTTACCCGCGACACAGTAAACCGCACTCCGCCACAACTAAAGAAATGGCAACTGCGTTTCGACGGTGTGCCCGAAACTGCAATCGACCCAAAACAAGGATTTTTCTTTCACTCCGACACCATAGAACGCGGCGACGAACTTGTATTCTCGATTGCTACACAGAATGTCAGCAACTACGATATGGACAGCCTCGTGGTAAAATACTGGCTCCGCGACAGCCACAACAACG
>CAJOEG010000139.1:5261-9853 GCA_905233405.1 uncultured Bacteroidales bacterium | reverse complement strand
GACATCATTACCGACACAATACGATACTCAACTCTCGGACTTTCGGGACTTAACAGCATCTGGGTGGAATTCAATCCGATAAACGAAGCCACTGGCACCTACTACCAGCCAGAACAATACCATTACAACAACATCGCTTCAAAATATTTCTACATAACCAACGACAACACAAATCCATTGCTTGAAGTCAGTTTCGACGGCAAATTCATAATGAACGGTGAAATTGTCTCGGCAAAACCCGAAATCCTCATCACACTGAAGGACGAAAACAAATATCTGGCGCTCAACGACACTTCGCTGTTCGAACTGCATTTGACGAACCTCACAACAGGACATTCAAAGCGCATAAGTTTCGGCATTCAGGAAAACCCATCAGAAACTATCGAGTGGATTCCTGCAGAACTGCCCGACAATAGTTGCAAAATCATATACAAGCCAATATTCACCGAAGACGGAACTTACAGGCTTCAGGTGCAGGCAAAAGATGTGGCTGGCAACATTTCTGGCGACAACTGCTATGTGATTGACTTCTGCATCATAACAAAGTCAACAATAACCAACCTGATGAACTACCCCAACCCGTTCAGTTCTCAGACACGATTCGTGTTTGAACTCACTGGCAGCGAAACTCCCGACGAACTCGAAATAGAAATTTTCACCGTTACTGGCAAAATAGTAAAACGCATATACCTTGAGGAACTTGGTCCTATAACCATTGGCAAGAACATAACCGAATACGCGTGGGACGGCTGCGACACCTACGGCGACAGGCTTGCAAACGGCGTTTACTTCTATACGGTAAAGGCCAAACTCAACGGTGAGGAAATTGAAAAGCGCGATGTTGGCACCGACAAGTATTTCAAAAAGGAAGTCGGAAAGATGTATCTATTAAAGTAACTTAATTGCTATGAAACGAAATATTTGCATTCTGATGATTGCCGTTGCTACAATCTTGGCATCGTGCGGCAAAAACTACGAAACGAAACCTTACAACAAAGGTGTGAACATTATTCCTGTGCCGAAAGAAATGTCGGTTGATACGACCAAGCATTTTGCTCTTGACAAGAATACCATTTTTGTTGTCAATTGTGATTCAGCTAGGAATATTGCCGAATTTTTTGCAAAAAAGTTAAGTCTTTCAACTGGATACGATTTCAAGGTTGAGGGAAACGGAGAAAAGAATGTAATCGCACTTGAACTTGATGCCAATGCTTCGATTGTACGCGAAGGTTACAACCTTTCAGTTTGCGAAAATGGTGTGTCTGCTAAGGCATCATCTGCAGCGGGACTTTTCTACGCAATGCAAACCATGATGCAAATGCTTCCTGCAGAAATAGAATCGCCCGAACTTGTGAAAGACGTTGAGTGGTATATGCCTTGTGTTGAAATTTCCGACGAACCGCGTTTTGCCTACCGTGGCGTGCATCTCGACCCATCAAGGCATTTTGTTGACGTTGAGTTTATTAAGAAGCAAATCGACATTTGGGCAATGTACAAGGTCAACACTATGCACTGGCATCTTACCGACGACCAAGGCTGGCGCATCGAAATAAAGAAATACCCAGAACTTACCACTGTCGGTGCAAAACGCATTGAGGGCGAGGGTTATGAATATGGAGGATTTTATACTCAGGAACAGGCTCGCGAGATTGTCGAGTATGCTGCCGAACGTTTCATAACAGTAATTCCCGAACTTGAAGTGCCCGGGCACGAACTTGCTGCAATTTCGGCTTACCCGTGGCTGTCGTGCAACAACGATACTGTAACTCCACGCATAGTTTGGGGCGTGGAAGACATTGTAATGTGTCCCGGTAAGGAATCGACATTTGAATTTTTGCAAGGTGTGATTGATGAACTTGTCGAGATATTCCCGAGCGAATATTTCCATATTGGCGGAGACGAATGCCCGAAAGTTTTCTGGAAGAAATGTCCTTTGTGCCAGGCAAGAATTAAGGAAGAACATCTTGATGAAAATCCGGACCATTCACCCGAGGATTGTTTGCAGAGCTATGTTGTGAAACGCGTTGAGGCTATGCTTGCGAAGCACGGGCGCAAGATTATCGGCTGGGATGAAATACTTGACGGAGAGATAAATCCATCAGCAACGGTAATGTCGTGGCGTGGCGAGGACGGTGGAATTGCCGCAGCACAGAAAGGTCACGATGTGATAATGACACCTTACAACGGCGGAATGTACATCGACTACTATCAGGGCGACAGCAAGATAGAGCCTGTAACTATTGGCGGCAAATCGATGCTAGAGACAACCTACGCCTACAATCCAATTCCCGATACCTTGGCGAAGTTGGGACAGGGTAAGCATGTGCGTGGCGTGCAGTGCAATCTTTGGGCCGAATACTTATATAATGATACTTTGCGTGAATACCGATACTATCCGCGTGTGATGTCACTTGCCGAAGTCGCTTGGTCGCCACTGGAGAAAAAGGACTATGCCGATTTCTGCCAACGCTTGGACAATGCCTTTGTTCGCCTTGACATGCACAACATCACCTATCATATTCCGCTTCCAGAACAGCCAAATGGCTCGTGCAACTTTGTGGCATTTGTCGATTCGGCAGTACTGGAGTTCACGACTTCGCGCCCTGTGAGAATGGTATATTCTACCGATGGTTCAGACCTTACTCCAAATTCGAAGGAATATGCAGAACCGATTGTGATAAAGGAGAACACACTGCTTAAGATTGCCTCGGTGCTTCCATCTGAAAAGATGAGTAAAGTGCGCGAAATCACTGTCGAAAAGCAAGAATATGCACCATCGGTTCAGGTAAAAAATGCGGTGGAGGGTCTGAAAATGCACAATGTTGCCGGAATGTTCCTAAATGTTAGCGAGTTGGAAAAGGCGACGGGCAAGGCCGAGAGGGATACTATTATTTCCAAGCTGGTTGACATACGCAGTGTTGCAAATTTTGGCGAGGCTCTCAATGGCTACGACAACTATGCGTCTATTGCCGAAGGTTACATCCAAATTGATGAGGATGGTGTGTATTATTTTTCAACCGACAACGAGGAATTTTGGATTGATGGACAAAAGTTGATTGACAATTCTGGCGAGGTTAAGCGTTTTTCACGCAACGACAAGTCGGTGGCGCTGGCAAAAGGTCTGCATCCGATAAAGATTGTGTATTTAGGTCACATCATTGGTGGCTGGCCGTCGGTTTGGAACGATGGAAAGGTGGAGATGAGAAGGTCAGACCAAGAAAAATTCGAAAATATTGACGGAAAAACATATTTCAATTGATAATGGATAATTGACAATTAACAATTGATGAATCTATAGGGACGCAATGCATTGCGTCCCTATAAAATAAATAATAAACATTTGATATACAATGAATAATATTATGCGAAAAATTTCGTTGCGAAATTTTTCGCATAATAAATTATTTGGTGTAATTGATAATCCACCTTCTGAAAAACGGGTCTTCTATTTCGTAGGTTTCATCTTTTATTATGTATCCGTTACGCATAAGTCGTTTTATGGCGCTGAACGAAGTGCTTGTAGCAATCTGTTTGTTTGCGAGTGGATTTTTGCCGCAACATACCATTTGAAGAATACGCATGTCGGTTTTGTTGAAATTTATCCAGATGCGTTCATAGTCAAAGTCGTGAAGGAGAAGAATCCTGTTTATTGCCGTATCTACTAGGTTGTCCGAGATTTTTTCGCGATATGCCAAGTCCCATACTTGAAATGCAAGTTGCTGAGTATAATATGGGTGGCATTTTGTGATTTGAATAATCTCGGAAATCAGTTCCTTATATTCCTTCGTAATCGGCGAAAGCCTTTTTTCAAGGTATTCCTCGAAGTCAGCCTGTGGAATTTTTCCTAGTCGCATAAGTTGACCAAAATGGTAGAACGGTGATTTTTTCCTTTCGAAAATCTGTTCCATCATCGATTCCTGGCTGCCAAGGAATATGTAGTTTATATTTTTCTGCAATTGCATTATGGCTCGCATTTTCTTGTCCAATCCTTTTCCGATACTTCCAATTTCTTGAAACTCATCAAGTATCACAATCAGTCGCTTGTTTTTTGTGCTTACATTTTCCAATAGAGATATTGCATCTTCGAGCATAACAGTGCTGTTGGCGCTTGGATTGAACGAAACTTCAATGTTGCCTGTCTGTATGTCGGATGTTATTGTCGGGACGATGTGGAAGTTTGCAATCAGGTGCTTCAGTTTTTCCTTGGGGTAAAGTTTGAAAACCGCCTTTAATATTTTTACGGCGAAGTCGTTAGTGTCGGTAATGCTTTGCAGGTTCAGCATTATGTATGGGCGCGAAATCTGCTTCACGCATTTGAGTACCAGGCTGCTTTTTCCATAACGGCGTGGGCTTATGAGAATCAGATGGTTCTCGCTGTTCATTATGCCCTTTATGTACGACAGTTCATTTATTCTGTCGGTAAAGAAGTCGTCATCGACAACACTTCCGAATTTGAACGGATTATTCATATTTGCGAAAATTTTCATTGCGAAATTTTTCGCAAATATAACACATTATTTATTAATGGAAAATTATATGCGAAATTTTTCGTTGCGAAATTCTTCGCAAGTAAAATTAATCATCACAAACCT
>CAJOEG010000139.1:3270-5238 GCA_905233405.1 uncultured Bacteroidales bacterium | reverse complement strand
AAACGAATAATGTCCAGACGCAATATTTTGCGTCTCAACAAAACGATTTCAAACGATTTCAAACAATTTCAAACAACTTGTAACAATTGGGAACAATCATAAACAACCTAAACCATCCTACAAAAATATCTTCCCAAACACTTCCAGCAGTTGGGCATATATCTTCGAGTCGGCGAAAAATGTCTGTTCTGTAAGGCTAAAATTCTGTATTATGCGTTCTATGAGATAGCAGGCTCCTGCAACGATTAACGCGCCCTTAATGCCTCCGAAAAAGAAACCAGCCAACTTGTTGAGCCACTGTATGCTTATGGCGTCAGCAAACTTATTTAGTAGTTTAGACAGAAGAATGACTAAAATTATTACCCCGAGGAAAATTATTGTAAAACTGATTATTTCGAGATACTTGGGGTCGAACCATCCTTTTTCGAGAATGAAGTTAGTCAACCAACCCGAAAAATTCACTGCGATAAACAAGCCAACAAGTATCGCCGCTATTCCTGCTGCCTCCTTTATAAGTCCGCAAATCAAGCCTTTAATAGCAAAAAATGCTATTACTATAATGATTATTATGTCGGCTGCACTCATTGGCAAATATTTTTCGGCAAGATACCTAACAAATGTCAGTATGTAATCGTATTTTAATATTTTTTCTCAACAGCAATCCCTTAATAAGTCTTGGATTTTTCAAATAATATTTCTGCCACAATACGACTACAACATTCGCTTTGGTGTATAACAAAATACCTATTATTAAATATAAACGAAATTTTAACTACAAAATTGTTTCGTCATAAAAAATGTTTACTATTTTTGCACGCAATTTTTGCAACTATACTTTATTGACCTTATGCTTTTTTAGATGAAGAGATTTTTATTAATTACAATCTTCTGCATGTCATTGTTTGGTATGCAAGAAGTATTCGCACAGACACCATCTGTATGGAATGGTTCGTCCATCGATACGGCGTGGTATCACAACCACAGGGATGCTTCAGAGTTTACAATTTACACTGCAGCGGAATTTGCTGGTTTTGCAAAGCTGGTAAATACATACGAAACATTTGCTGGCAAGACAGTATATGTCGGAAATGGTATAGACCAAGTTGTTATCGACCTTAACAACAAAACTTGGACAGAAATTGGAACTGGCTACTTAGGCCTTGAATTTCAGGGACATTTTGACGGCCGCAACTGCATAATAAAAAATCTAGTCGTAAGTCCGACTACTTGGAAATCGTTTAAGGGCCTTTTCGGATATGTCTCATCTACTGAAATCGGCAGTGCAATTGTTGAAAATCTCAATGTAGAAGGACGCGTAATTTCCAATTTTAGTGAAGTTGGTGGCGTTGTGGGTAATGCCAAAGGAACATCTGCACATAGAACAATCATAAGAAACTGTACATTCAACGGCGAAGTCACTTCCGTATCTTATTCAGGCGGTATTGTCGGAGATGCAGAAGCATACTGCGATATAATTGATTGTGCAGTTGCTGGTACAATAACCTCTCTCGAATCATACGCAGGAGGTATAACAGCCAGAACTATAGGAGGAGGTGATGCTAGCACATACAATCAAATTACAGGATGTACAAACGCTGCCTGGGTACACGCGCCAGAAAATGTTGGCGGTATTACTGGATATACGAATCTTTCCACAATCACATATTGCAACAATGGCGGTTGCGTATTTGGAAACTACACGGCTGGCGGTATTACAGGAAACAGAACCAGCAATAGTATAATCAAATATTGCATAAGCACAGGAACAATAAGCACCGGCACAAACGGAAGCACTATCTATGGTGGTAACATAATTGGAGCAAACAATAGGACGAACACAACATACTGCTACTATGACAAGCAAAGAAGTCGTGTAGGTGGTGTATATGGTGCCGATTATACAAATGTTGCCGAAGGCAAACTTACTTCTGATCTCACAGTTACAACAAATGACGAAAAACCAGTTGC
>CAJOEG010000139.1:0-3256 GCA_905233405.1 uncultured Bacteroidales bacterium | reverse complement strand
ATTTATTGCTGGCTATTACCCGATTCCTGCCAATATAAGCGACAAAACTGTTGCAAGGTTGGCTGCTCTGCCAATCGGATTGCCAGGATCACCATTGGCATACTACAACGAGCCTGCCGATTTTACCCTGATGGACGGCTATACATATACGAGCAGCAATACTAGCATAGTTGATGTGTCTGCAAACCCTGCAACTATAGGGAGTACAGAAGGTACTGCAATTATAACCGCTACAAGCGGAGAGTGGAGCAAAGTTTTCGTTATCGAAAAACCATATACTTCCTCTCCTGTACTTACAATAGCAACTCTTAGCGAACTTGAAAATTTCAGGAATGCAGTAAATGACGGTGCAAGAGGTTCTTACCAAGGCGTATCGGCATACAACGGCTTCAAAGGCATAACAATACAGATTACAGACGACATCGATATGAGTCCCAACAGCAACTGGACCCCTATTGGTACAAACGAGAATCCTTTCTGTGGAACAATTGATGGTCAAAATAAGTTGCTTAAAAATATTAAAGTAAATAGAACAAATCATAATTCAGGTCTTTTCGGTGTCGTCAACAATGCAAAAATCAGGAATATAAAACTTACAGGAAATGTAACATCAAGCACATTGTATTTAGGTGGCTTCTGTGGACGAACAAAAGGAACTTATGCGGATTCTGTTGAATTCAAAAACTGTCATTTTTACGGCAAGATAAATGCAAGTAGCCAATATACAGGCGGTATAATTGGTTACGCAGGGGCATATTGCGTTGTTGAAAATTGCTCTGCGGGAGGAGAAATAACAAGCACAAGCAGCTACTGCGGCGGTATAATAGGACAGAATGGCGGTTCGGCAAGAATAGCAAACTGCATAAATATTGCCGAAATAAAAGCGAACAATCATGCTGGCGGCATAATTGGGTATGTACAAAACGGTACAAAAATACACGACTGCTTGAATTCAGGAAACGTTTATGGTACATCAGAAAATACAGGAGGTATCACCGCTTTTATTGGCAATAATGGAAGCGAAATTGTAAATTGTATTAATACAGGTACTGTAAGTTCGGGCGGAAGTATCGCAGGTGTAAGGGCAAGTGGATACAATCCTACATTTACAAACAACTACTACGACAAGCAGCGTTCTGTAATTGGTGGCGTTACAAATGAAGATATTTCAGGCAAAGCTGAAGGAAAAACTACTTCGGAAATTTTAGCGCTTACATCAGGAACGTTAAGTGAACATTGGAACTTTACAGGGACATCTTATCCTACTCCTAAGAATGTAGGTTGCGGTCTATCTGGCGATGCAGTAAACAACCTTGTGAAGATTGCCGCAGCGACAGTAACATTTGCAGGTAGCGAAATTTTCAGCGAGGTAGAGCACAATTTCACAGTTGCCAGCGGTTTCACATGGAGCAGTAGCAATACCAGATTAATAACCATATCAGGAACATTGGCAACCTTGGTACATTTAGACCCATATGGTTCGGTTGTCCTTACTGCCAAAATCGATGACCTTGAAGATATTGAATATACCAAGAAAGTGCTTACCAGCGTATTGGGCGAGAATCCATACGATATTACTAGCTACGCTGACCTTTGCGCTTTCCGCGATGCAGTAAATGCCGGTCTCGAGGGCTCGTACAAGGGACTTATGAATATGGACGGTTACTGCGGAAAGACCTTTAACCTTACAAACAATATTACCATTGAAGATACATGGACACCTATTGGAATAACATCCACCAATCCATTTAGAGGTAACTTTAACGGTAACAATCATATCATTAGCGATTTGAATGTATCAAGCAATGTTGCATATTCTGGACTTTTCGGATATATATACGTAAGTTGTGGCACTGGTGGTATCAAGGATTTAGTAGTTGAAGGTAATGTTAGAGGTACTTCGTATGTTGGTGGTATTGTAGGCTTCGGAAGAGGATTGAACAGTACCACATATTTCACAATTGAGAATTGCCATTTCAAAGGGTCGGTAATAGCCTCATCATCATATTCGGGTGGTGTTTGCGGTTGCCTTGGTTCATATTCCACGGCTAAAGAAAGTACAGCAACCGGTGATGTAACCAGCACAAGTTCATACGTTGGCGGTATTGTCGGCAAAAGCAGTGGTGATAGTAATTCAAGTCTCTCATCTTTCTGTACATTTGCCCGCGACAGTGTGCTAAACTGTGCAAACAATGCAAAGGTAACTGGTAGCAGCTATGTAGGCGGTATATGTGGTTACAACTATATGTCGGAAGTAAGATACTGCTTGAATGCTAGTGAAGTAATAACCACCAGCGGTACTGCAACATCTATAGGCGGAATTGTCGGTTATAACGATGTTTACAGGGCATACGTTGCACAGTGCCTGAATGTATATGGCTTTAATTCTAAAGAAGGCAATATCATAGGCGTTGACAACGATACCATAACAAATTGTCCCGAAAGAGGCTCGTTAAGTGTAAACAGAAACTATTTCGACTTGCAGCAATGTGCGCTTGGTATTGTTACGGCATCCAATGGTACTGGCAAACTTACATCCGAACTTGTTGCCACAGCAGATGGAACAAAGCCATCAGCGCTGTCTGAATTTACAAACGGTAAGTGGTGGTATAAGAGAGGCTACTACCCAATGCCTATAAATCCGGCTAATGCTTTAGCTAGTACACCTGTATTGCTGGCGGCTACTCCTATAATGCTTGATGTTGACGCAGGCGAGGCTGTTGCTCCAACAAATACCAACCAGCTTACAACCCGCGATTTCAATGTTACGGTTGCAGATGGACAGGTATGGACAGTTTCCGACGACAGCAAGATTACAATCAACGGAAGCACAGGTGCAGCACATATCACGAACCAGTTTATGCGATTGACAATCACTGCAACAATTGGCTCCTATTCAAAGACTATGTTCCTGGCTAATACTACATACGTGCCACCTATCGCTATTCGCTCACAAGACGAACTCAAGGATTTCAGAGATGCTGTTAACAGCGGTAACAATGGTATGTTCGAAGCACGTGTATATGACCTTGCCACACACACAGTAACAGCTGAAGTGGTTGAGGCATACAATGTAAACGGATACAAGGGTGTGGATTTCTACCTGACAAGCAATATTGAAGGATTGGAAAATGTCGATTGGACTGCAATAGGAACAGCCTTGCACCCATTCAAGGGTAATTTCCACGGACAAGGCAATAGGATTACCAACCTCCGTACATCTGGCAGCTACACAGGCCTGTTCGGATACATCGAG
>CAJOEG010000138.1:1077-5676 GCA_905233405.1 uncultured Bacteroidales bacterium | reverse complement strand
AGGCTCCGAATAAACAATGCCACGCCAATACATATTTGCGCAGTCAATGGAGAAAGCATTTCATTATCAACAGACTTCAACAATATAACCGACTATTCAATATCAGGCACAACCGATTGCGAAGAACTGAAGCGACTAAATGTCAGAATGATAGAAAGCACGCAAAAGGTTGAAGAACTGCGAAGTACTGTAAGCCAGCAATTCGGCATCGACAAGGTCAGCCTCGAAAAAAGCAACCACATTGCCGACAGCCTTTACCAAAGCGACAAGCAGTTTATTACCGACTTCATAAAGAAAAACCACGAATCACCGATAATATATTTCGCTTTGCACCAATATGTTTCGACCACGCCGATAATGCAACTTCCTACCGACTACGAAACCTACAAGTATGTGCTTGAGGAAATGAAAGCCCACAATCCTGACCTTGAGGAAACGCGCTACCTTGAGTCGGAAGTAAGACGGTTTGAGTTGCAGCAGGAACAACAGAACCGACAATATGTAAACCTTTCTGAAGGCTCCAATGCACCTGATTTTTCCATGCCTAACCAAAATGGCGACACAATAAGACTAAGCGATTTCAAAGGCGAAGAAATAACCCTGTGCTTCTGGGCATCGTGGGACAAAAAATCGATAAAGGAAGCACAAAACTACCTTGCCCAAAACAACGGCAGATCAATAATCCTCATATCCCTCGACAACAACCGCGAACAATGGCTTCAAGCAATAAAGTTCCACAAATTAGGCAGCGCAACAAACCTCTGTGATTTCAAGTCATGGGAAAGCATAACCGCCAAATTATACGGAATAAAGGCCATTCCTACATTTGTGGAAATATCAGGGGAGCAGAAGATTGAAACTATTCGATGATTTGAAAATTTGAAAATTTGATGATTCGATAATTTGAATTGCGCGGATATAAAGAATCAACAATCGTACCAAGGCACAATTCTCCTGTACAGCGCAATTTTGCGTCTCAATCAATTTTTACTTATTTTTCCTCTAAAGAAAAAATGCAACATACTGATTATCAATGATGATTTTTCTTTATTATACTGGCATAAAAATCAACAATTTTTATGTAAGTTTGCACTGTAATTCTTCACCTTATACGAAATATAAAATATTGATAATTAATATGAAAAGATTTCTATTACTTTCCCTTTTCGCCATCCTTTTTGGCAGCCATGCATTTGCATACGATTTCTCGGCAGTATGCGAAAGCGGGCAAACTTTGTATTATAACATCACATCCAGAACCGCTCCTTATACAGTAGAAGTTACTTATGCCGTACTTCCAGATGAAACCATATCGTCCAGTTCGTATTGTGGCGAAGTAATTATTCCTGAACATGTGAATTATAACGATGTGGAATATTCTGTAACGAGAATTGGCGATGTGGCTTTTGGTTATTGTTATGGTATGACATCAATTACAATCCCTAATTCTGTCACGAATATTGGCGAAGGAGCATTTGAAGCATGCATAGGACTGACATCGGTAGCAATAGGTAGTTCTGTTACAAGCATTGGTAGTTATGCTTTTGATTATTGCTATGGACTGGCATCGGTTACAATCGGCAATTCTGTGACAAACATTGGTGATGGTGCATTTTATGGTTGTTTTTCTCTTGAATCGGTAACAATAGGTAGTTCTGTTACAAGCATTGGCAGATATGCATTTGATGACTGCGAAAGCCTAACATCTGTTACGATACCAAATTCTGTTACAAGTATTGGCTATGGTGCTTTTTCTGGATGTAGTGGACTAACATCTGTTACAATTCCAAATTCGGTAACAAACATTGGTAATTATACATATTCTGGTTGCTCTGGACTGACATCAGTTACAATCCCCAATTCAGTAACTAGCATTGGTTATGAGGCTTTTTCTGGTTGCAGCGGACTGACATCAATTACAATTCCAGAATCTGTTACAAGCATCGGTAATTCTGCATTTTCTGGATGCAGCGGACTGACATCAATTACAATTCCAAATTCGGTAACAAGCATTGGAGATTATGCGTTTAGATATTGTAGTGGACTGACATCGGTTACAATTCCCAATTCTGTAACAAGCATTGGTGAGAATGCATTTTATGAGACAAGATGGTACAATAATCAGCCTGACGGCGTGCTATATTTGGATGATTGGTGTCTTGGATACAAGGGCGATACCCCAACAGGGGAATTGACAATAAATGAAGGTACAATAGGAATTGCTAATAATGCATTTACGTATGTTTGGGGTATTACAGCTGTCACGATACCAAATTCTGTCACAAGTATAGGAAGGTCATTTAACCGTAATGTACAGATAAATTTGAATCCTGACAATATAAATTTCAGAATTGTTGACAATGTACTATTTGACTATGGAATGACAAGGTTAATAATGTTTATGGGATCCCAAGATTCATATACAATCCCCAATTCTGTTGTGAATATTGACGATTATGCATTTTCTGAATGTAGCGAACTGACATCGATTACAATCCCAGAATCTGTTACAAGCATTGGCAATTATGCATTTTATGGTTGTAGCGAACTGACTGGCACATTGACAATTCCCAATTCTGTAACAAGCATTGGTGCTGGTGCATTTTATGGTTGCAGCGGTCTGACAACAGTCAACTTCAATGCGACCGACTGCACAACGATTGGATATTCGGGTCCATTCAATGGATGCACATCGTTGACAACCTTGAACATCGGTTCTAATGTAACAAATATTCCTGCTTATGCATTTGAAGATTGCAGTAGTCCTACTGGAGTATTAACTATTCCTAATTCTGTTACAAACATTGGTAGTTCTGCATTTTTGGGTTGCAGCAGCCTTAATGGTGTATTAACAATTCCCAATTCTGTTGCGAGCATTGGCGGTTCTGCTTTTTCGGGTTGCAGCAGCCTTGAATCGATTACAATACCAAATTCAGTAACAAGCATTGGCAGTTATGCTTTTGAAAATTGCAGCGGACTGACATCGTTGACAATAGGTAATTCGGTTGCAAACATTGGTGCTTGGGCATTTTATGGCTGCAACGGACTTACGTCGGTAACAATCCCCAATTCAGTAACACGCATTGGCGAGTATACATTTCGTAATTGTAGTGGACTTACTTCAGTAACAATTCCCTATTCAGTAACAAGCATTGACGATGGCGCATTTTCTTGTTGTAGCGGACTGACATCGGTTACAATTCCAAATTCAGTAACAAGTATTGGCAATTATGCTTTTGAAAATTGTAGCGGATTGTCATCAATTACAATCCCTAATTCAGTTACGAACATCGAATGGGGTGCATTTCGTAATTGTAGTGGACTGACTTCAGTAACGATTCCAAATTCCGTCACAAGCATTGGACATGAAGTCTTTAATGGGACTGGGTGGTATGAGGCACAGCCTGATGGTATTCTTTATTTGGACGGGTGGTGCCTTGGATACAAAGGCGACGGGCTCAATGGTGCATTGGCAATAGAGGAAGGCACAAAAGGAATTGCTGATGGTGCTTTCGCCGAATGTATAGGGCTGACTTCTGTAACAATTCCCAATTCTGTTGAAGGAATAGGTCCGTACACATTTTATGCAAACGAGAATCTTGATTCTGTAAGTATTGGCAGAAATGTGGAAAGCATTGGCTTGAGTGCTTTTGCCATGTGCACAAATTTAAGAGCAATATCAATACTTTCTCCAATACCGCCAGAAGCCTGCTATATGTTTATGAATTCAATTGAGT
This sequence comes from uncultured Bacteroidales bacterium, assembly GCA_905233405.1. GTDB lineage: Bacteria > Bacteroidota > Bacteroidia > Bacteroidales > ML635J-15 > Bact-19. The sequence goes on along the minus strand of CAJOEG010000138.1, from coordinate 1,939 downwards.
CGGGAGAATATAGTGCAACCGATAATATTCGGCTGTATGTGGGTTGTGGAGCAAGAGATGCATACATGACATCTAACTGGGGAGGATGGTTCCGCGAAATAATGGAAATACCAGATTGTGCTGGTGTGGAAGAAAACAGCATTGAAAATGAAATGGAATTATATCCGAATCCTGTTGGCAATACACTCAACATCACATCGTCGGAAACCATTTCAGAAATCGAGATTGTAAATGTGATGGGACAGGTTGTGAAGAGGATTGAGGTAAATAGCGACAATGCGGTTTGTGATATGGAAGATTTGAAGGCAGGGGTGTATGTGGTACGCATCCGCACCCTGAGCGAAGTCGAAGGGTCGGTCATTTCCCAACGCAAATTCATCAAGGAATAACCGAAATGTTTGTGGAACAATATCTTAGGGGCGGGATTCAATCCTGCTCCTACGCATATATGTTCCGTCTCTTCCAGCGGATTCTATCCGCACAACCATATTTGCGGTATTAACAACCTAAGTTTAATTAAACATTCCGCCCAGCCGTTTTCGTTTCAATCGGAAGCCCTACTTTTGCACATATAAAACAAAATATGTACACATATGCGAATAATAATTGCAATCGCAATATACCTGCTTTTCCCGATAATTATAGTGTCGGCATTCCACAAATGGAAAATATTGCAGAAAATAGGTACCGTGATACTTGCTTACGCAGTCGGCATAATAATGAGCCTCACTGGATTCGTAACTTTTGAACCAGGCACTGCCGATGCCGCCACTTTCGAGAGCATACAGAAGTTGATAATGAACATTTCGGTGCCGCTTGCCATACCGCTTATGCTTTTCAATTGCGACTTCAAGCTGTGGAC